>NZ_JPDP02000008.1:0-15878 GCF_000732685.2 Sphingomonas sp. STIS6.2
TTGTCCTTCACCAGGATGATCGCCTGATTATACTGGCCGATCGTCGTCAGATAGGCGGTGCCGGCGATGATCGAGATGATCGGTGCCGCCTCCATCCATTTCGCGCCGAGCGCGACGCGCACGACCAGATCGCTGACCGCGATGAGCGACAGGAACATCGGCGCGGTGATCGCGGTGGTGAAGGATACCGCGTTCAGAAACGCGCCACGGAGCCGTTCCTCGTCGTCGCGAAGTTCGGCAAAGGTCGGCAGCGCGACGCGCGACAGCGCGGATGCCATCAGCTGATTGAGGCCGAGCAGGATGCGCTTGGCGGCGTTGTAGATACCCGTCGCCGACGCGCCGAGATAATAGGACGAGAAAAACGTGTCGCTCTGCGTATTGGCGAAGTTGGTGAAGCCGGTGATCGCGACATGGCGGCCATAGCGCCAGGTCGCGAGCAGCTTGGCGCGCTCGACGCGCAGGCTCGGCCGCCAGTCGCTGACGACCCAGAGCAGGATCGTCGACAGCAGCGAGGTGGTGAGCTGCTGTACGACGAGCGCGGTCAGGCCCCAGCCGTTCATCGCGAGGAACAGGCCCGCACCGCCGCCGACGAGCAGCGCGAGGATCGAGCGGATCGCGAGCGGCTTGAACAGCAACTGGCGCGTCATCCACGCCTCATGCGTGCGCGACAGCCCCGAACTGAGCAGCAGGACGGAGGTCAGCCGGAGCGCGAACTCGATCCGCTCATTGTGCATGATCTCCGAGATGAACTGCGCCGACAGCAGCATGAGCGCCGCGCCGATCACCGCGCCGATCTGGATCAGCAGGAAGCAGGCATTGTAGTCGCCGGCGTCGGGCGCACCGCGCGAGACGATCGCGGTGGCGAAGCTTTCGACCGAGATCTGCTTGAACAGCTCGACGAAGAGCAGGCAGGTGGCGAGGATGCCGAAATCGGCGACCGGGACGAACCGTGCGGTCACCAGGAAGACCAGGAGGTTGATGACCTGGACGAGCGCGCTGTTGACGACCGACCAGATCGCGCCGCGTCCGACCTGTTTACCTAATGAGGGGGCAGCCATAACTCACTCCCACAGATCGTGCGGGAATGTCGCGAGCAGCGCCTGGGGATCGAAGGATATCGGCGGTGCGCCCCCCATTTCGAGCGCTTCAGCGACGCTGTTCGCGGAGTCGATGCCGGATCGTCCGGTCCCGCGCGCATAATCGTCATATTTGAACGGGGGCTCGGTCTCGGTGAGGCGGACATGCCTTGCCGGGATGCCGAAGGCCTCGGCGATCACCACGCCGTGCAGCGAGCTTGCGAGCACGAGCTCGGCGCCGACGATCTCCTCGGCGACCGCGTTCCAGCCGCGCAGCGGCGACACGAACGGCAAACCGAGCGTTGGCGCGAGCGTGAGGTCGTGGAGGTTGGGGACGAACAGGACCGGCTGGGCGCTATGCCGCTTGAAGCGGTCGGGGAACAGCGTCGGCAGCAGCAGCGCGGGGTCGCCATAGACCGCCGGGACGTCCAGCCCGCGCTCCGAAAGGAACGCCGCGGTCAGCGGACCGCGGACCGCGCGGATGTCGAGTGCGTCGAAAGCGTGACGATCGGCGGGAATCTTGCCGTTGACGCCCGAGCCCCAGACGGTGTCGCCGGTCTTGGCGAAATGCATCACCGATCCGACCGTGAACAGCGTCGCGTCGCGCGCCGTCTCCTCGTCGAGGCTGCGGCCGTGCAGCGCGAGAACACGCTCGGCGACGACCGTCGCCAGCCGGTCGCCGAAATTGATCGCGCTGCCCGCGGGACGCCATTCGAACACGTCGACGCTCGGATAGCGTTCGTCATAGGACGGTGGCGGCGCGTTACGCAGGCGCGAGAGTGCGCGGTGCAGGCGAGGAGGCATCATCTGTTTCATCGCTTCATCCGTTGTCCGAGCGTCGCGGCCAGGAAGGTCGCGTTCCCGACAAGATAGCGTGACGCCATCCGTCGGGGCTCCTGCAGAAGGCGGAAGGTCCATTCGATGCCCGCGCGCTGCATCCAGAGCGGCGCGCGGACGAACTGGCCCGCAGTGAAATCGAGAAAGGCGCCGATGCACAGGATCACCGCACCGACCGCGCCCGCATTGGCGGCCGCCCATTTTTCCTGCCGCGGCTGTCCCATGCCCGCAAGCACGAGTCGCGCGCCCGATGCGCGGATCCGCTCCGAGAGGGCGGGTGCCTCGTCGGCGCTGAAAAAGCCGTGATGGCTGCCCGCGATACGGATGTTCGGGAAGCGCTCTGCCAGGATCGCAGCGGCTTTTTGCGCGACGCCTGGCGGGCTGCCGAGCAGGAAGACGCCCGTTCCCGCCGGCAGTGCGGCGAGCACCGCGGGCGTCAGGTCGGTGCCGTTGAGATTGGCCGGGAAGCGTGTGCCGTAGAGCAGCCGGCTGGCGATATCGACGCCGCTGCCGTCGTTGAAGAACACGCCCGCCCGCGTCGCGGTCACGAAGGCGGGATCCGCCCGCGCAAGGTTGACGCTGTGCGCATTGCAGAAGCCGAAGATGGCCGGACCGTCGCCTTCTACCGCGGCAACGACCTGTGCAACCGCACCCGGTACATCGGTGGCGACCACGTCGATGTGGCCGATTCGCCGAAGCTCCATCATGCCCACCATGCTCAATCGATCAGGATCGAGCCGAGCACCGGGGTGGCATGCTCCTGCAGCACGGCCGCGGCGTTGCGCAGCGCGCGCGCGTCCGACCGGTTGCGGCGCGCAACGATGATCGCCGCGTCGAGTCCGAAACACGCCTCGAGCTGCGTCGCGCTGGCGGGGCCGGCATCGAAGATGACCAGCCCATAATGATCGCGCAGCGGATCGAGCGTGTTGGCAAGCCGCTGGCGATCGAAGAGCTCCGACGCGTTGGGGACGCTCGGACCCGCCGACAGCAGCGACAGGCCAGGGATCGCGGTCGTCTGGGCGATCGCCTCGACGCGGCCGCCCGAGGACAGCAGCGTCGACAGACCGGTGCGGTTTGGCAGGCGGAACAGCCCGTGCTGACGCGGTGCGCCGATGCCGCCATCGACCAGCAGCGTCGAATAGCCGGCCTGGGCGCACGCGACCGCCAGATTGGCGGTGAGCACGGTGGTATGCAGCGTCTCGTCGTCGATCCCGATCATCGCGATCCCCTGAAGCGGAGAGCCGTCGGGACGGACGTCGCGCGTCACGATCGCGCGAATGTCGCGCGCGGTGACCGCGATGGGATCGTCGGGCGCGAATGCTGCGACGACCAGCGGATCGACGCGCTCATCGCCCTCGGGAAGAACCGTGAAGCCCTGCTGCAGCTCGATCGCGCGGCGCACCTGCTCCTCGGTCGCAAAGCCGAGCTGGACCGCCGCCTCGCCGAACAATAGCCCGGTTTCGGCCTGGCGATGCTCGATCTGGCGATGCGCCTCGGGCGACAGCGACAGCAATTTGCCCAGAAGCTGCCGCTGGCTGGGCGCTTCGGCGCCCGGCGCGACCGCGGGACGAACGACATTTGCCGTTTCGCTCGAACGAAGCCTCATGACGTCTGCCTTCCACCCAGCAGCGACGCGACGCGCGACTGCGAAAACGATACCGAGCCCAGCACGGGCACACCCATGGCGGTCGCTGCGCCACTCGACGTCCGCACCCGCGGCCGCCACAGTTCGAGCGCCAGCGCCGTCCCCGCTGCCAGCATTCCGCCCAGCACGAGGCCGAGCGCCAACCGCATCGGTACGTTGGGCGAGGAGGGGAACATCGGCGGCTGCGCGACGTCGAGCTGGACGACGTTGGTCGACGGCGCTTCGCTCTGCAGCCGCATCGTGCCGAGACGCTGGGTCACGGTGTCATAGGCCGCACGCGCCGAATCGACGTCGCGCTGGAGCACGTCGAGCTCGGCGCGGTCGCCCGCCAGCGACAGCATCTTGCCGCGCTGCTGGTTCAGCAGGGCGCGCATCTGGCTTTCCTTGCTGCTCGCCGCACCGCTGGCGACGCGCACCGCATTGGTGCTCGTCCCGGTCTCGACCGCGAGCCGGCGACGCAGTGCCGACAGTTCCGCCTCGGCGGCCTGACGCTGCGGGTGGTTCGGACCAAGATCCGCGCTGAGCTGTGCGACTTCGGCCGTCTTGGCGGAGATCTGCGTGCGCAGACCCTGGACGACACCGGCCGACTGCACGTCGAGCCCGGTGCTGCCGCCGCCAGCCCGCGCGCCGGCATCCGCCGCCGCCGCTTCGGCTGCGGTCAGCTGGCCGGACAATTCGGTCAGGCGGGCGGCGTCGGTGTTGTTGGTCGTCGTGTCGACGATCCCGGTGCGACGCTGGAACGCGGTCAGCCGGCCCTGCGCCTGCTCGAGCGCGGTGCGGACCTCGCGCGTGCGATCCTCGAACCAGCGCGAATAGGTGCGGGCGGGATCGGTCTGCAGTTGTAGGCGCGCATCTAGGTAGCTGGTGGCAAAGCCATTGGCGACCTGGGCCGAGAATTGCGGATCGGCCGATTTGAAGCGGATCGCGAGCACGCGCGAGGTCCGGCCCGGTATGACCTCGAGCCCGCCGAGCAGCTGACGACCATACCAGGCGTTGACGTCGCCGGTGCCACCGGTGCGCGCACGCCACTGGTCAGCAATCTGCGGGTTGGCGGCAAGCTTCAGGTCGCGGACGACCGCGGCGGCGATCGCCTCACTCTGCAGGACGTCGGCCTGGGTCGCGACGAGCGCGGCCACGCCATCCTGCGGCGCCGCCTCGTCGGTAACCGACTGGGCCGGGCCACCGTCGAACAGCAATGAGGACTGCGCGACATAGGTCTTGGGCGTGACGGCCGTCCAGAGTGCGACCAGCACGACGATCAGCAGAATGATCGCCAGCTCGATACGCCAGCGCGCCTTGAGCGACGCGATCAGATCAGCGGGTATTAGCAAGGTTGCTCTCCTGCGGTGCGCCAAGCCGGGCCGCCGTGGTGGAAACAGGGGTCGTCATCAACAGCGCGATCAGCATCTGCGGCGCGGTACTGTCACGGAAATACACGCCATCGTGTTCGCCGTCATTGCCCCGTTCGCGGACCAATGCGGGGTCTAGCATCGAAATGGCACGATCATATCGATCGGTATCAAGCAAAACGACGTCCATCGTCGCGGCGGCGCGGGCCAAAGCCTCGAGCGCATCGCGCTGTTCGATCGTGCAGCCGAGCACGACCTTAGCGAACAGCCGTGCATCGGGCTCGTTCATCTGCGCCCAGTGGCTGAACGCATCGACGAAGCCGGTGCGGGTATGCGCCTTGGTGACGATATCCGCGTCGCTGCTGACAGCGGCGAGCGACGAATGCCCGGCCAGCATACGCAGGTGATAGGGCGAGCCACAGGCGGCATCGGCGATCATCGCGCGCGCATCGGTATCGAACCGGACGCCGGTATTGGCCTCGCCACGTGCGATCAGCGCGTCGACGCTGTCGGCGCCGATCCGGCCCAGCGACACGATCCGCATGTGCCGGCGCAGCGACGGGTGGCCAGCGACGACGTCGGACACGGTCCGCGCGATTCCCACCAGCACGAACAGCACCGGCACGAGCGCGTCGGACAGCAGCTTCATCGCCGCCGCGACGTCGCTCTTCACGCTCGCATCCTCGATCCGGTCGAACTCGTCGAAGATCAGGATCGTCGGCGCGGTGACGCGGTCTGCCACCAGATCGACGAACGCCCGCGGGCCGAAATTCTCCGGCATCTGTTCGAGCTTCTGCGCAAAGGCACGCTGTCCGCCGGGCGCGAAGGCTGCGGGCGGGAGCGCGTCGAGATAGAGCCGGATGATGTCGGCAAAGGTCGCATGCGGTTCGCACGCGAAATAGAGCACGACGGCGCCCGATTCATCCGCATGCTCACCGAGCACGCGCACCAGCGACGTCTTGCCCGAGCCGCGCGCACCGTGGATCACCGCATGCTGATGAAAGTCGAGCGTCGCGGCGAGCAGATGGTCGAGCTCGACCGCGCGTCCGAACAGCTCGCCGCGGGTCCGCACCGGGCGTGCGGCATCGAACGTGTCAGCGATCCGGCGCCGGTCGCCGATCAGCCGCGTCGCGGTGCTTGCCGGGACGGGATCCGCGGGCAGGTCGACGACCGGCGCGGCGGGCGGGGTGTAGCGATGCGTCAGCTCGATCACGGGGGGCTCGGCCCATCCGCGGCCGTCCAGCCAGCGCGTCAGCGATGCAATCCATGACTTCAACATAATTCTTGTATCTGCCTTGCCGATCCGGGGAGCGGGTACGCGACGTTGCTGCAACGCACAATAGGATTGCCGTACGGCTCCACCAGGCCACTATACCCTGTGATCATTAAGATTTGTGCCGTATCAGGATAGACATTTGCGGTTTGTCCCCGGTCTTGTCGGGTTGCACGCTGTACATATACGGCCCCCACAGGGCGCCGCCTGCCCAATAGGTCCAACCGAGCCAGACGTCCGAGCCCGCGTCAAGTGTGCCGAGCACCGCATCGAGCGCGGCGAGGCAGTTCGGGTCGCTGCTCGCGCCGAATTCGCCGAGAAATCCCCGTGCCTTGTTGGCGCGCAGCCAGGCGGTGGCCGAGTCGAATGCCTGTGCGGCGGCCTTTGGCGACACGCATTCCGGATGCGTTCCCGAGGAGTCGGCATCCGGATATTGGTGCATCTCGAACGCCATGTTGTTCGCCGGGTCGACGAGCGTTCTCAACGCCTCGCCGTTCGAGTCGCTGCCTTTCGTCCAGGAATGAGCACCCGACCAGTTCGTTCCCGGGACGAGCACCAGATTGCGCGCGCCCGTCGCGCGGATCGCCTGTAACGACGCCTCCGCAATCGGTCGCCACGCCGTGGCGGAGAGGCCATTGGGTTCGTTCATCACGCCGAACGCGATGCGCTGATCCCCGGCATAATGGCGGGCGAGGCGGGTCCAGAGGTCGGCGAGCATGGCGCCGCGCGGGTCGATCTGGTCGAGCCGTTGTCCCCGGTATTTGGCGTAATTGTGCACGTCGAGGATGATCAGGCCGAACCCGCCGAGCCCCGCGATCGATTCGTCGAGCCGTGCGAGTTCCGCGGCGTCGATCGGGGCATTGGGCCGCGGTTGCAGCCGTTCCCAGAGAACGGGCACGCGGATCGCGTTCATGCCCGCGGCGACGAAGGGCGCGGTCTCCTGTGGCCTGGGGTAGAAATAGTCGAAGCCGTAGCGCCCGGGAATGCGCTTGGAGGCAAAGCCGCCCGTCGCGATGTTGACGCCGGTATAGCGCGGATGCGCAGGCTTGCGCGGCCCAGTCGCGGAGGGGGCATCGGCGGCGGGATCGAGCGTGATCGGCAGACCGGTTCGCGCGGGCGCAATCATGACCGCAACGCCAGCCGTCGCGACCAGCGCAGCGCCCCCCAGCGCGATGAACAGGCCGTTATGTCGCATCGGCACGCCCATCACCCAAGCCGGTGACCCGTGCAAGCGTCACTCGACCAACGCCGGGGGAATCGCGACGGCTGGCCCGGGTAGCGGGGTGCGCCGGCGCCGGCGGCGACGGACGTGGCGGGGCAGTAGGGCATGAAAAAAGGCGCCCCGTTGCCGGCGCGCCCTCTTCTCAGGCCGTGGCCGCAGACGTCAGGCTGTTGCGAAACGGACCTGGCGACGACGAACGCGCAGGGCACCGCATGAAACGAGACATCCCGGCCACCGGAATCCGATCACTGATTCAGAGCCATTTTTCATTGATGAAGACCGAGTCCTCGGCCTTCAGTTCGCCGTCGAGATCGACCTTCTTCAACTTCTCACCATCGCGGAAGATCGTGACGTTCCGCGTCGATCCGGCAAGCGTCGGACCACCGGCGCGAGCCAGTGCCTGGCGAACCGTCATCCCGGTCTTCAAGGGGAAGGATCCGGGCGAATTCACCTGACCGTAGATATAGACCACAGGCGCGACCGGAACGAAGAGCGTGTCCTTCGCCTCGAGCAGCGTCGCCGCGCTCCATTCGCCGCTGAGGTCCGAGAGGAGGATGCGGTGTTCGACCGGGTCGCCGTCGCGCTTCAAGATCGCGAAGTCCGCGCTTGTCCCACGCGTGCCGCCCGCGCGGGCGAGCGTCATGCCGACGGTCAGCTGCAGATCGAGCGGATAGATGCCGGGAGTTCCGACCTCGCCGAACACGGTCACCGAACTGCTGACGAACTGCGTGACCTCGACATTGACGACGGGCTTGACGAAATAGCCGCCGCTTCGCAGCCGGGCGGCGATGTCCGCGGCCAGTTCCCGCGCGGTCTGGTTGCGCACCTGGACCGCGCCGAGGAACGGCAGGGTGATCGTGCCGTCGTTTTTGACGCGCGTCTTGACCACCTGACCCGGACCCTGGCCGAAAATCGTCACCTCGACCTCGTCATTGGGGGCCAGCCGATACCCGTCGTTGGGCACGGCACCGGTCGACGCAGGCGTGGGGGGCGCGGTTGGTACCTGCGCCCCGGCGGCCGCAGCGGCCATGAGCAACGGCAGAACAAGCGAATGCGCCATGCGGATCTTCATCATCATCCCCTTAGAAACGGGCCGTGACACCCGCCGATGCGGATGTGGCCGTATAGTCGTAAATCGCATTGTCAGCCGTGCGGCGCTGGTGAGCGACGTTCAGGCTGAGCCGTAGCGACCGGTGAAAATCGAATGCATAGCTTCCGCCGACGACGTTCAGCCTGTCCTTGCCGCGTGGTGGCTGAAGCGTGAGCGCCAGATCCTCGCCGCGCGGGTCGCGTCGCGCGCGCTGGGCGAACAGCGTGGCGGTGCTGCGCGCCGAGAGCAGATAGGACACGTTGAGATTATAGCTGTTGGCGATGATATAGGTCGCGCCAAACGAGCTCTGATTCTGCACCGCACGGCGGCCGGAGCCGACGATCGTGAACCGGGGCACCGGGCGTATCGTCACCTGTGCGTCGAATGAAGGGCCGCTGAAGGACGGCACGGCCGCGCGCTTGGGGTCGGCATGCGTGATGCCGCCGCCAAGTCGGAAGCTGACGCGCGGCGCGACCGAACGTTCGAAGACCAGCTGGACGTCGGTGATCATCGTCGAATCGTCGATCCCGGTCAGATCCTCGATACCCGGGCGCGCGATCTTCGCAACCGAGCCAATAAGCTGCAGCGTACCAAGGCTGGGCCGCCCATAGCCGATCCCCGCGCGCAGCGCGGACTGGTTCGTGTCCAGAACCTTGCGGCTGCTGTTGGTGAGCGACACGCGGTTGACGCCCACCGCGGGAAAGAAGCCCGCCGCGGCGCGGCAACTCGCGCCGACGTCATAGACCTGGCGCAGGAAGCTCTCGGTCACCACGGTGTTGGTGTCACCGAGATCGAACTGCGCGCGTTCGAGCGCCGCGCTGCCGGTCACGCTGCAGGGCGCGCCGACCGGGGTCGTCACGCTCGAGGTCAGGTTGATCCGCTCGCGATCGAGGCCGCTGAACCGGGTGTTGAAATCATAGCCGACCGTGCCGCCGGCGGTGACGCGGGTGCGTCCGAAGATGCGGTTCAGGTCGACCGCCAGCGCCGGCGAAACGCGGATATTGTCGCGCGGCCCGCTCCCGCGCGCGTCGTTGAGACGCAGCACGTTGCTGTCATAGACGCTGGTGATCACCGGCACGACACGAAACCGGTCGACATTGCCCGCGACGGGCACGCTGACGGGTGTGTTGACGTTGACCGTCTGTGCCTGCGCACCGCTCACCAAACCGCCAGTCATGGCCGCCGCGAGCGCGACCTTGCCGATCCGTGCAGTTCGCTCGTCTCGAGCCCTTCGCATTGTTTCCCGTCATGTTTTCAATTGCTACCCGCATGATGCGCGGTCGCATTTCGTCCTTCGAGCTATTCCGGCGCTTGTCAAATCTCGACTCGCGGCACCGGGCCCAAGGGCACCGCGTCTCGATAAGTGAAAAGCGCGATCAGGTCGAGTGACGGCGTCGCACGGTGCTGTCCCTTGATCGTACACCGGGTCGCGACGATTCGGGTGTCAGGCCTCGGCGATCAGGCTGAGAACGTCGCCGATCAGGCGTCGCATCGCGTCGCGCGCACCATCGGCATCGCGCGCGGCGATCGCGACGGCGACCGCGGCATGGTCGGCGATGTTCGCGCTGCGCCCCTTGATCCGGTTGGTGAAGCGGATCGAGGTGCGAAGCGCGGTTTCGACCACCGACTGGAACTGTGCGTAGAAGGGGTTGCGCGACGCGCGCAGGACGGCGACGTGGAACGCGATGTCCGCGTCGAGCGGATCGTCATAGCTGCGCTCCGCAGCGGCCATCCGCGCCAGCCCCGCCTCGATCGCGACCATGTCCTGCTCGGTGTGATACAGCGCCGCGAGCGCCGCCGCTTCAGGCTCGATCCCGATCCGCAACTGGTTGAACTGCTGCAGCAGCTCGACCGAAAATTTGCGGTCCAGCAGCCAGCGCAGCACATCGGTGTCGAACAGGTTCCAGCTGCTCGCTGGCTGGACGATCGTGCCCTGTCGCGGCCGCGCGCTGACCAGTCCCTTGGCGGTCAGCATCTTGACCGCCTCACGGGTCACCGATCGGCTGACGCCATGCGCCACCGCGATCTCCGCCTCGGTGGGGAAGGGCCGATCCGTATATTGGCCGGTCACGATGGCCTTGCCGAGCAGGTCGAGCATGCCATGCGTAAGGTTCCGTCCCAGATCCCGATTCTCCAGGGCAACGACGTCGGTCAGCACACGCTCCATAAAGCCTGTGTGGCGCAAACCGGTGCGGCTGTCACCCACTGCAAGCGTCTGGGCGGGGTGGATTGTCATATAATTCTGCCGCGCGTGTGCCGGGAAGGCGCTGCGGACGGGCAAACGGGCAATAACGCTATCGCCGGAGGACCGAACCGCCTAGACGGCGCGCTCCCCGGGGGGCCGCTGACGCGCGGCTGAGAGGTGGGCTGCAGCCCATGACCCGCTGAACCTGATCCGGTTGATACCGGCGTAGGGAGGGCTGGCGGCGCGTCCGTCGTCCCTCCGTGTGGAGTGGACGCAAGACCGTGATGATCCTTCGATTTGACCTGATGACGGGCCGGCCGCCCCGTGTTGCATGCAGTGCGCTGGCAGTGGCACTTGCTGCTGTGGTGGCCTTCGCCCCCGCCGGCGCGCAGACACAGGCGGATTCGCGGGACGGCGCCGACCCGGTCGATATCCGCGTCGTCGGCCTTCTCGATCCGGAAGGGCTGCTCCCCGACCAGACGGTGCCCAAATCCGAGAGCGCGATCGCCGCGGCGTTCATCACCAAGCAGGCGCCGACGCTCAACGCGTTCCAGCTTGTCAACCTGCTGCCGGGCGCGACCGTCGCGTCGAGCGATCCCTACGGCCTGTCGACCAGTTCGAGCCTGACGTTGCGCGGGCTGGGCCAGGACGAGATCGGTGTGACGATGGAGGGCGCGCCGCAGAACGACATCGGCTATTACTACGCCTATCCCTCGCAGTTCGCCGATACCGAGAATCTGCAGCGCATCGCGCTGGCGCAGGGCGCGGTCGATATCGCGTCGCCGACGCTGGGGGGCGCGGGCGGGTCGCTGTCGCTCTGGCTCGACGATCCGAGTGCGGCGCCGCGCGGGCTCGTCGACCTGTCGATCGGATCCTATGCGGCGCGGCGCGGCTTCGTCCGGCTCGATACCGGACGGATCGGCCAGACGGGGTTGCGGGCGTTCGTTTCCTATTCGAACACGCGCGCGAACAACTGGCGCGGTGCCGGCCATGACACGCGCCAGCATGTCGATGCCAAGCTGCTCGGCGAATGGGGGAACGGCAACCGCGCGAGCCTGGCGCTGTCGTTCAACGATGCGAACTCGTCGACCTATCGCAGCCCGACGCTCGCCGAATGGCGCGCGCAGGGGCGCGATTTCAACTTCGATGCGCGGTACAGCGCGGGCAACACCAATTACTGGCGGCTCTACCGCGCGCCGTTCCGCAACCTCTATGCGTCGGCGCCGGTGCATCTGGCGCTGGGCGCGGGGGTGACGCTCGACAGCACCAGCTATCTGCAGTTCGGCTACGGCAATTCGCCCTATGGAACGCAGCTCGGCACGACCGGCAATTTCCTCGGCATCGAGCCGCTCGCCGATCCGATCGCGCTGCCGGGCGCGGTCGACGGGGTCGCGACGGTGCTGGGCAACTATACAGGTGACCAGCGCCGCGTGGGCACGGTCAACACGCTGACGATCGAGCGCGGCATCCACCGGCTGACCGCGGGGCTATGGTTCGATCACGGCACCGACCGTGTCGTCCAGTCGTACACCGCGGTCGGTGCCGACGGCGAACCGGCCAATCGCTGGGGGTATCGCGCAAAGGCGATCCGGACCGCCGACGGCCGGCTGCTCGCCTATGAGAACCAGCGGACCGTGACGGTCACCAAGGCGGCGTTTCTGGCCGACCATGTCACGCTGACCCCGCGTCTCGCGGTCGATATCGGGTTCAAGGGCGTCAATGTGCTGCGCAGCGGGCGCAACTACCTGCCCGGCCCGCAGGACCGCGTCCGCCTCGACAGCTTCGCCGCGCTGCCGCGGGCGGCGGTGCATTACGAGATCGACGACCGGCAGCAGCTGTTCGCCAACATCACCACCAATTTCCGCACGCCGAACGAGTTCACGCTCTACGACAGCTATGCGGGCGGTGCGCTGGTCAGCGCGGGGACGACCGCGCTGAAGAACGAATATGCGGTCTCGCAGGAGCTGGGCTATCGCTATATCGGGCCATCGCTGTCCGCATCGGTGACGGGGTTCCATTTTGATTTCCGGAACCGCCAGCTGGCGACGGTCATCACCAGCGGCGGCGCGCTGGTCAATTCGACGCTGAATGCCGGGGGGCAGAGCTCCTACGGGATCGATGCCGAGATCGACTATCGCCCGGCGCGCGGTGTCAGCGTCTATGTCTCGGGCGAATATCTGCGCGCACGGATCAGCGACGACCTGCCGGTCGGCGACGACTTTCTGCCGACCCGCGGCCGGCATGCGGTCTCGAGCCCGACCGTCCAGGTCGGTGGCGGCGGGACCTATGACGACGGACGGCTGTTCGGCAGTGTCGCGGTGAAATATGTCGGCCGGCAATATGCGACCTTCGTCAACGACGAGAGCATCAAGGGCTATGCGACGCTCGACCTGTCGGTCGGCGTGCATCTGGCGTCGATGCTCGACGGCAAGCGGACCGACCTGCGGCTGAACGCGATCAACGTGACCGATCCGCGCGTGCTGGCGGGGGTGCAGTCGGTCTCGACCAATGCGCGCGACGTGATCGGGCGCGGGGGGACGCTGATCGCGGGATCTGCGCCGACCTATTATGTCGGGAGTGGTGCGGCCGTCATGGCGACCATCTCGCGCGGCCTGTGACCGGTGCGGGCGCGATGATCGGCGCGGGCTCGCCGGCGGCGCATCTGGTCCACGGGATGGGCACCGACATGGCCGCACCGAGCTGGCCGGCGATCACCGCCGAGGAAGCCGCGACGGTGGTCGCGCAGTTTCCGGCCGCCGGTCCGCTCGAGCACGTGCACTGGCATTCGCCGCGGCCCTTCTCCGCGGCGGCGTTGATCGAGACCGGGCAGGGGATGTTCCTGCTCAAGCGGCATCACCGCCGGATGCGGACGCCCGGTCAGCTGGGCGCGGAACACCGGTTCATCGCGCACCTGAGCCCGCACATTGCGGTGCCCGAGGTCATGACGCTCGCCGCCAGCGACAGCGACGCGCTGGCCCGCGGCGACTGGACCTATGAACTGCATCGCAAGGCCCCCGGCGTCGACCTGTATCGCGACCGGCCCTCCTGGACGCCGTTCCTGTCGCTGGCGCAGGCGCGGGCGGCGGGCGTGGCACTGGCACGGCTGCACCGCGCGTCGCAGGGGTTCGACGCGCCCGCGCGACCGCCGCAACCGCTGGTCGCGAGCTTCACCATCCTGCCCGATCCCGACCCGATCGCGGCGGCGGAACGCTATGTCGCGGCGCGGCCGGCGCTCGCCGCCTTCCTTGCCCGGAGGCCGTGGCGGCGCGAGCTCGCGTCGCTGTTCAGCGCGCTCGGCGACGGGTTGCAGCCACGGCTCGCCGCGCAGCCGCCCTTGTGGACGCATAATGACTGGCATCCCTCCAACCTGCTCTGGGAGGCGGAGGACGTGCGGACCGTCATCGATTTCGGGCTGGCGGACCGGACCTGCGCGCTGCACGACGTGGCGATCGCGATCGAACGCAGCGGTGTCGCCTGGCTGGCGCTCGGGCAGGGCGCGGATGCCGCGATCGGCCAGCCCGAGGCGGCGTGTGCGCTGCTGGCGGGCTATGCGGCCACGACCGCGTTCGATGCGGAGGACCGGGCAACGCTCGTCCGGCTGCTGCCGCTGGTGCATCTCGAATTCGCCTTGTCGGAGGTCGCGTATTTCGCAGGGGTGCTCGGCGACATGAGCGCGGCGGCGCTGGCCTGGGACGGCTATCTGATCGGCCATGCGGCGTGGTTCCTGTCCGAACCGGGGCAGGCGTTCCTCCGTCGGATCGCCGATGCGGAGCACGGCGCGTGACGATGCTCGAGATCGCCGCGGTCGCCGTTAGTTTCCTCGGCATCTGGCTGACCGCGGTGCGGCGGCTGTGGTGCTGGCCGGTCAATTTGCTGGCCTGTGCGCTGTACTTCAAGCTGTTCCTCGACGTGCGGCTCTATGCGGACATGATGCTGCAGGCGGTGTTCGCGGGTGCGCTGGTCTATGGGTGGCGCAACTGGACGCGCGGGCGGCAGAATGCGGGCGACGTCGCCGTCGTGCCGCTACGGCCGATCCCCGCGCTGGCGGGGCTTTGCGCCGGTGCGGGTGCCGCGATGGTGATCGGGTTCGTCATGAGCCGCTATACCGACGCGGCGCTGCCCTGGATCGATGCGACGCTGAGCAGCTTCAGTCTGGTCGCGCAATATTGGACCGCGCGGCGGCACAGTGCGAGCTGGCTGCTGTGGATCGCCGTCGACATCGTCTATGTCGGGATGTTCGTCGTGAAGGGCCTGATGCTGACCGCGGGGCTCTATGCGGCGATGATCCTGCTCGCGCTGCTGGGCTATCGACAGTGGCAGGCGGCGCGTCAGAACCAGGCACGCACGCCGAGCGCGAGCGAGACCCCGCCGGTCCTATCGCCGTCGCTGCGCGCATAACGTGCGGTGGCGCCGTAGCGCCGTTCCCAGGACAGCCCGACATAGGGCGCGAATTCGCGGCGGATCTCGTAGCGCAGCCGCACGCCAAGCTCCGCGGTCGATAGCCCCGCGCCGATTCGGCTGCCGGGCATGTCCTGCGCGGCGAGGTTCAGCTCGACACGCGGCTGGAGGATCGCACGCTGGGTGATGCGCTGGTCGTACCAGGCCTCCGCACGCGCCAGCACGTCGCCCTTGTCGGACAGGAACAGCGTGCCCTCGACGTCGAACCAATAGGGCGCCAGACCCTCGACCCCAAGCGCGGCATAGGTCCGTCTGGCGCCTGCGCCGAGATCCTGGCGGACGCCCGCCTGCAGGTTCCAGTACGGGTCGAGCGCGCGCGAATAGAGCGCCTGCACTTCGGCGGCCTCGACCCGGTCGCCGAAGCCACCCTCGCCCTCGGTCTTGACGACAAGGCGGTGGATGTCGCCGCCGAACCAGCCCGCGCCGTCCCAGCGATAGCCGTCGCGACCGTTGCGCACCTGCACCTCGGCGAGGTTGAAGAGGATCTGGCTGAAGCGCATGCCGCCATGCTCGTCGCGCATCATCCGATTGGCCGTCGCCATCGTCGCGGGATCGTAGAAGCGTGCCGCCGCGAGCGTGGTCGGCGGCGCGGGGGGCGGTGCGGTGCCCGCGGGCTGGTCCGTGCCCGCCGGGGCGGCGGGACCGTCAGACGCGGCCGGGGTGCAATGGCCCATCGCGGCGTGTTCGGGCAAGCAGGCGGCGGCTGGCATGGCTGGCGGGGGCGTGGTCGCGCCGGCGGCGGG
>NZ_JPDP02000009.1:0-23273 GCF_000732685.2 Sphingomonas sp. STIS6.2
CCCCCCCCCCCCTTGTTTGTCGGTTTTCTAAGCGCCCCGCTGCCCCCCCCGCAGCGGGGCATTTTGTTATCCGTTGTAAGCAGTGAAACACTACGGACAACACGCGCCGTCATGAGCTTGGCCGATTCCGTAGCGCTCGCCACAAAGTCGATCGGCTGACCCCAAGAAGGCTCGCCATACTGGCGGTGGTTTCCCGGTCGCCGGCAATTTCCTCTCGGGCCTTGTCTAGTTGCGCACTGGATAGAACTCGGGGCCGGCCGAGATGACGGCCACGCTTGCGGGCAGACGTCATGCCGGCGCGGGTTCGTTCTACGATCAGTGCGCGCTCGAACTCGGCGAGCGCTCCCATGATATGAAATACCAACTTACCTCCGGCGTAACTGGTGTCGATCGCCTCGTTGAGTGAGACAAAACCGCAACCACGGTCCTGCAAGGCGGATACTAGCTCAATGAGGTGCGGCAGGGAGCGCCCCAGGCGATCAAGACGCCATGTCACTAGGGTATCGCCCTGTTTCAGCGTGGCCAGCGCTCGGTCGAGCCCAGGGCGACGGCGTGCGACACCTGAAACACCTTCGTCTTCGTGGATCATGCCGCAACCAGCGACGATCAGTGCGTCACGTTGGAGATCGAGGTTTTGTTCGCCGGATGAGACACGCGCATAGCCAATTTTCATCAGTGTATTTTGCTACAGCCTTTCGCAACAGCCAAGTCATTGATTTAGCTGGCTCGAACTATCGTTGCAAAAGGGAACCCTTTTGCAACAAGTTTGCCGACGATCAGCGTCCAGTTGCGGACATTGCTGGAAGACGCCATACCGTACGCATGAATGTTCCTACGCGGCGCTGGATTGCTTTTGGTTCGCTTTTCTTCACGCTGACGCTGCCAGCTTGTCAGCCGCCCAAATATAACCTCACGTCATCATTAACCGCAGGCAGACTGTTTTTCGACGCAGAATTTCCCGGTATTTGGCCTTTTAAATGGGGTAGTTCGCAGGTGGAGGCGAGCTACCTTGAAGTCGTTACCTCCAACCAGGTTTTCTGGGCCATTCAAGCCAGCAGAGACCCAAAATGCACCACCGCAACACAAAACCCGTCCTATAGAGAACCGACCCATCTCAGTTTTCCGCTCGCTTTCGGCGTAACCCCCCGCTGCTACGTGACGCTGACGCAAGCAAGGCCACTTCCGGAAAAAACCGCCATCCTCGTCCGCGCTCAGGGCGCCCTCACCGAAGGCTCAGGACAATTTAGGGTGAACGGTCATAAGATCGTGGCAGTCGACGATGGCTATGGTGTGGTTGACACCGCACCAAGCCAAAACCCTCGGTGGCAAATCGAAGCAGCGCTGGCTGGCAAACAGAGCCGCTAAGGTCCGCTTTCTACCACTTCCGATCGTAGCGATGCGCATCGAATTTATGCATTAAACCACACCAGGATCTCCGCCGTTTTCCGCCTGATGCAAAACTTGTAAGTTTCGCATCACGAATGCGGTCATCATCGCGATTACGGCCCCCAGAGGTCCCACATCGCAAGTTCGATATCAGGATCGAAGACGATGCTGATGCTTCCTGACGGAAGCCCGCTCGTCTCCTGGTATGTTTTGAAAAAGGCGTTGAAGAGGGTTGCGTACGTCTCGAAACCAATAGAAACTTTACCGGCCGCGGACGTTGCTCCCAGAATCCATGTGTACTCGGGTCCGTCAGCACCTGCATGTTGCTCTGGCCATGCAAAAAATGATACTTCTCGGCGACCATTCACATGAAGGGTGAAACGCTCTCCTACCCGGAGACCTTCACGCTGTACTTCGTATTTTCGATCGACGCTCTCCCACGCTCCTGTTGCTGATTTGCTAAATGCGGTAGGAGCTCGGGATATCATATCGGGTCTTACCAGGCAGTTTTAAGAACTTCTTCGGCAGTGCTGCGTAGCAGAGGTTCGTTTAGCGACTGCACTCGGGGTCCGACGCGTTCAGCGAAGGGCATGAATGATCTTTGATCATTTTTCTGCATAGCAGCGCATGCTTGGCCGATCTCGGTGGCGCTGAGCGACTGCCAGCTACTTACCAAGTTCTTCTCCCACTCTGCGTTATGACGCTTAACGGCCGCGTCGATTGCCTGCGCAAGCTTTTGGTCACCCGAAACTCCGTCCCGGGCTTTCACCATAGCGGCAGTCTGGGTTCGCCCAACGGCCATGGTCAGTATCGACCTGAACTGCTCGGCCGGCTTCATCGAGGCAACGAGGCCCTGTGCATCGCGAGTAGCGCATTGTGCAGACGCGTTGCCGCAGCTGGCCAGGGCTATAGACGCGGTGACGATCGTGAGAAGGCGTATCATGCTCAAAGCATGCCCTTGAGGGGTTAGGATTAACTGAACGAAGGCGGATTCCCAGCACCGTCCAACCTATCTGCAACCCGACACGCGCACGCGATGTGGTCGCTGTCGCGAAACTACTAAGTTTCGGACGTCGCGTATATCCCGCCTTTTGCGACACCGCTGCTTGCCCTCCGAAACCTTTCCCAAAAAGGATGGTTCTTTGAGAAGCCCAGCGACCAGTACATTCAGCAGCAAGACCCGCCGGCACGTTGTGCCGGCGGGGATGTAAGTCAGATTGCGCGTGCTGTTGCGGTATCCAACGTAGCGAGCTCGCCAGTTTCACGGCCACGTCGGCCGTAGAACAGTTCAAAAAGAGGGCTAGCCATCATGGTAGTTACGATCGCCATCAGCACCAGCATTGAGAACAACGTTGGGCCGATGATACCCTTTTGAAGGCCGATGTTGATGATGATTAGTTCCATCAACCCGCGTGAGTTCATTAAGGCGCCGATGCCAAGGGCTGTACGATTGTCCTCTCCCGACAACCGGGCGGCAAGGTAGCAAGCGCCGCCTTTTGCCAGAACAGAGGCGGCAAGAATGCCCAGCGCGATCATTAAGAGCGAGGCTGAGTTCACCATGTCCATGCGGGTGTTCAGCCCGGAATATGTAAAGAACATCGGTAGCAGCAATACCACGGTCAACGGTTCCAGCTTGCGCTTCAACTCGGTAGTAAGGAGCCCCCGAGGCATTACAGCCCCCAAGATGAAACCACCAAAGATCGCATGAATACCGACGACGTCCATTAGGAACGCTGAGACGCAGAAGGCGATCATCACGTATGCAAAAGCAGCCAAGCTCATCTGCCCCTCTCGCTCCACCATACGCGCAAGCGGCCCGAGGATACGGGGGCCCATCAGGATGACGAACAATGCCCAAGCGAGCCCGCCGCCTATCGCGAGAATTGCAACGCCAGGCCCGCCGCCGAATGTGGCCAGCACGATCGCAAGCACGCACCATGAGCAGGCGTCGTCAAATGCCCCTGCGGTAAGCGACAGCGTCCCCAAGGAGGAGTCCGCTAGACCGCGTTCGTTGATGATACGCGCCAGCATAGGAAAAGCCGTGAGCGCGATGCACGCGCCAAGGAACAGCGTGGCATTCGTTTGACTGATCCCTGCGGCGAACAGGCCAGGGACCCCTAGAAGCAGAGGCGTAATCAGTACCGCGATGGCGAACGGAGCCGCAATGCCTGCCATCGATACCATCGATGCCGCCTTGGCTTTGCTCTTAAAGTGATCGAGCCGCAGCGTCGTGCCGACAAGAAACATGTACAGACCGACGCCCAGTTGAGCACCGGCGTAGAGAACGTTGCGCGTCTCCTTGGGGAAGATCGCGCCTTGAAGGTTGGGAAGAAGCAGGCCGAGCAGTGATGGTCCGAGAACCACGCCAGCGATCATTTCTCCGACGACCTGGGGCTGGCCAAGAAACCTTTGACCCAACCGACCCACAATTTTGCACGCTACGAGAATTACGGCGAGTTGTAGAAAGAAGTGGATGCTAAAGTCGCCGGGTGCGTAACTCTGCGCCGCGGCCTGAGTCGCTGGGCCGTGTGGTGACAGCACACCCCCCATCGTGTGCCTAAGGCTCTGCAACCACTGCTCCATCGTCGATCCTCCCTTGCGGAGCTTCTGTGCCCCGTCCTCGACGCCAAGGAACCCAGACTGAAGGCGGATGCAATGATGAAATCTACATGTGTGACATAGTCATTCCGTCGCTATGTCCTCACCTCGGCCGGCTCTCGACGTCTTGGATCGCTGTCATTCGCTGCATGGTCTCGACTAAGCGTTCGTAGTTCAGTGGCTTGGTCATGAAGACAGCACGCTCAGGCATTTCCGACCGCGCGGGAGCCGGCCCAGCGGTAATAATGATAATCTCGATCGGCGGCCAGCGTTTGCGGACAGCAGCAGCCAAGTTCATCCCGTTCATGGCGCCAGGCATATCAATGTCGGTCAGAACAAGGCGGACGTCAGTCCTGGTCTCCAGCAGTGCTACCGCGTGACTGGCATCATGCGCTTCCAAGACTTCGAAGCCGGCGCGTTCGGCCATGTCGATCATGTCCAGCCGTTGCAACGGCTCGTCCTCGACGATGAGCACGATGGCGGTATGTCCATCGATCTGGGGGGCGGTTGTGCTCACGCTTGTTCCACTTCTGCGAGCCGTGCCGAGAAGGCAGCTCGTAGACCTTCCTTCTCATAGCGTATGTCGGAACCGCCGGTTCCGACGAGGCCCAGCCGAATTAGCTTTGAACCGAAGCCTTTACGCGTTGGTGCCGTGACCACGGGCCCGCCTCGTTCGGCCCAATTCAGCGTCAGCCGGCATTCGTCATTTTCACCTTCGAGTTGCCATGTGACGTGCACATGCCCGCTGGCAGCGCAAAGAGCTCCGTACTTGATGGCATTGGTGGCCAGTTCGTGGATCAGCAACGATGTCGACAGCGCAGCACGGGCACCCATTTCAATCAATGGGCCGCGGATGGTGCAGCGGTCGCGTATGGCGGCTCCATCCAGTACTCCTCCTAGAATATCATTAAGGGTAGCCGCCTTCCAGCGACCGCTGGTGAGGGCGTCATGACCATGACCAAGCGCCTGCAATCTGCGCGTAAAGGCTTCGAGACCTTCGGGAGAAGCATCGCCGCGTAAGGTTTGTGTCGCGACGGCTTGTACCATAGAAAGTGCGTTCTTTAGCCGGTGGGCGATCTCGCCGTTGACCAATTCCTGCTGTTCATCGTCTCGCCGCCTCGCGTTCGCTGCTTCTAGCCGATCGGCAGCGCTGCGGAGGAAGCCGACATCGTCATCCGTCCAGCGATATGCCATGTCTTTGTGAACGAGGAGGACGGCAACGGTGCGGCCCCGATCTCGCACGGGTACGATGACGACGGCATGCGCGCGGAGCGAGGCCCAGGCCGCAGACTCGGCTGCCGTCCTCGCGTCCGTTGAGGTGTCGTCGATGACGACGACATCCCCGTCGAGCAACGCACCACGCAGTTCGCCATAGTCCGAGAAACGATGCTCGCCCTCCACCGAGGGCATGCCCGCGACCGACCACCCGGCTTCGACGCTCACGATCTCCCGGGTATGGTCCAATTCGCCAAAGCTAGCCCGCGACGCTACTACCGCCTCGCCGATGATGCGTGAGGCTTCGACGATCATTCCTTTGCTGTCGATCTGATCCCGCAGTACATCGCCCAAGGCCAGCAGGGCTTCGCTGCGTCGAACACCTTTGATGCGCGCGGTGACCTCGTGGAATATGACGGTGAAGTCGTCATCACCGAGGGATTGCGCCGTACCGTCGTACCAACGTTCTAATACGCCCACCTGGCTAGTGAAGTGATACGGTTCCTGCGTCTCGACAACCTGCGCGATCGTCAAAACCCATTCGTCTTCGATGCCGGGAATCAGTTCACGGATCGTGCGCCCGCGTGCGTCGGTCGGATTGATGCCGACCAGATTGCCCCAGGCGTCATTCACCTCTTCGTATCGCCAGTCGCAGATCTCTCCGTCTGCATTGCGGATCACCCGTGCGTAGATGAAGCCAGTATCCATCTTCTGATACAGATCCTGCCAGCGGCGTTCGCTGATAGCCTGCGCTTCTTGTGACGCATCGCGCGCCGCCAGAGCTGCCTGGAGGTCCAGCGTGTCATGTCTCATCTCCAGCAGGGCTACGACCTGCCTCGACAGCCGTAGCAGGGCTGCCTCCTGATCCGCTGTCAGACCGGCCGGGCGAGGCGAGGTATCGATGACACATAGTGTGCCCACGACCCCAAAGCGGGTCGCAAGAGGCGCTCCTGCATAGAAGCGGATGCCGTCGTCGGCGACCACAAGTGGGTTCGACACCGTACGTTCGTCGTTGGTCAGGTCAGGGATGACGATGAGGCTTCGGGCCGCCACGACGTGTCGGCATACGGAACTGTCGATGTCCGTCTCGCAGGGTTCAAACCCGATGCGCGCCTTGAACCATTGGCGGTCACCGTCCAGCAGCGAGACCAGCGCTGTCGGCGTCTCACATATCTGCGCAGCCAGAGCTACGATATCGTCGAAGCTGATCTCGGGTTCCGTATCAAGCACTTCGTAATGGCTGATTGCCTCCACGTCGGTCATTGCGCCCTCTCAATTCGCGCATGGGCGCATTGTTTTGCAGCTAGCCGCCAAAAGGCGAAATTCAAATGGCATACGCCGCTCAGCGGACGCGTGGAATTTCACAATTGTAGCCTCTGCCCACTTCACCCAATGCAATGAACCCGACGAAACGCAGCTTGCCAAGCTACCGCCAATACGGCGGACTAACCGCGACCTTCGCCTACATCGATCCCGAAAGTTGAAATAGCATGTAGTGGGGCAACTCCGTGCGCGGCGGATGGTTAGGGCGTGATGACTCTTTCCACCGTCCCTTATGCCCTCGTCGTCGACGATGATCCGCTCATCATGATGGATACAACCAGCATTCTCGAAGACGCCGGATTCCGGTTCTATGAGGCTATGGATGGAGACGAAGCAAAACGTATCTTGGCGGCAAATTCAGAAAACATCGTGTTGCTCTTTTCTGACGTCGATATGCCCGGTGAGACAAACGGCTTTGCGTTAGCGCGGCACGTCGCAGAGAACTGGCCAGCAATCGAAATCGTCATCGCGTCTGGGCATGTCCTACCCAAACCGGGGGAAATGCCTGAGAAAGCTACCTTCATTTCTAAGCCGTTTAACAAGCATATGGTGCACGGGCATTTGCGCAACATGCTGCCTGACAGCAAATTACCAGAACCTTTGAAAAAGGCCGTATAGCGGCGCCTTTCACCTGGTTCGCACCAGCAGTTAAGACAAGGGGGACCTTCCCATAAACGAACGGCGATCGGAAAGCCGGGACGTTCTCGATTAGGATCGTTCGCGAGAACTCAGCGTCGCTCTAGATAACCGATCAATTGTTGGTATCGCGGTCAGACCTTCATGAGGGCTACCGCTTGATCCAGCTTGCGCCGGTCGTGCCTTTATCCCCGATCAGCTTTGCCTTCGCTGCTCGATCGCCAAGTCCATAAGCGCGCAAGAACGTTGAGCTGACCGATATTGCAGATGCGAACTTTGGATCATCGGGGTGCCCGATCAACTCATGTGAGGCACCCTCATAGGCCACGCCGAACTTATTGCCTGCCGGGGATGACTGAACCGGTAGGAAATGATCGTGCCAATCCGCGACCAAGCCTGGGACGGTGTCCTGATCGCCTGTAACGATCATCACCGGCAAAGCGTCGCTCGCATAGGCGTCAGGGCCAATCAGACCGGGAATACGGCCGGGCGACGAAAATCCCATCACCGCCTTGATAGTCGGATCGCGGAAGTTGCCGAGGTTTGGCAGGGCTCCGCCAAGGCATAGAGCAGTCAGAGTTCCGAAGCTGTGTCCTGACGCGACCACTGGCTTGCCGGGCCATGTTCTTGCGGCATAGGCGCTCGCCGCTTTCATGTCTGCGATGCGCTCACTGAAACTGGCTTCGCGTAATTGAGCGTGCCGACGATCTGAGCGCAGCTGCTTTCCCCTGAACGATCCAGTTTCAGGAAAGCTAGCCGGGAGGGTCTTGCTCGCATATGTCCCTGAATAAACAGGGGGGAACTACATGATCAATCGACGTATGCTCATGGCGAGCGGCCTAGCGTTTGGAGCAACAAACGCATTGGCAGTGAAACCATCGTCGCCTGCAAAGGGCGCCGCGATCGACGCAATTCAGTTACCGTCAGGCTTCAATGGCACGTTCGCCTACGCTCGGGGCGGCAAGATTGAACATGCTCGGTACGTCGGCATGGCCGATGTCGAAGCACGTAAGGCCATCTCACCCGATACCCAGTTCAAATGGGGCTCTGCATCAAAGTGGTTAGCGAGCGCGACCGTGCTTCGCCTCGTTGAACAGAAGCGATTGGCTCTCGACGCGCCGATCACTGCGTATCTCCCGGATTTCCGGCACGATACCGGCGAGCATGTGCTGTTGAAGCATGTGCTATCGAACACCAGCGGCATCCCGGATCTATTGACCCGCCAGCTTGCCAAAGAGCCGGCTTTGCGAGCGACGGACGCCAGCGCGGCATCGATGGTCGCGCGGTTTGGTAATGGCGACTTGTCGTTCGTCCCGGGAAAGGGGTGGGATTACGGTGCGATAAACTGGGCCATAGTGGCGGCGATTATTGAGCGGGTTACCGGCGAAACGTTTCCACAATCGGTTGCAAAGCTTGTACTTCGCCCACTTAACATGACAGCCACTGGGTTCGCGCAAGCCGACCAACCGTCGATGCCGAACCTAGCTGCTGCTTACGGCAGTGCGATGCCGCCCGTGCGTAAAATGGCGCCGAACCCGTCATTCATTGCCGCTAGTGGGAATACTGCCAGTACCATCGGTGACGCCGTGCGTGCTGCACATGGGATCTTTCATGGCTCGCTCCTCAGTGGCGCCTCTCGGCGTGACCTTACGACGATCCGATGGCCGGACGAGGAATATGCCCTTGGCGGGCGCGTAAAAGCGATCGACGGCAACCTATGGGCTTGGGAGACCGGTAAAATTCAAGGGTATCGCGCTCTCATTACGCATAGGCTGGATCGGAGTGAATCGATCGTGATTTTCAACACAACGGACCTAGCGCAATCGCAGCTCGGTACCTGGGTTGAAGCCATAGTGCGCGCTTGAACCGTTTTTGCAGGAGGAGCGTTAACTATGATGCCGAAACTGCGCGTCGCACGATCTACTGACGACGTATCAGCGCTCATCCCCTTCTACCGTGACGGCCTTGGCCTTGACGTTCTCTATCAGTTCGACAGTCACAATGGCTTTGATGGCGTTATGATCGGAAGGTACGATGCGCCTTACCATTTTGAGTTCACGAGAGCAGAAGGTCACTCTGTCGGGCGCGCACCTTCGCAGGATAATCTTCTTGTCTTTTACTTGCCCGATCCGGATGATTGGCAATCGGCAATTGCGCGGATGAAAGATGCGGGATTCGAGCCCGTCGCTTCCTTTAATAGCTATTGGGATGAAAGTGGTCGTACATTCGAAGACCCGGACGGCTATCGCGTGGTTCTACAACAGGCGTCTTGGAACATATAGCGCCGCGGGCATTCCTATAAATGATCGAATTTCGAGAATGGCCGGGTTGGAGAGGAAAGCCGACGTCAGCTAATACGCCGTACATATATCGACATCCGAACCCTCTTTCTTGCAGGGCAACTGTCGAATTGCTCGAACGCACTTCTCCCTTTGGAGCTGTTCCATAGCTTTGGAAAAATTCGTAGCCTCGAAGGGCCCAAACTCGATCCTTCCAATAGACTTTCCACTTCCAGTATGGTCCACCCAAACGGGGAACTTGAACATAGGAAGTTCAAGGCCAATCGCAATGCTGCTAAGGCACTCTGAGGAGCCAACTACCTCTATTCTATTTCGCTGGGGCGGTTCAGTCTCACTTCTATGGCAAGCAGTGCAGGTGAGAACCGCAACGATCGCAAGCTTTGACGTCATTGCCAAACGCTAATCCTTTTAATGTACGTCAGCAAAGGGGCGTAAGCGGAATGGCCGGCATGGGAAGGAAAGCGGAAGGGCCGCTTTTCGAAAGGCGCAGACGAATACCCGCCGCTAGATACACGTTACGATAACCTGTTTGGCTGCATCAACGGCGGATGAAGTATTTCCTGCTCACGATCTGGTTTACATGGCAGGCACTAACGTCTCCGGTTTATCCGGACCCCGCCGTAGAGGTCAAAGAAGCTCAGCAATGGCTCACTGACCATCTGCGTGTCGGCGATCGACTTACTCCCTAGATGCTCAGGGATATGAAGACCGCTGGTTTCAAAACAGGTCGTATTTTGCCGGATATGCGGCGGGATATTCTCAGGTCTAGCCCTTGGCGGGATTTGCCGCTGGCCCGTTTGTACTTCTGCGAAAAGACGATAGCCGCTCGGCCCGCGATAAGCGTAACCGACGTTAGAGCATGGATCGCTCTCGACGCGCGAAATACGATCATCCACCGTGACATCGTAGCCCTTTGGGTGGGGCTTTAGAATGAGATCATCGCCTCCGGAAATTAATGAACGGCTGCTCCTGATTGTTGCCGACTGACGTTCGAACGGCTGAGATTGGGCGTTTCGGCCGACCCGGCTTTCTCGCGAGGGAAGCCTGAGTGATAACGATCAAGACCGCGTGCCCGCTAGGCGCTTTCGGGCGCTGGCACGCGCTCCCTTGGCGGGATGAAGAGTCCCTGCAACGCCCAAACCATAGCGCGGCATGTTCACGAAAACGGATTCCGAGTGACCGGCGGGAACGACGTAGGTTTCGTGCCAGATGCCTACATCGCCGCTGGTGCCGATCTTCTCGTTGAAGCGTCGCCATGCACCCAAATGCGTGCCGCCAGCCCTGTGAGCATATGTGTGAAGATGCTCGGCGGTCTGCCAGTGCTGGAGGACGCCAATGTTGCGGAAGCCAAATACTGGCCGGACCGAAAGGAGGCCAATCGCGGGATCGGCTGCCTGCTCGCGAAGCATCGGCGGCATTTCCGCCAGAACCGGGAGCCAGCGCCATACCTTCCACCAACGGTTGATCCGCATTCCAATCGCGAACACGACGATCTCGCCCGGAACCTCCGCGCACATCCGCTCGGTCAGAACATCGCCCATGATCCGTTTCCCCTTTTAGTCGATGATCGGATCGGCCGCAGCCTCGGCGACGCCCATAGCCGCCTGCCGCGACAGGTTGTCGGCGACGGCCTGGCTGTCCTCGTGCGCATCGATGTCGATGACCTTGCCCCAGCGCATTTTCACGATGTGGACTCCACGGTTACGATAGGGGGAGCCGTCGGGCAACTCGTCGCTCGCCGACCAGCGGATGATGATCGTCGTGTCGTTGGGCAGACCCTTCACCCACACGTCCTCGACGGTAAGCGTCAGATGCGGACCCAACCGGCCGAGCCGATCGAACCAGCGGGCCAGCGCCTCCTTGTCGTGGCGCATGCCCCCGAGCGCGTGGTTGCCACCGAAGCGATGCCGGATATCCGGCGCGCAGTCGCCGAGCAGGGCGTCGAACTCCTTGTTGTTGACCCGCAGGAAGTTCTTGCGCGCGATCCGCTTTACGATGGCGTGGTACATGGCTGCCTCCTCATTGTTGACACCGTCAATATGACGCGTTGTTGACGGTGTCAATATGTTCAGCTATAAAGCCGCATGGCTTATCATCATGGAGACGCGCGCGCCGCGCTGCTGACCGCAGCGGCTGCGTTACTGGAGCAGGAAGGGGCGGCGGGCCTGTCGTTGCGGCAGGTCGCGGAAAAGGCCGGGCTGTCTCGACAGGCGCCCTACAACCACTTCGCCAACAAAGAGGCGATGCTGGCGGAGTTGGCCGCGGACGGCTTCCGCATATTGTCAGCCCGCATCTCCGACGCTGGGGCCCAATCGGCTCCCATCGATCGGCTTGCGTTCGCTGCGGACGCCTATATCGGCTTCGGAACGGAGCGGCCGGCCGTCTTCCGGCTGATGTTCACGCGCGATCTGGTAAACCTTAGCCGCCATCCAGCCGTGCAAGCGGAAGCCGATGCGGCGATGGCGCGGCTATTCGCCATCGTGGGCGAGGTCGTACCAGTGTCTAAGGTTGCCGATGCGACGCTCGCAGCGTGGAGCCTGGTACACGGCTACACCAGCCTCTGCATTGAAACCGGTATCGAGGGGCCGGCGCTTCGCGCCGAGCGAGCGGCTCTCTTTGCTCGCGCTATCGCTGGATTAGCATAACGACCACGACCGGAATTGCGATGTAGCGGTGGCGAATCCTCTTCTCGATTAAGATGGTGTTTTAAGAACGCGTAAGGGTTTCCATCGTTTTCTCGGTTCGATTGAACGTCATATCTTTGGCCTTCGCATCCTCACACCGTCATGACCGCCAAGCGCGATGACGGGATGAGAAGTACAGTGTCGTAGCTAGGTCGTTCTCGCACTGCCGCCAGATAACGATGTAGGCGATCGCTGATTGGAAATGCGATTGAACCAATCGATTTTGAGTCCCGGCAGCCTTCAGACTGTAAGCTTGCGAGCAAGGAAGTCACGAATGTGTTCCGCGATCTCTTCGTGATGGGTTTCCAACGCGAAGTGTCCAGCATCGACCAAGTGAATTTCCGCGTTTGGCAGGTCTTGCCGATAGGCTTGCGCACCGGCCGGGATGAAGGCTGGATCATGGCGCCCCCACACTGCCAGCAGCGGTGGTTGATGCTTGCGAAAATATGCTTGGAAGGCGGGGTACAATGCGACGTTGCTACGGTAATCAAGGATAAGGTCGAGCTGAATCTCTTCGGCACCTGAACGGGCCATATAGGCGATGTCGAGTTCGTAACCGTCCGGTGACAGTAGCGTCGGGTCCGCCCCGGTTCCGTACTGCCAGTCGCGGATTGTCTCTGGCGACAAGGAAGCGCGACAAGCCTCACGATGCGCCTCGGTAGGTTCACGCCAGTACGCCTGCCACGGCCCCCACTGATCGCTAAAGCCTTCCTCATACGCGTTGCCGTTCTGGCTGATGATCGCTGTCACCCGCTCGGGATGCTGCATCGCCAGCCTGAGGCCGACGGGCGCGCCGTAGTCGAATATGTACATCGCGTAGCGTTGGAGGCCGATTGCGTCGACGAAGCCGGCAAGCACTTGGGCGAGTTGGTCGAAGCCGTATGTGAACGTCCCACGCGGCGGAACCTTGGTCTGTCCAAATCCCGCCAGATCCGGCGCGATGACGCGATAGCGGTCTGCCAGCAATGGGATCAGGTCGCGGAACATGTGACTTGCCGATGGAAAACCATGCAACAGCAACAGTACCGGTGCGTCGGCAGGTCCGGCTTCACGGTAAAAGATATCGACCTCGCCAACTTTCTTGCGGCGGTAGTGAATGGTGGACACAGGCGGCTCCTTTGATCGCAGTGGGGTAGCGGTGAGAAGGCTTGGAAGCTTGCCAAAGCCGGTCCCGCCGCAAGCAATGAGAGCACAGTCCGGCGTGGGTAGATAATCGGTCTATGGGACATCAGGCCTCCTTGCTGGTCACCATGTAAGCGTTGCAAGTTCCGGCATTAGCCTTGCAAAGTGGCAGGCTTGATTGCATATTCTGAAACGATGGATCGGCTAGAAGCCATGTCACTGTTCGTTGCTGCCGTTGACGGAGGCTCACTTGCCGCGGCTGCCAAGCGGTACGGTCGATCCCCTGCCAGTGTGACGCGCGCGGTAGTTTTGCTTGAACTGAACGCAGGCGAGACGCTGCTACTACGCTCCACCCGCAAACTTAGTCTGACAGCATCCGGAGAGCGCCATGTGGCCGTATGGCGCGACGTGTTGGCAAAGCTAGGCGAACTCGCGCCGATTGAGGCAGATGCGCCTATCCAAGGAAATATCGTTCTCACGGCTCCCGAGCTGTTCGGCCGTATCGCAGTCATGCCGCTCGTTGAGACGTTTCTTGTAAAGCACCCGCTGGTATCGGCACGCGCTCTTTTAGTGAACCGCTTGGTCAATCTCATCGGCGAAGGCGTCGATCTCGCAGTGCGCCTGGCGCCGCTTGCGGATTCATCGCTGAGCGCGATCCGGATCGGCGAGGTCAGAACGCTTCTATGCGCGTCGCCTACCTACCTGAATGGGTCACCATCACTAACCACTCCGGCGGATCTGGAGCGCCACGCTTGCATTGGCCTTGACGTTGAGGCCGAAGGCGAACGCTGGGCGTTCGCCAGCCCAGAGAGCTCTTCTCGGAAGCGACGATCCGTCCGCGTCCGGCCACGGCTGAGTACTAACAACGCCGCTGCCGCCATTGATGCATCCGTGCGTGGCCATGGTTTGATCCAGGCTCGTTCTTATCAAGTCGCCAGTGCTATCGCGGAGGGGCGTCTGAAACGGCTTTTACCAGAATGGGAGGAGCCACCCGCCCCAGCGCAACTGTTATTTCCCGCCGAACGCGCCGGAAAGGGGAGTATGCGGGCACTGATTGACCATTTGGGGCCAGCCTTGAAACGCATTCTTGTGGGGGTGGAGGCTTCGATTGGCATCGCAACAACCAGACCGTAACCGCTATTCGTTTGCACGGGCATCGACGCGCCCGGGTGGGAGCACTATCCAGCCGCGCGTGATTGATGTTCCTGCTCCCCTTCGCCTGCGCCTAGACGGCAACGCCCTGGTCCAGAACTGGCGGACGCTTGACCGCATGAGCGGCGATGCGGCGTGTGGCGCTGCGGTCAAGGCGAACGGCTATGGGCTAGGATCGGTGGAGGTTGCACGTCGCCTAGCTGACGCCGGATGCCGCGATTTCTTCGTCTCGAACTGGCAGGAAGCCGCTGAACTGGCGCCGCTTGGCCTGACCGTGTCCGTCCTCCACGGCGTCCGCGAAGAAGACATGCCTGCCGCTACCGCAGGGTTCGCCCGCCCGGTCCTCAACACCCCTACGCAAGTCGCGCGCTGGAAATTGGTCGGTGGCGGTTTATGCGATGTCATGGTGAACACCGGCATGAACCGCCTTGGCGTCTCGGCCGAAGACATCGCTGGGGGTCTGCTCGAAGGCCTCCAGATCGAGACGCTGATGAGCCATCTTGCCTGCGCCGATGAGGATTCGCCAATGAACGCGACGCAGCGCGATCGCTTCGCAGCGTTGCGAGGCGCAACAACGGCAAAGCAGATGAGTCTCGCAAACTCCGCTGCCATCGCGCTCGACGGCTATGCGTTTGATCTGACCCGGCCCGGACTGGCGCTGTATGGCGGCATCCCTTGCGCCGGACTGACCGGGGCAATCCGGCCCGTTGTGTTTACCGAAGCCCAAATCCTCCAGCGGCGTCGCGTGGTGGCTGGGGATACCGTTGGCTACAACGCGACTTGGACAGCCTCCCGCGATACGGAGGTCGCGATCGTCAACCTTGGTTACGCGGACGGCTATTTTCGTGGGTTCTCGGACTGTGGCACTGGGTCGATTTCCGGCACGGACGTGCCAGTGATCGGCCGGGTGTCGATGGACCTACTTGCGATCGACGTCACTACAGTCGCGGATATCGAGGAAGGCGCGTGGATAGCGCTTGATCTCGCACTGCCCGACGCCGCGGCACGGTCGGGCATGTCGCAATATGAACTGCTGACCGGTATAGGTGCGCGTTCTTCCCGGTCATGGTCCTGACCGGAACGTAACTAGCGCCGTACTGCTGATCCGAAAGGTCTGCTTATGTCGAAATTGTTCAACGGCCTCTCTGCTTTTCCGCCCACACCCGCCGATACCGATGGCGTAGTCGATACGGCAACCCTCGGCGTACTGATCGAACGCCTGGTTGAAGCCGGGGTAGACTCAATCTGTCTCCCCGGCAGCACGGGCATCTACGCCTATCTCGATCGCGCTGAGCGCGTCCGCGCTGTGGCTGCGGCGGTCGAAGCGGTGAATGACCAGGTACCGCTCCTCATCGGCGTCGGCGCGTTGCGGTCGAGTTGGGCGGTCGAGCTGGCCCGTGACGCGGAGCGTGCGGGCGCGTCGGGCCTGTTGCTCGCCCCTGTATCCTATGCGGCACTGACCGATCGCGAGGTCGCGGCCCACTATCGCGCTGTTGCAGGGGCAACGGCGCTGCCGCTGTGCATCTACAACAATCCCAGCACGACCAACTTCACCTTCTCCGAAGCGCTCATCGCCGAACTGGCGTCGGTGCCGGGAATTGAAGCGATCAAGATGCCGCTGCCGGCGGAAAGTGACTATGCCGGCGAGCTGGCACGGCTGCGCGCCAGGACGCCCGAAACGTTCTCGATTGGCTATAGCGGTGATTGGGGTGTGGCTCCGTCGCTGCTGGCGGGCGGCGATGCCTTTTACAGCGCTGTCGCTGGGCTGCTGCCCGACCCCATGCTGCGTTTGACGCGGGCCGCCCAGCGCGGCGATGCTGAGGAGACAGGCACGATCGATGCGGCGTTCGCCCCACTCTGGGCGCTGTGCAAGGCGCATGGCAGCCTGCGCATAATGTACGCCATAGCCGGTCGGCTATCGCTGGCGATTGGCGATCCGCCGCTACCTGTCATGCGCGTGCAAGCCGGTGTCGTGGCGGCTGTTGAGGCGGCGCTCGACCAATTGGGGGTCTAGCCGTTTGCCGAGGCGTCCCGGCCCTGGACGGCCGGGACTGTCGACGCACTCTTCAAAGGAAAATGCCGTTTTAGGATAACCGTGATTGGCCGGCGCTGGCAGACGATGAACGGCTCCGATCATCCCTTGGCCAATATCTCCGCGATCGTCGTCAGTGCGGCATCGAGGTTGCGAAGACTTATGTTCGCAAGACCAATCCTGACCGCGTTGGGAGCGTGCGCCCCGGCAACCGCAAAAGCAGATGCCGGCGCGATCGCGATGCCTCTCGCAGCCGCTGCTTCCACCAAAGTTGCAGCTCGCATGCGTTGCGGCAGCTCAAGCAACAGGAAATAGGAACTCGGGTGCGCCCGGATCGACAGTCCCTTCAAGGCGCGACGGGCAACGATCTGCCGTTGCGCGGCGTCCTGCCGCTTCTTTTGAACCAGAGCGGCAACGGTGCCGTCCGCCAGCCATCGCGCCCCGAGTTCAAGCGCAAACCCTCCGGCAGACCAAGCTCCAGCGACGATCGAAGCCGAGATGCGCTCCACGTAATCAGGAGGTGCCACTATCATTCCGAGGGTCATGCCCGGTGCGATCCGTTTGGAAAGGCTGTCGATCAGAATGGTATGGTTGGGAGCTATCGCTGCCAGAGGTGGAGGCGCTGTCCCATCGACAAAGGCGTAGATCACATCCTCGATAATCACCGGACCCGTAAGCCGCTCAACAAGAACGGCCAATTCTACTCGTCGTGGGGCCGGCATCGTCAATCCCAGCGGATTGTGTGCGGTCGTCTGAATAAAAATGGCCCGCAGCGGCGCGGTGCGATGTGCGCGTTCGATCGCATCGGGCCGCACGCCTTGCTCGTCCATCGCAAGCGGCACCGCTACCAACCCTAATTTGGCCGCGATCGTTTTGGCGACAGGATAGGTAAGCGCGTCAAAGCCGATCCGCTCACCGACCATCGCGACCGCCGAAAACGTCGCCGCAATCGCCTGCCGCCCGTTTCCTGCAAACAGGAGGGAGTTGGACGCCAAGCGCCAGCCGTCGCCTGACAGGCTTTGGGCGATGCTATCGCGGATCACGATAGATGGCCGGACGGATGTTTCCCTAAGAACTCGGTGCAACGCATCCTCGCTGCTCGCAAACTGCGCGAGCGCGCCTGATAGCAAGGCCTGCTGGCCATCCAGGACCGGATACGTGGTTTCGAGATTGATGCGGGTCGTAGGTGGCTGAGCAAGCGGGGGGCTGTCAGACGATGAGGCATGGCGCACAAAGGTGCCGCGGCCCGTCTCGCCCGTGATGAGGCCACGCCGGACTAGCTCTCCGTAGACCCGGCTTGCCGTCGATGCTGCAATGCCTCGGTTAAACGCGAAGATCCGTTGAGGAGGAAGGCGATCACCGGGCTGCAACCGTCCAAGTGCTATGTCGTCTGCGATCTCTTGTGCGATGGTCTTGAAGTCACTCACAATATTGCTCCGAGTGCAATGTAATAATTGCACCGATCCCGCACCTAAGATAGCTCGTATTCCAGTTCAAGTGACTGGTCCCGCCTCAACCTAAGCGCATTGTTCGGCAGGATTTGACCACGACCTTTGCGCATGCGGAAGGCCTGTCCCGGCGCAACTCGGAGCCTCGAATGCCTACAGCTTTGACACTCGGCCTTTATCTAATCACCGTATTCGCGGGTTCTTGTGTTGCCCTGCAACAGGTGCTCAACGCCAATCTTCGTGTCCAACTCGGCTCCCCTTGGTGGGCGGGCTTCATCAGCTATTTCGTGGGCATGATCGTTATGCTGGCGATCGCCATTCCGTCCGATGGGCTAAGATCCCCGGCCGGGTTGGTCGGCCGTATCAATGGTCTGACATGGACGGGGGGCATTTTCGGCGCGGCTTTCATTGGCATTGCCATCCTTATGGTGCCTCGCCTGGGTGCGGCAACGACACTCGGCTTCATCATCGTCGGCCAGTTGGCGGCAGCGGTAGTGGTAGACCATTTCGGTCTACTCGGTGTCGTACAACATCCGATCAGCTTGGTTCGTCTGCTTGGCGTCGTCTTGCTGATTACGGGCGTGGCCCTCGTGCGGTTCTGATGGTGGTTGGATACATCAAAGGCTCACGCTGTGCCCGGAGTGCAGCATGAAAACTCTGTTCCTGGACGCGATCAGCGAGAGCTATGGGTGTTGCGCGACCTCGTGAACTACCGTCCGGAACCGACGGCGTAGGTGTCGAGACGCAGACGGAGAGGAGCGGGAATCCCGATCACCCGCGCGGGTTAGCCGAGCGCGTCGACTGTCTATGCGGCCTATGCGGCTTCGATGCCTCGTCGGGGAACGAGCGGGCGGTTGGGATCGGCTTTGGCCGATCCCAACCGTGATTATAGGAAAATGTATGCGGCATTAAGTTGCTATCCCAATCACTGCCGTCGCGCTATATCCCGCCGCCACACTTCCGGTGAACGTTGGTGTCTGTTGTGCGATCTGTGCTGCGGTGTTGTCGCCGAAGACGTTATCAGTCGACAATGAGACTTTTGAGAATATTGATTTCGCGCTTGGATACGTCGTCGTATCGGCAAAAATCGTATTGCAGAGGGCTTCTGGCATACATAATTGGGATGTTAGTACAGCGTATTTACCACCCGTTGCATTAGTCAACGTTGAGAACACCTCGAAATGGTAATGCGGCCAACGACCGTCATAGGCAGGTGGGAAGATCGTTGTGAAGGTGACTTGGCCATTAGCATCGGTAACCTGTACGCCACGCAAATAGCTCTCAGTAGGCGCACTGTAGAGCGAGTAATGCCCCTCCCTGTCGGCATGCCACAGGTAAACAGCATAGCCAGCCAATGGTGCGCATGTCGCATTGACGTTAACGACGGTTAGAGTGAGCTTTACGAGCACGCCTGTTGCCACTGTTGTTGAACTGATGAAACTCGACCGTATATCAGATCGGACTATCCCGCTTATAGTCAGAACGTTCGACGTCGAACCGGATGAGGTGTTAGTTCCATCTCCAGGGTAGGGACCTGCGGTCTCACTTGGATCTACAACGCAGCCCGTCGTCGCAGTTGGCGTTGGCGTAGCAGTAGGGGTAGGCGTTACTGTCGTAGTGGTAGTGCCAGTGTTCCCGCTAACCACAGTAACGTCGCTCGAACTCCCATCGCTTCCCCCGCAACCTGCGACCAACGCTGCGGTGCCGGCACCAGCAAACCACTTCAAAGCCCGTCGGCGCGCTAGCAGTGCTTCAAAGCGAGGCAGATCCTCTGCCATTCCATGCCCGTGGTCATGATCGTGATTCTGCATCGTCAGCTCCCTTAAACGTTGGGAGCAGATACCTAACAAGCGTCGCGACTAGATTTCGTGCTTATAACGCTTTGTAACGTGCCGTAACAATTGGAAGAACCGTCGTCGCAACCGCTCCGTCAGATGTCGATCCCAGAGAAACATGACCGCTATGGCGAACTGCGACGGAGCGTACAATTGCTAGGCCCAGACCTGTTCCACCCGTACTACGGCTGCGGGACGGGTCACCGCGAACGAATGGTTCGAACATCTTCTCCGCTTCGGCAGGATCAATTCCTGGTCCACGATCTCGCACGCAGACGACAACATACTCGTGCTCAACATGCCAATCGATCCGAGCTTCAGTGCCGTAGGCAATGGCGTTGTCGATCAGGTTCGAAAACAGCCGCCTGAGCGCGACTGGGTCGCCATTTACAATAACCCGCACCCCTAGGTTCAGGCTTACGGGCTGTCCTGCTGCCAGCATATCCTCGGCAAGGCTATCGAGCAGGCTGCCAAGATCGAGCCGCATCATCGGCTGGGAGTGTGCCTCGTCTCTCGCAAAACCAATCGCCGCCCCGATCATACTCCGCATCTCGTCCAGATCTTTCGCCGCCTTCGATCTTTCTGGTTCAGGTAGGGCGTCAGTGTAGAACGCGAGCCGCGAGAGAGGCGTTCCTAAGTCGTGGGCGATGGCTGCGAGCATCACTGTTCTGCCTTCGATCGCATCTGTGACCCGGCGATGCATTGCAGCCAGTGCGGCACCCAAATCCTGAACCTCTGCCGAGGTGGTTGCCGGCACGGTAAACGGTTCTCCCGCCCGAATTTGGCGAGCCGATATGGCAAGATCCCGTAATGGTCGCGAAATCGCCTGCGCGAGCAGCCAAGCCGGAATGAGGAGGAAGATTAGCGCCATTGCCATTCCGCCCACTGTGAAAATCAGCCAGTGGGTGAGTACGGACGAACCTTCGTTCCGCACGGATCGCTGGCCGCCTCGCGACGACCAATTAACGGTGAAATTGCCGCGGACTTCGCCAGCGATTGCCTCCGACCCAACGTAGTACCCAATCACCTTGCCTCGACCGAGAATCGCATGAATGCGTTGATCACGACTGGCTTGACGACGCTCACCATAGCGGGGAGCGGCGTTTCCATCTGCAATGCGGAGTCCTGTGACTTTGTTGCCCTGGAGCGCCAAAACGATATCTCGTTCCGATACAGGCCTTTCACGAGGGGGAGGGCCTACAAATGTGATCGCAAATGTAACGAGCGTAGCCATCACGATCGCAGCCGCGACCAGCGCAAAGATCAAGTGAGCAATAGTCCTGCGGGCGACCATATCAGGCTTTCCGCACGTCTGCCGTGAACATGTAGCCCTCGTTGCGAACCGTTCGAATAAGATCCTCGCCTGCTCGATCGTCGGAGCGATCAAGCTTGCGGCGCAATCTGCTTACCTGAACGTCAATCGCCCGGTCGAAGTGCTCCGCGTTTACGCCGCGCGAATGCTCCAAAATAAAATCTCTAGTCAGCACGCGCCGGGGGTGTCCCAACATTGTGTCAAGCAGCCGATACTCACCGTCTGATAGGTTGACCAAGATACCCTCAGGATCGGTCAACTGCCGTGCTGTTGTATCAAGACTCCAACCTGCGAAAGTTACAACTGCGCGTATTGTTGGGGCGTTCGGACTAGCTTGATCACGACGCCGTAGGACTGAGCGGATTCGGGCTAGGAGTTCGCGTGGGTTCACCGGTTTCGCAAGATAATCATCGGCACCCATTTCGAGGCCAACGATACGATCAACATCCTGACCAATGACGGACAACATGATCACGGCGGGAGCGCGTTGGCGATCTAAGCCGCGAAGAAGCGTCAAGCCGTCTTCGCCTGGCATCATCACATCCAGGACAATGAGATCGTAGTGGGCGGTCTGCAGACGCGTGCGCATGGCCGGCCCGTCCTGCGCATCATCAACGATGTAGCCGTGCCCGCGCAAAAAGCTCGCGACCACCTCACGAATGCCTGCATCGTCATCTACGACCAAAATGCGGGTGGTCAAATCCATGACGGTCGCGTCTCCACGCATTGAGGTGTAGGGCTGATACATGATCACCCCATGCAAGACCTGTGTAACTGAAACTTTTCAGACCGGTAACATAGCGGTTTTAAGGATGATCGGGCGTTGGCTTCCGAAAACTCGGCGTATGGCACCACCGTCGGCGACATGAGGGTTCTGGGTGATCTAGCTTGGGATGGGCTGCCCCACCCCAGGCCTGCCGCTAAGGCCTGGATACCTCGTTTATACGCAATGCAATCATGGCCCTGGTGGCAGTATCTCGGTTTATGGCGCGTAGAGTCAGTTCGTTAGTTGGCCGTACCGGGCACCCCCGATCGATTCAAATATCGAACATCCTATAGTTTTTGGAAGCTTATGTCAGAATCACACCAAACCTTACAGCCCGATACTACCACTGAAGTTGACGCGCTCCGCCGTTCCACAATCATGATTGGCTGGGTAGCAACCGCAGCGTCTGTTTCCATGTACATCGCGTACATCGACCAGATTTCCCGAAATCTTGATGGTCTGAAGGGTTCGACTATTCAGCCAGCAGCTGCGTTTGTGGCGGCAACGTTGTGGACCCTTTACGGCGCCCTTCGAGCCAAATGGGACTTACCTCTGGTCTGGGCGAATGTGCCCGGCATTTTTCTTGCTGCTGCGGCTTTCATCACCGCTTTATGATGACACCGCCTGTTATATAGCTAGTGAGCGATAGCCGCGTCTTGGTCAAAAGGCCGAAGCGACATGCAACCCGCAGATGCCGCACGTTAGACATTTTTTAATCAACGGCGTGTGCAAGGTCCATGATGCAGGTTAGACATCAGCTATGTCACAGCATCGTAACTTCGTTGCGGCCTTACGGCCGGAGCCGAATCTTGCTCACCGTTGGGGGCTTAGATCCTCCAAAGGCGACACGTGGCTTCCAGTTTTCTATTCGACTCAAACTGAGGCAAACGCCGCCATAAAAGCGATGAATGTCTACAACCGTCACGGGAGTGACGCACCCCAAAGATAATGGCGATCCATCATCGGAGTCATCGTCGTGAAAAGTCCAAATCTTGCTGTACCTTTAGAATTAGTCGAGTGCGTATCGGCAGGCACCTCTCCGACCGTAGGACAAATCATGGCCCTTGCCGCCCGGATTTGGCGTGACGCCGCGCAGCATCGGTCCGCATTCGCGTGGAATGAACTGGCACCAGACGGGGCTGATAGGGTTTTTGCTTTACGTTCGGCTTCTTTGGCCCTGAACGGTAATTAAGTAATTTCGCTACGCCAACGGAACATATTCGAAAATGAGCACACGAGGCGAGCGCAGGGTCAGAGGAAAGGGCCATCGAGACGGCAGGCACTGTCTCGCCAGGGATCTTTTTTGAGAAAGGCCGCAGCCTCAGCCGACGTCCGCTAACCCCATCTGCCTTCCCAATAGCGGACGGGCCGTTTCCCACCAATTCCGGACGTTCCGGAGCCGATTGCGTCGAATGACCGCTAACGGGCGATTGTGTTGAAAAAGTCGGCCTTGCAGTGGTGTCG
>NZ_JPDP02000010.1:0-9510 GCF_000732685.2 Sphingomonas sp. STIS6.2
CCGCGCGACAATCACTGATAAAAATGCAGTATCGCCTTCCTATGTGAAGGCGATACTGCATAGGCCTTCAGCGTTGGCGCCGTACCGCTGGTACTTCGGAAAGGGCCACCGGTACGACACCCTTCGGCGCTGCACTCGATCGACGGATCAGATCGGTCTCGGCCTGCCGATACGGCGTGCCGTCGTTCCGGAACACCTCGTGAAACCAGATCGTCGGCTCGACCAGCACGTACGGTTTCTGCCAGCTGTCCCAGGGTAGACGCGTCTGCGTCTTGCCATCGACGAACCCCCAGTTGATCATCCCGACATTGTAGCGCTTGCCAATCGGCAGCGAACCGTCAAAGGTCGAGCCGTTGCCACGCGCCATATACTCCGTGCAGATTACAGGACGATCGTAGGCCAGAAGCTGCCTGATCCGCCGCTCGAACGTCTCGGGCCAACTATAATCGTGGAATGTCACCACGTCCGATTGCGCAAGCTGAAGCTTTTCCATCGGTGAGGTCTTGCCGCCCGGCGTCCAATCGTTTCCGATCCACACGCCCGAGGTCAGCGGCTGCGACGGATCGGACTCGCGTGCCCAGTCGAACACCTGCGCCAGCAGTGCGCGAACCAGCGGCTCCTTGCCCTCCTGCCCCTTATACTGGTCGGCACCATTGTCGGGCTCGTTCCAGACGTCCCAGCCGAGGATCCGGTCGTCCTTGGCGAACGCACCGATCACGCCCTGCACATACGACTTGTAGCCGGGATAGCGCGTGCGATCGCGTAGACCTGGCATTCCCGGCCCCTGCACCCACCCTGAATTGTGTACGCCGGGGATCGGCGGATGCTGCGGCCCGAGTTTCGGATCCGGATCCCAGCAACTGTCGAACAAGACGAACAACGGCTTGATCCCGTGTGCCCGCGCCATCGTCAGGAACGCGTCTATCCGCTGCTTGAAGCCCTCGGGGTCCTGCTGCCAGAGCTGGTCGTGAAGAAAGACGCGCATCGTGTTCATGCCGATGCCTTGCGCAAGGCCGAGCTCATAATCGATCCGCTTGGGATCCCAGGTTGCCGCCTGCCACATCTCGAGCTGGTTGATCGCGGTTGAGGGCGCATAGTTTGCGCCGACCAGCCACGGTTGCGCGGCATACCATCCCTTGGCTTGTCCCTCGGTCCAGCGACCCCGTGCCTGGGCGGGGCTGGCTGAAAGGACGATCGCGGCAAGCAGGACGGGAGGCAGCGCCCTCATGTGCGCGACGGATCTTCCGACCGAAATCCTCCGATGCGGCTTGTCGGAGCAAACTTCTCCTTCCGATCGATCCCGCATCTGCCTCGAAGTGCGTTGTTTCACTGGTTGTCCTCTCCTATTGAGCGGTCGTTTCGTTCATTCACTTAACAACGCGCCACATCACCGCAGCGCTGTTCGCCGCGCCTTTGGTCATCCTAGCTGGCCACGCTCCGGATCACCAAGAACCAACCGAAGAATTGTTCGTTATTGTCCTACAAACGGTTGCCAGCCCCGTAGGATCGTCTTAGCGTGAAATCAGGTCGCGTGGAAAACCATCGACATTGAAGGGGAGAGAGACATGAAAGCGAAGGCACTTCTCTGCGCGTCCGTAGCCACCATGGCGCTGCTTACCACAGCGTCCGCCAGCGCGCAGACCTCCGACAGATCGACGGCCGAAGTTCGGGCGGGCGGTCAGGATCTCCCCAAGCCGACCACCGCCTCCGATCAGAACGCGAACCCCGCCGCCCCGCAGCCATCGCTGCAGGAAAGTCCTACGGAGGGAGACGGCGAGATCGTAGTTACCGGCCTGCGTCGCAGCCTTCAGTCGGCGCAGGCGATCAAGCGCAATTCTGACGGCATCGTTGATGCGATTGTCGCCGAAGACATTGGCAAGCTGCCGGACACGTTCGCGTCGTCCGCGCTCGCGCGCGTGTCGGGTGTGCAGGTGACGCGGGGTGGCGGCGAGTCGGCGGGTGTCACGGTGCGCGGCCTACCCGATCTCAGCACCACCTATAATGGCCGCGAGATTTTCACAGCCGAAGGTCGTTTCGTCCAGATCCAGGATTTTCCTGCCGGCACGGTCGCAGCGCTGGAAGTCTATAAATCCGGCACTGCCAACCTGATCGAAGGCGGCATCGGCGGCCAGGTCAACGTCCGCGGCCGTCGCCCCTTCGACTTCAACGGCTTCGAACTGTCGGGATCGTTGAACGGCGTAAACTGGCAACAATCGGGCAAGATGTCCTGGAACGGCAATCTGCTCGTCAGCGACCGCTGGGACACCGGGATCGGTGAGATGGGCCTGCTCGTCAACGCGTCCTATGTCGGCATCAATTTCCTGGACTCAACGCGCGAGCAATCGCTGGTCGTCGCGACGACTAATGCCGTGAATGCGCCTGGCACGACCGGCGGTGTTCGCTATCCAGACGCGCAGTCGCTCTTCCTCGGCTATGGTCGACGCTGGCGGCCGTCCGCCAACGCCGCATTCCAATGGAAACCAACGCCGGAACTCGAGATCTATGCCGACGGTCTCTACCAAGGTTATCGTGGGCGCGATTCCAACCGGTTCATGTTCGTGCCGAACTTCGGCGGCGCCGATTTCCAGCTGAACAATGTGGCCACGCGCCCCGGCAACGCAAACGTCGCGCAAAGCGCGACGGTTTCGGGCGCTAACGCACCGGATGGCTATTATGGATCGGCCAACGGGACGACCAACACGTATCAGGCTGGCGGTGGCGCAATCTGGAAACATGACAATCTCCAGATTTCCGGAGACATCGCCTACACCGACAGCACCTACACGTTCGATGCGGTCAATATCGACTACACGTTCCGCAGTTCGCCGGTCCGCAACGTCGTCTTCGAGTCGCCAGGAACGGACGGTGGTCCGAGTTTCGACCTGGGCACCTTCAACCTGACCGATCCGGCGAATTACCTCAGCCGCGGCTTCTTCCAGGAATATACCAAGGTCGGCGGCAAGGACATCCAGTCGCGCTTCGACGTCCAGTACGACATCGGCGAGGGCCTGCTTAAGCGCCTGCAGTTCGGCATTCGCTACAACGATCGCGACGCCAACCGTGATCGCGGCGCGCCCTATATTTTCAACTTGCCGGCTCAGATCCCCATCACCGCGCTGCCGGTCAGCACCGAAAGCACGTTGGCCGGGTTCGGCTATAACAACACGCTGCCGATCCATACTTTCACCGCAATCCCCTCGAGCAGCATCCGCGATAATCTCGTCGCGTTGCGGAGCTTCTACGGTGCGCCGGCTGGACGACCGGAGTTCAATCCCTCGGAGAATTTCCGCGCGAACGAAAAGGCGCTGGCAGCCTATGCTCAAGTCAAATACGGCTTCGACATCGGCAGCGTCGTCGTCGACGGCGTGGTCGGTTTGCGGGCCGTCCGCACGAAAAATCAGATCAGCGGCTTCCTGCGCGACGAACAGACGCCGGGGAATTTCGTGATCACCCCGATCACCGCGAAGAACGAATACACCGATTACCTGCCCAACGTCAGCGCGCGCGTTGCCGCCACCGATGAACTGCAGTTGCGGCTCGCCTATACGCAGACGCGGACCCGGCCGAACTTCTTCGACCTCAATCCCGCACTGACCGTCGGATCGCCGCCGACGATCGATCCGAACAATCCGCCGAACTCGAACGATCCAAACAGCAACGCCCGCAATATCACGGCCGGCAACCCAAACCTGTCGCCGTTGACGTCAAACAACTACGACGCGAGCCTCGAATGGTATTTTTCACGGACCGGCTCGCTGACCGGTGCGATCTTCCGGCGTGATGCGCAGGGCTTCATCTCGAACACGACCGTCTTCACCACCGACCCGACTTACGGTCGCGTGCGCTTCACCAGGCCCGAAAACACCGGCGCAACGCGGTTCCAGGGTGTCGAAGTCGGCTTCACCAGCTTCCTCGACATTGACGGACTGCCTGACTGGGCGAAGGGCTTCGGCTTGCAGGCGAACGGCACCTACGTCGATTCTAAGGGCGATCTCGCATCGACGCTCGCGACGTCCCCCAACGTCGCCGGTCAGCAGCAACGCTTCAACGGCGTGTCGAAATGGACTTACAACCTGGTCGGGCTGTACGAACGGCCGTTCTTTTCGGCGCGGATCGCGTATAATTTCCGCTCGGACTTCGTTCAATATTACAGCCAGGAGCCGCTCGACGTCGACGTCAACGGCGCTCAACGCACTGGCGGGGTGATCGAGAAGGCGCGCGGGCAACTCGATCTGTCCGCAACGGTCACGCCGATTCCGAGCGTCACGCTGGCGTTCGACATCGTTAACGTGCTGGGCAATCCGATCCGGCGCTATCGCCAGTTCGATGACGCCGGCGATCAGTTCGCACGCCAGATCTTCTATCTCGAGCGTACCTACTCGCTCGGCGTCCGGTTTCGGTTCTGACCTGACCTGACCTGACACAGCGATCATAGGAGATACTGTCATGCGGATTGCTTTCTTCGCTACGCTGGGGCTCGGCGCGCTTATGTCGGCCTCGTACGCCACCAACGATGCGCCGAGTGTGGCGCCCGACCTGGATCTCTTGTTCGTGCTCGACTCCGGGCAGCCAGCGCAATGACGCGGCGTTGGGGACCGTGGATCGCAAGCACAATCGGTGTCGCTCTGGTAACGGCCGCGGCAGGCCTCGCCCGCAACCCAGTGTTCCAGGGCGCCGACCCGCATGCGATGATGATCGATGGCGAAATGTGGATCTTTCCGACTGGCGGCCCGGGCGGAAGCTGGGCCGCGGACCGGTTCGGTGCCTTCTCGTCTCGTGATCTCAAGACTTGGACCTCCCGTGGCGAGATCCTGCGCCGCGATCAAATCCGCTGGATCGGCGACGATGGCGCGAAGGCGCATTTCCTGTGGGCGCCGGGCGTTGCGACACGGGACGGCAAATGGTATCTTTATTATTCGGTCGGACCGCAGAACCCTACGCCGAGCCGGATCGGTGTTGCCGTCGCGGACGCACCGCAGGGCCCGTACCGCGACAGCGGACGGCCACTGGTCACCGGCGGTCGTCAGGCGAACGGGGAATTCGAGGCGATCGACCCGATGGCATTCGTCGACCCACGGTCCGGCAAGGCCTATCTCTACGCCGGCGGCAGTGCCGGCGCGAAGCTGCGTATCTGGGAACTCAGTCGCGACTTGGTCAGTCTCGCGCGCGAAGTTCCGGTACACCAGCCGCCCAATTTCACCGAGGGTGCGTTCATGCACGAGCGGAATGGTGTGTATTATCTCTCGTACAGCCACGGTCACTGGAACGGCCCTGATTACTCGGTCCATTATGCAACTGCGCCCTCCCCCATCGGCCCGTGGCGCTACCGTGGCGCAATCCTGACGAGCAACACGCGACATCAAGGGCCGGGCCACCACAGCTTCGTCCGTACACCACAGGATGAGTGGTTGATTGTGTATCATCGTTGGGACCAGCCCCCCGGTCCAGCGCCGCTTAAGGGCGAGCGCCAGGTTGCGATCGACCGGGTATGCTACGGCACCGACGGCACTATTGTGCCCGTTATTATGACCGAAGGCGACGCGGTCCCGAAGCTGCACGGAATAGGTAATTGCGCGAGCAATTAGCGATTAGGCGGCTGCCCGTCATCTGGACGAACGGCTACTCATGCCGCTCGCCGCGCGAATGCGGACAGGCGACTTTCCACCAGTTTCGCCTCAAAACAGACGTCCCGCTCTGCGCCGCTACTCGACTCCCGTTAGGTTTATGCGGTTGCCGAGATGCCTGAAGGCACGATCGCGACAGGTCAGTAGAATGACCTGCATCCGCGTCGCTGCATCGGTAAGAATCTCGGTCATAAGATCGAGCCGGCTATCATCGGAATAGACGAGCGGGTCGTCCAGGATCAGCGACACGGGTACGCCCTGCTCCAACAGCATGTCCGCAAAGGCAAGCCGGGTCAGGACGGCCAGCTGCTCCTGGGTGCCCCGGGAGAGATCCCCGCAGTTTTCGCCAAGACCACCGCGCACAATAGATGTCAGGCCCAGATCATCACTGAAGCTCGGATCACAGCCCGGTAAAAGTCTCTCGATATGGCGCCGCGCGCGGCGCGCTACAGGACCGACGAACGTCCGTGACGTCTCCGCACGCGTGCCTTCCAGCGTATCGCGAAGAAGCTTCAACGTGTCCGCCTCCTGCATCACTCGCGCGAGGTTAGCGGCCGCGGCCTCCGCTTCGTCTCGCGAGACCGCAGCGCGGTCCGCGAGGCCCTTGCCCCCTTCGGCTTCGATCCGCGCCTCGAGCCCGGCGATCACCTTCTCAAGATCGATACGCTGCGTCCGGGCAACCTCGGCGCGTTTGTCCAACACGGCGATCTGCCGCTCGATCGCGGAGACGTCATGCGCCGTCGCTGCCCGCTCGGCATCCTGCAGGCTGACCAGCGCTGCCGCCTCTTGCTGACGAGCCTCCGACAGGGCTTCATCCAGACCGGCGACCTCAGACTTGCCTTCAAGGGCAGCAAGCTGTGCTTCGGCGTTAGCGGCATCACGCTCGGCGCCAGCTGCCTGAACCATCAGAGGGGCATTGCGCGCTTCCAGTTCGCGCAGGTGCGTCGCTGCTGCCTCATCGCCTCCCTCGGCTCTCGCAAGCGCGGAGTCCGCTTCCGCCGCAATCGCCGTCAATGCGTCGAGGTCTGGCCCCTCTTCACTCCCCTCCCCTTCCGCGCTCTCGTGCAATCCCGCTACGAAAGTCTTCAGGGCTGAAGCACCACCTGCGATCCCGAGCAGCGGCACGGCTGGGGTCATCCCGGCGATTTTCGCCTCGAGCGTACGGGCGTTAGCAGCGGCATCTCGTGCAGCCTCATTATGAGTTCGCGCATCGGCGACACTCGCCACCCCGTGGTCAGCCAGTACAGCGCTCAGATCGTCGCGGGCGTTGACCAGCACTGTTTCGGCGCTCTGTAGCTCTGCTGGCGGCCGGATGATCAGCATGGCGCCACCAAGCTGAATGCGCGTCTCACGCGATAGCGTCCGGTCGCCAGGCTCCGCTGGCATGCCGTCGATCTGAACGCCGCTGACATCGCCCGTCAACTCGACCCGGGTCGCACCCGCCTCCACGGCCGCACGCGCCTTGTCGACGGCCCGTTCGCGCTCCTCCAACATCTTGATGACGTTGGGTGGAATCAGCGTCTTACCAAGCTCGCGCGCCACATCGAGTTGCGCTCCAAGAGGCAGTAGTTCGTCGTGCCGCTGACGTGCTCGGGCGATCTCGACATGGCGTGCTTGGATGGCCACCAGCCTGCCGGCAGCATCGAGCGCGGCATGGGCGTTTCGCCGGGTATCCCGGGCCGCCGCCAACCGATCACGCGCCGTACCCGCTCGCTCCCGCGCGTTGGCCAATTCCTCTTCCAGGGCAGATCGCTTTTCGAAGGCGCTGGCAAGCTCTGCGACCGTCTTGCTGACGGCCTTGCGGGCATCGACCAGACGCGCGGTAAGTTCCTCGAGAGCCTTGACCTGGTCCGCAAGGCGACCTTGCTCGGCCCGCCGCGTATCGCGCAATTGCGCCGCGGATCGTGCGACGTCGACCTGATCGACCAGAACCCTTCGCCGATCTGCATCCGCCGTATCGGCAAGATCGCGATCCAACAGCTTCAGCCTGGCCCGAGCAGCTTCAAGATCAGCGAAACCCTGCTCGAGGGCGGCGAGCCTAGTTGCGGCTTCGGTTGCAGCCCGCTCGGCCGCATCATGTTCGGTACGGGCTGTCGACTGTCGAGCGCCAGGCCGACCAGTGTTGGTCCAATAGTCTGCGAACTGGCTGTCGATCCGGGGCCGGACACGCTGATAGGCAGCACCGCCCATGATGGTACCAACCTCGGCTTCCAGCGTCGCGCGCACGCTGTCGCGGACAATCTCACCGGGAGGCGTGACCTCGAGTGCCTGCGCCTGCCCTACCCAGAGCAATCCGAGCGCGCCGTGTGCGGCCACGTCGCCGGCTTGGCTCGTATCACGACGGGCCCCAAGCAGAGCCAGTAGCTGTGCCTCGGCATCTTCGCCCTGGGCACGGCCGCTCGGGCCACGCACCTCGACGGACGCCCCTTTCAGGAAGCGCTTGTTGACCTGCCACGCCTCGCCCCTGGCTTCGAAGCCAATCTCGATCTGCGGCGCGACCGCCTCGCCATGTGGCGCATAGCTGCGCGCCAGCCGGTTGGCCGTGTTGTGGCGGATAAAGAATGCCGCGCGCATGGCCTCGAGCAGGGTCGACTTGCCCGTCTCGTTGGGTTCGATAATGACGTTCAGGCCGTCGCTAAGCCCGTCGAGCACGAACGGATCGCGGAATTTGCGGAAATTGGACAGCGCGATGCGCCGGATCTTGAGGCTCATGCTGCATCCCGTCCGCGCTGATATTCCACGAACAGGCGCTCGAGTGCCCGCTTGGCGGTGACAGCGTCGCTGCCGCCGGCATCGATCATGCTCATCAGCTTTGCTGCGCAGGTTCCGATCATCCCCTCAACCTGGAGATCCGCCAGATCCTGCTCGCTCGGCCGACCGACGAGGTCATCCGCAGCCACCGTCAGATGGCGCAGACGATGGCGTAGATCGTTGTCCAACCGTCCGAGGATCGAGATCCGGTCAGACAGGCTGACGATGCCGGCCAGCGACAGGTTCAGCAGGGTCACCGATGGTTCGGTGCCCGCCAGAAGACGCTCGCTTTCAGCGGCAAACCCCTCCGCGTCCGCCACGGTCCAGTCCCGCAACAGCCACTGGAACCTGCCAGTACGGATTGGCGTGACGACGGGCTCCACGCCTGGTTCCAGCGTCACCAAAAGCGCAAATCCGGGCTCGTCCCGCTGAAACCGGTCTGTTTCCGGTGTGCCGGAATACCAGGTATGTGCATTAACCCGTATTGCACCGTGCCAGTCACCGAGGGCGAGATAATCGAGGCTGGAACGCTGGGCGCGATCCGGGGCTATCTGGTTCTGCGCTTCGCCACGCGCGGAGAAATCACGGATCGAACCATGGGCCAAGCCGATGCGAAGCGTCGCCCCCGGCGTCTCCACCGCGTCGAACACAGCCGTCGGGTCATCCAGATTATGTCTATGCGTCAGCGGTGCCGGCAGGAGCCAATGCCCGGGTTCAAGCTCACATGGTACGGGCTCGGTGACGATGCGGATGTTCGTCGCACCCTTGGCGCGCACGCGGTCCCAAAGGCCGCTGTTACGAGCGAAGTCGTGATTGCCGGGGAGCAGCCACCATGTGCAGGCGTAACGCTGCATCCGGGATACGGCCTGGACGATGACGCGATCTTCCGGACCCTCGGTATCGAAGACGTCACCTGCGACGAGAACATGTGCCGTCCCGTGCTCGACGGCCGCCTTGCCGATCGCATCGATCGCGTCGAAGCGCGCTTCGCTGAGTGCTGCACGGACATCGCGGTCGAAGCGGCCATAGGGTTTGCCGAGTTGCCAGTCAGCCGTGTGGATCAGACGTAGCATGAAAGCTTTCTAGTGATGAGAGGGGCACAGGGAACCGGGCGTCGGTTCCCTGCCCTATCCTG
>NZ_JPDP02000011.1:0-18748 GCF_000732685.2 Sphingomonas sp. STIS6.2
CGTGTAGCCGCGGGAACGTTCCACGCGCCCCCAGCGTGTCGTTGATCGACAGGATGTACCGTCCCCTAATCCTGGCCAGCTGGTCGAAGTCGGTGCGCTCGAACATGCCCTGGCCGTAATCGGTCTCGCAGCCACAATAGGGCGGATCGAGGTAGTGCAGCATGCCGGCGCGGTCATTGCGCGGTCATAGCGCCGGAGGTTCTGGGTCCTAGCTGCTGTCTTCGATCCTGACTAAGATGAATAGCATATTGTCGCCGAAGTGGTATGACGGCAGGGCGTGGTTTTTTGAGGATTAGAAATAATGGAATTGCCCTGGGCCGAGGCAGCAACATTAGTGCGTATGCCAGCCGCGCAAAATAACGACGAAGCAAGCGAGCTTTTGTTCGAGGGATCGTTGCTATTAATGGCGCAAAAGGTTCGAGCTATGAAGCCGATTGACCGGCGCCATCTGAAAATCTCCCTGCCCGATAGAATTGTGCGACCGCATACCTTTAAAGACGGATCGCTCGCCGCCCTAATAGACGACATTCCAGTGAAGGGGTAACGATGTGCGTTTTCGATTGGCGCAACGCCGATTTAATTGAACGCAATTGAAGTGACTAGCGAGCCGTCACATGTGCCGAGCCTGTCCTGCCATCCAGCAAGATGCGTCTCGAGGTTGCCATGTTTTCTTTAATTGCGCTTTATATTGAATACCGCAGGATGCAGGCGAGAGGCGTAACAGCTCGCGTCGTATCCACGACTGCGATATTCATCGCTGCCAATGACCGCGGCGCTTCGCAAACGGCCGCAAACGCAGCGTGACCACCGACGGAGGCTGACGGGCCGGCTTTGCTGCGCTGAAGCGGCTCCTAGGACGACCAGAGAGGCACTACCATGGCAGCCACGATCATCACTCCCAACGGCACTGGTGCGATGGAGGCCGGACTCGTACTTGATGAGGAAGGCAGCCGGTTCGTCGTCCTGACGTTCAAGGAGCCGCAGGGCGAACCGACGCTCGTCACGTTTACAGTTCCGGTTTTTCAGAACTATGTCGAGCATCTGGTTCGAACAGCCAAGGCCGCCAACGAGGATGCCAACTGGGGCATTCCAGGCTGAGGATATCCGCGGCGGTATCATGCCGCGATTGTTTCGAAACTGCGTGACGGTATAGCGGCCTGCAATGGCCTCCGCAGTACGTTCGCCGTCATTAGGGCTGCCGCTGCCAGTGCGTGCTGCCCACTGGCCGCAGCCGCGGCTCTATGGATCACGGGAAACATCAACACGGGGAACGGCGAGTTGTCCTAGACCACGCTCGGCGCTTGGCGCTCGGCGCTCGCATGTCATTTCATCAGCGGCGGCAGACGGATCACACTAAGCGTTTGCCAGACGTGACCCGATGCAAGGCTAGTGGCGGCACGACGCACATGACGCGCTAATTGGTTCGTCAGCACGTAGGAGGCCTCCCGTCCAATCGGCCGCACTCGCTGTCCTGATGCGTGACCGCAAGACGCTTTCGACGTAGACGTCGCGCTCGATATGAACATGTACGTGACGGCACAGTCCGCCCGCACGAGATGGGCTCAGTAATCGCCACCAGCCACCTGGGAAACCCAAGGCCTAACGGCCCGCCCAAACCGGGAGGGGGCGGGCGGGCCGACCGAGGCGCATTGGGGTACCCTCGGCGCGTCGATAACGAGCAGCCTTCCCGATAGCTTCATATCAAAGGAAAAAATGACGACGGCATCAGATCCAGCGTGGCTTCGCGATGCCTGATCGCTTCTTGGGAGGCGCCGCGGGCGGCGAACGGCCCGACCATCATGGCCTGGGTTCGGCACCAAGGTGCTGGGGATGGACTACAATGCCGACAGCGTGCCGCGGTGACGATTGGGTACCTTGGCAAGGCGACGAACACCGAGATCGAAACCGTCCGCTACTGTGAGCGGATTCGCTTATTGCCTATGATCCGCTTTGACAGTTATGGAACCGGCATGGCCAAACCTTATCGCTCCCGCATCGATTCCCGTAACCATTTGCGAGAGGTGAACGCCGCGCGGCGCAATCAGTCCGAGCGCAGTGGCGTTGCAAAGGTCCTCGCCAACGCCAAAGACACGGCAAAGGCAATGCTGGGCTTCTAGCCCTTCCCATCCGGTCGCTATCTAGCAGCCCACCCGGTTAGGGAGCTCATTCGAACGCTCCCGCACGCTCGTTGCCGGCGTGATGGTGTGACGGCTCGCGTCTAATGCGACCCGTTATGATCTGCTCACTGTTCAGGGAGACGTGATCCATGGCGGATGAAGCACTCAATCCCGGCGACGTTGCGCCGGAGGGCACCCCAGGGACGGGGGAAAATGTATGCCCTAAGTGTAATGGTACAGGCGACATCGATGGCGCGGTATGTCCTACCTGCGATGGCCGAGGAACGGTGATAGAAGGGATTGGGGGAGGCTAAACCTGCCCTGACCTATCTGGCTCTTGCCGCTTTCCCTGTCGCCGAAGCCAAAGCGTTCCTCGAAGGCGATGCCTTCCACCATGCTTGGGAACCCGGTGCCCTGCTGCTGACGATCGGAGCAGTCGACGCTATCGCGGATGTCGTTATCAAGTCCGCCTACCGGCACAGCGTCGTCGCCGGCGTTGATGTCCCTCAGCATTATCGAGGCGGCATCTACCGCGGGCATCGCCGGCGTGCTGGGAGATCATGGGCGAGGCGCTGTCACGCCTCGCGATTGACGGGGTCTTTATCGTTGCCGCCGGCGTTCTGGTGTTTGGAGGCAAACAGTTGTTTGTCCACCGCTGGGCGCCGCTGCACTAACTCCGCTGCAATAACCTGAGAGGAATAGCCGATGGCCACCTTACCCCCCGATCCTTACGCACCCGATCCCATTCGCGAGCCCGACGGCACACCGGTACCTGACGACCAGCCGGAATCCTTGCCTGGCCCCGACAATATCGAACCCGGTGATCCCGGAGATGCGCCAAGCGACACGCCGACAAAAACCCAAGCTTAAGTTTGAGACTGTATGTCGGGTCAGCCGTTGATCAGCCGGCTGACCCACTGTTTAGGAAATGCGACGGGTTTGCCCCCGATGTCGCAAAAGCGCATTACTTTCGCAACGTCGAAACTTAGGCATGGCGAAAGCGACCCAGCGACGAGTAAGCCGAGACTCAAACTGCGAACACTCGTAACGGCTTGCGGCGCACCGAACCTGGATATCCTCCGCCTTTCAGCTTCACTTTGCGGCGATGTTCCCTGCCGCCTGCCCGGAAGCGGAGTGCGCGCGGTGGACGAGAGCATAGTGCGATCACATATGTGAAGTAGCAGTGGCTAGATGGCTTCGAAGCGTCGGAGTTGGCGGTCAAAGGAGAGCACCTATGAGGCGTTTGGCCCTCTTACTTGTGGCAGCGATCATCCCTGACGCTCTAGCGCAGACGTCAACCGCGCAGACGTCGGGACCAAGGCCGGCGCTGGCTGACCCTTATGCTACCCGTTCCGCATCGCACAGTCCGGCAGTCCGGCCGTTCCCCACCGGCGAGTTACCCAGCGTTCCTGCCGGTTTTGTCGTAAATCGTTTCGCCAGCGGCCTAGATTCGCCGCGTAACATTCTGGTGCTGCCTAACGGAGACGTGCTTGCTGCCGAGGCGAAGACGGAACGAAAGTATGACGATCCGAAGTATCGCGACAAGGGTGCGAACCGCATTACGTTGCTACGTGACGCAAATGGCGACGGCGTCGCTGAGACGCGCTTAGTGCTGCTTGCTGGACTACGCCAGCCATATGGCATGGCCCTGATAGGCGAGCGGCTTTACGTTGCCGACACTGACGGGGTGTACTGGGTGCCGTTCAAGGTCGGTACTAGCAGACTTCCGAACGACATTGCCAAGACACGCGTCGCCTCGTTCGATCCGGGCGGCTACAACAATCACTGGACCCGCAACATCCTTTCCAGTGTGGATGGCAAGTCGCTGTTCGTCGCCGTGGGATCGGGCAGCAATGCTGGCGAACACGGGATGGATCAGGAACGCAGGCGTGCCAATATCCTGCGGATCGACCTCGCCACCGGCGATGAGGAAGTGTTCGCCTCGGGATTGCGGAACCCTGTTGGCATGGCGATCGAGCCACAGTCGGGCGCTTTGTGGACTGCGGTTAATGAGCGTGACGAACTAGGTGACGAACTCGTCCCCGACTACATCACGTCAGTGAAGCGAGGTGCCTTTTACGGCTGGCCCTACAGCTATTACGGCCAGCATGAGGATCCCCGGCTCAAAGGCCAGCGTCCTGATTTGGTGGCGAAGGCGGTGGCGCCCGACTATGCGGTGGGCGCGCATGTTGCGGCACTCGGCATCGGCTTCGGCGCGGCGACGAACTTCCCTGCTCCGTATCGAAGCGGCGCCTTTGTTGCCCGGCATGGATCATGGAACCGCTCCAGGCTGGCAGGCTACGACGTCGCCTTCGTGCCATTCGAACGCGGCAACCCTGCAGGACCGATGCAGCCGTTCCTGACAGCCTTCATCGGCAGCGAAGACGAGGTTCACGGTCGCCCGCGCGGTGTAGCCATCGGCAAGGACGGAAGCTTGCTGGTCGTCGACGATGCGGGCGGAACGGTCTGGCGTGTTGCCGCCAAAGCGAGTCTGCCCTCGATGCCTGCCGGACGCGTGACGGGAGGACCTGCGGCACGGTAAAGGACGTATCTTGTCAGCACCATATCAAAATTTGGCAAGCCACTCCAAGACAGCAACTTGTAGCCCGATCCGACAGTCGGAGTAGCTATGGTCAGCTGCGAAATGACAATGGGTAAGTTGAGCACCATCAAATGCCCGGAGTGCGTGGGCGAGCGCGTCACTGCCTGCAGCAAATCCGTCATCCGCGGTGACGATCAATACCGGTCGATCAGCTAGGTGAGGCGCGTAGTTCGTTAACCGCCATCGGTCTGCATTGATGCGCGCCTCATTCGCAAGTTTTGGGGGAGACGTACCTGCCAGGATGTGCAAGCCGGCACTTACCCCGACGTTCTCATCGACACGCCCCGTCGACCGGTCGCTGTGCCCGTCGCCAAACGCCCGCCCTAGGTCGACACCTGAGATCAGTGCCACGCCTTTGATCTCGGGTCGCTCAGCGGCGGTATGAGCAGCTACGAACCCGCCCATACTATGACCGACTACAACCGCACGCTGAGGATCGAGCTTCAAAGCGGGATCGCCGGCCACCTCTCGAATCCAGTCCAGCGCCGCGGCAGCATCCTGAAGGCAATGCTCGAAGCGAAAATCGCCCGGACCACCCCACGACCCGCGATAATGAATGGTCAGCACATTCCATCCAGTCCGCCGCACCGTTTGTGCGAGATCCACATTCTGCTCGTTTCCCGGCAAACCGTGGAGGAGCAGCATGGTGGGATGGGGGCCAGAGCCAGCCGCCGTATAGAGGACCGCGTTGAGGTTCACACCACCGCTGGGGATCGCTTGGGGCAGCGTATGCGCCGCTGAGCCGATATGGATAGGCGGATCGCGGCACAGCGCCTGGATCAAGTACTGGTCAGGTTCTGACACGAGTGATCCTTCAATAGCCTCACCAAGCGATCCGGCGGTCATACCAGCACCGGAAGCTCGAAAATTAGCCACGCCAGTTCTGGTAGTTACTCGGTGCCTTCAGCCGCTTCGCCGTCTGCATGACCGAGCTTGGAAAGCTTTTCGACCTTGTGGGGATCATCTTCGTCAATCGCATCAGCGGCAGTTTGCTCGGCCGGTTTCTGCTCTCGCATATCACCATGGTGAGCAGCCTTGTTGATCGCTTCACCCTGCTCGTCAGATTGGGACATCGTCTGCTCCTAAGTTACTGCAGGTTCAACGATCCAAGCCAGCTCATGGGCTCGTCATGGCCTGTGAGACCAGCGTTGAAACAATTTGACGAACGATGCTCCGGCTGATCGCCCTAGAATTCGTTCGGCAGACGTATGCGACTTGCTAATTGGCTGCCCCGTAACGTGCCATTAATCGCCGACAGATCCGTGCCAATTTGCTCATATCTGCGAGCGAACTCGAACGTCGAGATTGTTGTCGCGAAACTTAGGACGTGCGCGACTTGTTAGCCTAAGGGCTCAGGAGAGGCCACGATCGCGCGCCCAGGCTACTGCGGCCGGCCGACGGTTGACGCCAATCTTGCCGTAGATGCTGGCAACATGGTTGCGCACGGTGTTTCCAGAAAGTGCCAGACGTTGCGCGATAGCCTTGTCATCCAGCCCCTCGCTGATCAGTGCCAACACCTCGCGCTCTCGTGGCGTCAGCTCCTGCACCTCTTTCTTCGGCTCGCTGCGCGGGTTCTTCAGGCTTGCCAGTTTGTCCATGATCGAACGGCTGAACCAGCTGGCATCCGTCATCACCGCTTCGATCGCGGCGACGAGCTCAAGTTCACTGCTTCGGCGAGCCGATATGTCCTGAAAGAGCCATAGCGTACACTGTTCGCCACGCAGTACCATGCGTTCGGCGGAAAGCAGACAATCGACCGGCTGATTCTTGGCGTCGAGCAGCTGCACGTCACGGTTCCGTACTCCGCCACCATGCTCGATGTCCTGCTCCGCGGCGTTACGATCCTGGATATTCGCCCACAGCTCGGGGTCGCCGGCAGCACGCCCGACAAAGCTGGTCGCGCTGTAACCGGTCAGCCGCCAGAATGCCTCGTTGCCCTCGATCATGCGATGCCCATCGGGCGAGGTTAGCGCCATCGCGACCGGCGCCATCTGGAACAGCGTGGAGAAATGCGCCTCGCTGTCACGCAGGGAGCGTTCCGCCTTTCGCCGCGGCTCCAGGTCGGTGAAGGTGAACAGCATACACTTGTCGTCACCGATCTCGATCGGCTGCCCGGCAAGCACCACCAGACCCGTCTGCCCGCCGGGAAGCGGCAACTCGGCTTCCATCTGCGGGATTGTCTTGCCTGCCGCCAGACGCTCCTTGGCGAGCACGAGCATTTTTGCACCGTTGAGGATGTCGAGGTCGTAGAGGCTGCGGCCAACGATAGCGGTGCGCGGATAGCCGGTCATCTCGAGGAAACCGGTATTAACGCGAGCGAAGCGCTGGTCGGCCAGACGCAGGATGAGGGCGGGCGCTGGATTGGCCTGAAACATTGCCTCAAACCGTTGTTCCGCCTCAAACTGTTCAGACACGTCCTGGATAACGAGTGCGAGACAATCAGGCTCGTCGTCGTCGCCGGTCAGAAGAACGTCTCGGATGTGGTGGGTCCAACTGGCCTGGTGCGCGCCACTTGCTGCTACCTCGACAATCAGATCCGGGATGGTTTCTCCAGCCAGGATCCGCATGATGGGGTAGTCTCGACTGGCGAGGCGGTGGCCACTTCGCAGGCTGAGCGAAAAGCGCGTGGCATATTCGTCCGCCGTGGCCCCTAGATCCTCCAGCTTGCCGACACCGTGCATGGCCAGCGCTGCATCATTTGCCCAGAGGATGGTACCACTGAGATCCACGAGGATCACACCTGCGGTCAGCCCACTGATCAGCTGCTCAAGATGAAGGAGTGTATTGCTGCTCAGAACGCGGGGAAGAGGTTGGGTCATGCACCCCAAGCGCAGCGTAGCGGCTTATTGTTCCTGTCTGAGGGTATGCTCACGATCGCGTTGTACTAGTACCGATAGTCTTATCTTACTATAACCTATGTTGGTACGTTAACCTTAAACGGAACATCGCATCAGCGGGAATGTTCTGCTGGCTCAATCTCAAGGCCAGCCATGTCCGACGATTTAACCATACCCATCGTAGAAGAGCAGGCGACCATCCTCAAGCGTTCGGTAGAAACCGAGCAGGTGAGCGTCCGCACGTCATTCGAGGAAGAGCAGGTCTTCGTCCGTGACGAAGTTCGCCGCGAACATGTCGAGATCACTCGCATCCCCAAAGATGAAGAAGTCGCCGAAGCTCCAGCCATTCGTACCGAAGGCGATGTGACCATCGTGCCGGTGCTGGAAGAGCGTCTCGTTATCGAGAAGCGCCTCTTCCTGGTCGAGGAACTACATCTTCGCCGTGCCGTGGAGCACCAGGCGGTGGAATTGCCGACGACACTGCGCCGCACGCGCGTCGCGATCGAGCGCGAAGATTTAGAATACCAGGAGAAGCATTGATGCCGACGCCCAACGACCCGCGGCCTGACGGCGCGCCGAGCCATATTCATATCGAGAAGAAGAAGGGCTTCAACTGGTTGCCTTGGCTTCTTCTTGCGCTTGGTCTCCTTGCCCTGTTGTTCGCGCTTAGCCGCTGCGGCCGGGACGAACCCGCGGCTGTGGCACCCGTAGACAACACCACTGCCGCTGCGCAGCAGCCGGCCGAAGTCGTCGCTGCAACGCCAAATGCTTCGAATGCTTCTGCTCTGATCGGCACCGCTGGTCTTGATAGCTATCTTGCCGGCGCAGAGGCGACGCCGCGGACGTTTACCTTTGAGAAGCTGAACTTCGATACCGCCAAGAGCGAAATCCGCGCAGTTGATGCAGCCGAAGTGAACGACGTTGCAACGACGCTGGCGAAGTACCCGACCACCCGTATCCGTATTGCTGGTTACGCGGACGCACGCGGGGACGGTGCTGCCAACGCCGCGCTCGGCAAGGCCCGCGCTGACAGCGTGAAGGCTGTACTCGTTGGGAAGGGCATCGACGGCGGTCGCATCGAGACCGTGTCGGGCGGCGAAACAGATCCGGTTGATACCAACGCCACAGCTGGCGGCCGTTTTGAGAACCGTCGCACCGAACTCGTCGTGACGGCTCGCTAATCCCTTTCTCGTTCCACAAGCCAGGAGAGTAATCATGTCCAGCACCATCACTGCCATGTTCGACAGCCGTTCGGATGCAGAGGCCGCCAAGGCGCGTCTTGAGAGCGCTAATGTCGATGCCGAGCACGTTCATATCCATGACAAGACCAGCAGCGGCCACCGCGAGCAGGGATATTCGACCCACGAAGATCGTGGCGTATGGGGTTCGATCAAGAATGCATTCCTGCCTGACGAAGATCGTCATACGTATGAAGAAGGCCTGCGTCGTGGCGGCGTGCTGCTGACGGCAGACGTCGACGATGACCGCGTCGACGAAGCCGTGCGTGTTCTGGAAGGCGCGGGCTCGATCGACATTGATGATCGTTCCAGCCAGTGGCGCTCGTCGGGCTGGGACTATGCCGCGCCTGCAGCGGGTGCAGGCGTCGGGACGGGTGCCGCTTTTGGGGCGCTCGGTGCGAACGCACCGACAACCGGCGTCGGCTCGGCCGAACATGTTGGCAGCAGCGAGCGTGAAGAAGTTATTCCGGTAGTCGAAGAGCAGCTCGTCGTCGGCAAGCGCGACGTCAATCGTGGTGGCGTGCGAGTACGCTCCTACGTCACCGAGACGCCGGTGCACGAGCAGATCCGCCTGCGCAACGAGCGCGTCAACGTCGAGCGCCGCACCGTCGACCAGCCGCTTTCAGCAGCAGACGGCGACGCCTTTCGTGAGCGCTCGATCGACATGACGGCCACGGGTGAGGAAGCCGTCGTCAGCAAGAACGCGCGCGTAGTCGAGGAAGTCGTCGTCTCCAAAACCGCCGAAGAGCATGTCGAAAACATTGACGACACGGTTCGCAAGACGGACGTCGAGGTCGATCGCGACAGCGACATCGACACGTCTACGGGTTCGACCTTCGGTACGACCACCAAGGGCTACTAAGACCCGATGCACCCGCGCAGGCTGATGCCTGCGCGGGCTGCTCGCGCTCATCTAATGCGAGAGGAGCACGGCGATGCAGCCGAACTCTGTAACGCTGGCAACTTGGTCGCCGGCACGCGCCAATTCGGCGATACCGCCATGCGCGACGAGTACCATCGTCCGCTCCATTATTATGTCGCAGGAGCCTGAGGCGTGAACAGGAAATTCTCAACTTCAGCTCTGATTGTCTGCGGTCTGCTCGCTGCCTGTGACGGCCCTCGTGAGAACGCAGGGGAGAAGGCTGATGCAGCGGTGAACGCCAGCGGAGTCATTCAGGATGGACCGCAGGAACGCCTCGGTGAGATCCAGGATCGTACAGCCAAGGATCGGACAAAGGCGATTGAAGCTCAGGCAGACGCTGCTGAAGATCGTGCCGACGAGATCAAGACGTCGGCTGACCAGCGGGCCGACGCACTCGAGAGTCAGGCCAAGGCACTACGCCAGCAGGCCAAGGGGCAGGCCAGGGCGCTCGACCAGCAAGCCGATGCCATCCGCGGAAAGTGAGCAGCGCCAAGGCCTGGCCGCTTCCGACGCCCATGCACCGGCGCTGCTTGGCAGACGTAATGACACCATACAGGAGCGTACATTCATGACCGATACGACACTTGGAGCCAGCTATCAGGCACCTGAGGCTACCGTTCCCAACCCGGCGCTTGCTAGCCCGAACGCAGAACCTTCCTTTGTTCAGCCACAGGCTGCCTCCACGCCGGTCGCTGGCGCAAAGCAGGCAGCAGCCGGGGTCGCCGGCCAGGTCAAACAACGCCTCACCAGCGCGGCTACCGACCGCAAGGCCGGCATCGCCGATCGTCTCGACGAGGTCGCGGAGAGTCTGAACAAGAGCAGCGAGCAATTTGCAGGCAAGCAGGATTGGATTGCCGGCGCTATTGCGCGTGGCGGCACCGAGCTCGGGACCCTGGCCAATTCCTTGCGCGAAACCGACCCTGACGATCTGCTCAAGCAGATCCAGAGCTTTGCGCAGCGGCAGCCCGGCCTGTTCATCGGCGCCTCGCTTGTCGCGGGGTTTGCGGTTGCACGCTTCGGCAAGATCGTGGCGGCTGACGTGAGCAGCGACGATCTGCCTGTCATGCCGGAGGTCGGTCATGGCCAACACTGATCTACGCGGATCCGATAGCATTGGGGAGATCGCCAGCGGGCTTGCGGGCGACATCCAGGACCTGGTGCGGGGTGAGTTGGCACTGGCGCGCGCCGAGATCGACCAGAAGATTCATGGGCTCATCACGGCCGCAATCGCGGCCGTGGGCGGAGCCCTGGTGGCCTTTGCCGGGCTTGTCGTGCTGCTCGAAGGCGGTGCGGCATTGCTGGCAAAGTGGATCCCGGCCTGGGCGGCGCTGCTGATCGTTGGCGTGGTGATCGTGCTCGTTGGCGGGCTTATCGCCCGGGCCGCCATTGCCAAGCTGTCACTCCAGAACATCAAGCCCGAGCGCACGATCGCCAGCGTCCAGCGCGACGCGCATATCGTCAAGGAGCATATCTGATGGCCAACGAACACGCCGACACAGACCAGATCGAGCAGGATCTGGCACGCACCCGCGCGCGCATGGACGAACGGCTCGATGCGTTGCAGGACAAGATATCTCCAGCACAGCTCGTCAACGATGCGCTCTCGCACATCGGCGGCAATGACGGCGGTGCATTCACCGAAAACCTCATCATCCGTGCCAAAGCCAATCCCTTGGCCGTCGCGCTCGTCGGTGTCGGATTTGCATGGTTGATGATGCCGAACCAGCGCGCGGGCGGCCGCGCGGCGCACCCGGCAGATGACCTGCCTGCCCGTCTGCGGTTTGCCGAAGACCAGGTACGGCGCTCCGAAGGCGAACACGACGACGCATTCAACGAACGCCTCTACGTGGCCCGTGGTCGAGTTCTCGGGGTCGAGCGCAACCCTGCCGAGCCGTCATCGTCCTACGGCGAGCGGATCACGCAGGCGCTCACGTCTGCACGCCAGCGGCTACGTGAGACGTCGCATGACGCGCAAGCAGGCCTCGCCGATGCCGTCTCAGGCGCAGGCGAGCAGTTCGAACGTGGCGCTTACACCCTTCATCAAAGGAGCCGGAACATGGCCCAGAACACCCGCACCAGCTTTGCATCGCTGAAGTCGAACCCTCTGGCACTCGGCGGTCTGGCGGCTGTCGCCGGCCTGATCCTAGGGTCACTGCTACCCACCTCCGACGCGGAGGAGAATGCTTTTGGCTCTGCTGCCGGCAAGCTCAAAGCCACGGGCCGAGACATGGCGCAGGACTTGGCGGACAAGGGCGGTCAGGTCGTCAATCAAGTGCTGGATACCGCTCGCGACAGTGCAAGCCGCGAAGGGCTTACCGCGGACAAGCCGATCGGCGAAGCTGTGGCAGCCCTGAAAAGCGGCGAACTGGCTGGAAGCGTCAAGCAGGTGGCTGCCGACGCTCTGGAAGCCGGCAAGAGCGCCGCGAAACCCGAACCAGCGTCACAGCAGCCAACCGGTCAGTTCGGTCAGGCATAAAAATGCGGGCGCGAGCATCATTCCGGGGTAACCTCACATGAGCTCGCGCTCGATCGGCATTTTGCTTGCGGCACTGATGATTGCTCTGACGGTCGGCATGATCATCGTCTTCTTCTGGTCGTTGCAGAACCGGGTACCGCCCGCCTCGAGCGCGGCAAAGCCCATCGTACAAGGCGCTCCTTCTGCCCGCTCACAGGCCCTGTTGCATGCCGGCAAAGCTGGCACGCCATAGTCTGTGCAACCGCGGGCGCGATCTGTAGCGAACATCTTGCATCAACGGTTCTTTCAGAAGCCTATTCCAGTTTTGTAAGTCGAACACCTTTCTTCCGACCTGACACCACAGGATCTACGGTGGCCGGCGGTAAGACCAGGACCGATACCTACCGTAACTGTCTCCTCCGTTCGAAAGTGCCGACCTATGCATACGTTCGAGCTACTGCTCGTCCTGGTCGCAGCTTCCGTGGTGCTGGCGTATGCCGCGCAGCGGCTGCATGTGCCTCTGGCAGTAGCGCTCGTATTTGGCGGTATGGCGCTGGCGTTCGTTCCTGGCATCGGCACCGTTGAACTCGATCCGGAACTCGTGCTGGCGCTCTTCTTGCCGCCTCTACTTCAAGCCAGTGCCTATCGCACGGATTGGCCAGCGTTTCGCTCCAATCTACGCCCCATCCTGTCGCTGGCGTTGGGCGCGGTGTTCTTTACCGCTGCCGCAGTGGCGATCGTCGCCAAGCTCCTCGTCCCGGGGTTGCCCTGGTGGGCAGCGGTCACCCTTGGCGCGATCGTTGCACCGCCGGACGCCGTCGCGGCAGCAGCGGTGCTCAAACAGGTAAAGCTGCCCAAGCGCATCGTGACGGTGCTGGAAGGCGAAAGCCTCATCAACGATGCCTCCTCGCTGGTCCTTTACCGTTGTGCGGTCGCTGCCACGCTGGCGAGAACATTCAGCTTCAGCGAGGGCGTCTTCCAGTTCTTTGCTGCCGCGATCGGTGGCACGTTTGCGGGCTGGTTCGTCGGCCGGGCCGCGATGTGGATTTTTGCGCAGCTCCAAGACACTTTACTGGACATCACCGTGAGCCTGCTGGCCGGGTTCCTCGCCTACTTCCTCGCCGAGCAGGTGCATGCGTCGGGTGTGCTGGCAGCGGTCGCGTGCGGATTGGTGCTCGGCCGGCGCCAGCACGCGGCCTTCACGGGCGAGACACGGCTCGGCATGGCGACGGTCTGGAGTTTCGTTGAGTTTCTACTCACTGCGCTCGTGTTCATGCTCATCGGCCTTCAGCTCCGCGGCATCGTCGAGCGTCTGGAGGGCTATGATGCACGGAGCCTTGCCATGATTGCATTGGCAGTGTCAGCGACACTGATAGTTAGCCGCTTCGTCTGGATCTTCCCGGCAACCTGGTTGCCCCGGGTCCTGTCTCGCAAAACACGAGAGGCGGACCCCCTGCCTCCGTGGAGCTACCCGACCATCCTGTCCTGGGCGGGTATGCGCGGCGTGGTAAGCCTAGCAACGGCGCTGGCCCTCCCCGCCCGCTTTCCCGGTCGCGATATCATCGTCTTTCTGGCCTTCTGTGCGATCTTCGCGACGCTGGTCCTACAAGGGACGACACTTGGCTGGATGATCCGCCGTCTCGGGCTTGAGCAGGAGGAGACGGCATTGCCCGAACCAGACACGGCCAACGCCCGTGCCGAGCTTGCCACGGCATCCCTGGACGCGGTTCAGGATCATCTCGACAGCAATGTGTCGGAGCACGGCGAGGCTGCGGCCGAGTTGGTCGAAGAGTATAAGGTGCGTGCCGAGCGGGCGAGGATCGAGGGGCAGGACGTTGAAACCAAGACTGACCAGCTTATTGGCCAGCAGCGTTTGCGCCTTGTCGCAATCGGGGCGGCCCGCGAGAAACTGATGGAGCACACCGACCAGATCGATGCTGAAGCGCACCGAGCGCTTGGCGAGGAACTCGACCTGGAAGAGCAGCAGATCCACCGTGCGCTCGGCGACGCATAGCATGTACCGTACCCAACGACGTCGGCCCTTGATGTCGCAAAACTGACGACTTTCGAAACGTCCGAAACTCAGGACATGCGCGACATCCTTGCCGGATGCCTATTTAGAAATTGGGCATAGTTCCATCGCCAAAACCGGTCAGCTAAGGATTCCCGTTTTCCCGTGTCGTTTGGGCCATTTCGAGAAAATCGATTTGGGAACAGATTTCGAGAAAACGGCATCCAACACCAGTGCTTTTCAGGGCGTTGAGTTGGGGATTCCCACTCGACCTTCCCTTTCGAGAAAGCTTCGCCCGCCTCAAACACCGTTCATCGGAAGGAGGCAATCGCGAAAGAGCCTCACGATCTGATATACGTAACTTGACACGTAACCTGTTACCGAACACCCTTTGAGGATGGCCGACTATATCGAGTCACACGGAAGCGCATTCCTAGCGCATCGACTGCGCCGCTCGTCGGACCGTATCGTCGATCAGATAAGCGGGGTCCTTCTCCAGCTAGGCCTCGACGTTCCACCGCGCGGCGCTTCAATGTTGTTGCTGATCGTTGAGCACCAACAGATCGGGGTGGTAGAAATCTCGCGACGCCTGCGATTGTCTCACCCGCTTATCGTTCGCATGGCACGGGAATTCCAAGAGCGCGGCTTGGTCGAGGTCAACGCTGATCCGTCCGATGGCCGACGACGGGTCTTAAGCCCGACGGACAAGGCGCGTCACGAGGCTGCCGCGCTCACCGCTTTCAACACGGACCTCAACGCCCTGTTTGATGACCTGTTTGCGGACATCGACGCTTCTCTGATCTCAGTTCTCGATCGCTTCGACGCCCAGCTTGATGCGTCATCGATCCCAATGCGCCTCGCCGCTCTCAAATTGACCAAGGAGTAGTCGATGTCCCGCCGTCACCATGCCCTCATGATGTTCCTCCCCTTGTTAGCTATATCCGTGCCACTGTCTGCCGGTGCTCAAACGGCCACGGCTACGCCTGCACCGGCTTCGAACCTCGACGCAGCCGCACGTCGTGAGATTGTGGGACACTTGTCGACCGAGTTGCGCAGCAAATACATAAACCCGGTTGTCGGCGAGAAGGGTGCCGCCGCAATCACCGCCGCTGCAACCTCGGGCGCCTACGACCGGATTGTGGACCTGCCCGCGTTCACCACACGACTGACCGGAGACCTACGCGGCGTCATGACCGACAAGCATCTCATGGTGTTCGACACATCCAATCGGCCAGGGCCTAGCGTCGCGTCGATGCCAGCAGGCGAGGCCGGGATCGTCCGCGCCGATCGGCTGCCCGGCGGGATCGGCTACCTTCAAATCGACGGGTTCGCCAATCCCTGGGCATTCAAACCCGCGCTCGATCGCGCCATGGCGGGGTTGAAGGGCAGTCGCGCCTTGATCCTCGACGTGCGCGGCAACGGTGGCGGCGATCCGGCGTCGGTAAGCTACTTGGTCAGCTATCTCGTGCCAGCGGGCAAGCGGATCGGGATCAACACCATCGTCTGGCGTAAAGCGGGGACGACCAACCTCACGCGCAAGCCCTTCTTCAGCGAGCCGACCCCTGTCAGCTTCGCCGGTGTGCCCGCCTATGTCCTTACGAGCGGCAACACCTTTTCGGGCGGCGAGGAGCTCCCATACGACATGCAGACGCTGAAGCTCGGCACTGTGGTTGGCGAGGTGACCGGTGGCGGCGCGAACCCCGGGGAGCGTGTTTCGATCGGGCACGGTGTCATGGCGTTTATTCCTGCTGGTCGCGCGGAGAGCCCCGTTACCGGATCGAACTGGGAAGGACGTGGCGTGCAGCCCGATCTCAAGGTCCCCGCCGCAGATGCGCTCGCCACTACGCTGCGCCGCCTCGGTCAAACGCCCGCTGCCGCTACGATCGAAGCGGCATCCCCCGTCTCAGTCTTCACGCCCCGGACCGTGCCGCTCATGGGCGGGGAGGCGATGCTGCGCCGCCTTCTAGCCGGCCGTGCCGCGCGCGAGCCTGATTACACGTTGCTGCCACCGGACATCTCGGATGCAGGCCGCGCAGCGTTTTTGGACACACACCGCCGCCTACAGCCGCTCGGCGTTCCACAGGCTATCCAATTTCGACGGCCCGATGGGTTTGGGTTCGACGAGTTCAGCCTCGTCTACCCCGATCACACCCTGCTCGTCGCGATCGTGCTCGACCCGGCCGGTAAATTTGTTGACCTCATCGGCCCTGATCCTAGCAAGTAAGGTTCACGCTGAGCCTCTACCGAAAATGGATCGTTGATCGGAATGAAGGCCCGGCGACTGCGAACGGAGACGAACCAATGCTTTTCCGCAAGCCAGCTAGTTATTGCCCTGACTGATGCCGAAGACAGATGCGACATGGCCGCCCTCGGTCAACCCGGTAATTGCGGCCGTGTTGGGAAGTGAAACCGTGCTAGACGGGAATGCTTCATGGTTATTGACGTGATGGCTGCGGTCGTGGCTGCCTTTTTTGCAGCATCTAGTGGTCAGACGACCATCACACCGAAAATGACTGAATTCGATCTTGAAAAAGTTCACCATAAAGACGCAACTTGCGCAGACCGCAGCCCGTCAGATGAGGTAATCGTTTGCGCTCCTAAGAACATGAACATCTGGATTTCTGATGCTGATAAGGCCAGTTTTGCACAGAAGCCACTTCGCAGAGAGTTCGTCGGGCCGCTTAACGCAGAAACAACGCTACATATTGTCCAAAGCCCAACCCCCATGGCTGTAACTCCCACAGCGGTTGTTAGGTTCAAGTGGCGTTTTTAAAACCAGTCTGAAAGGCAGCAGTGGAGGGCTATCGCTAAAACCCGCCTCTCAGTATATCGCCAGAATCGCTGGCACTTAAGCTCCAAACTAATCATTATATACTCGACCACCATGAAAAGGCTGACGGATGCTCCTTCCTGTTCTCGCAATGATGTTAGCTTCTACGAGCCCTTCGGAGCCATCTCTGTCGTTGCCAGTCTGCAACGGAGTTGAACCGACTGCTGGAACTCAGCCTCCCTCAATTGTTTCCGCGTTACAGATGTCTGAAGCTTGGTTCCAAGCGTCGAAAACGGCAAACGACGCTGATTTCATAGCTTTAATCAAAAATCGAGGACCGAAGATTTTGGGCGATCCGACCAAATGGTTGGAAATGAGAAGCTTTCTCAGCAATCTTCAACTCTGCGGTGTAAGATCCGTTGATAGCAACAACCTAAACCTGTGGGTATTTGATAAAAACGCAGATTCGTTCGCCGTTACAATGTTAAAACTAAGTGCAACCATCTCCGAAAAACCTGAATTTGTCGGCGCGTATTTAACCGACGAAGCACCACCTGGCTACGTAAGACCAGAACCGCTCACGTCTCGTATGCTTGTCAAAGCTGTGCAAGAGCGTGTGGGCGGCAAAACGGCTAAAGACCAATTTTCGGGTGCAGTGCTGATCTCGCATTCGGGACGCATACTTTTTCAAAAGGCTTATGGTTTAGCGGATCGAGCGAACCACAAACCAAACACTCTCGATACGCAGTTCCGCTTCGGTTCTATGGGTAAGATGTTCACGGCAGTAGCCATAATGCAACTGGCTCAAGACAATAAGATTGACTTGAATGCTCCTATTGGCCGCTACTTGATCGGTTATCCAAACTCGGACGTCGCCACGAAGGTTACTGTTGCTCACCTACTTACACACACGGGGGGAACCGGTGATATCTTTGGGCCGGAATTTGATAAACAAAAAAGTTCACTGCGCAATCTGAAGGATTACGTCGCGCTATATGGTTCGCGTGCGTTGGATTTTGATCCCGGCAGCCGCGCCTCGTATAGCAACTATGGCTTCATCCTGCTCGGTCGAATCGTAGAGACCGTATCCGGGCTTAGCTACGATGAATACACCCGACGATATGTATTCACGCCAGCAGGAATGACGTCGACGGGCAATGATCCTGAGAGTTCAGTTTTACCTCGTCGAGCCGTGAGTTATATGGGGTCTGGTAATAAAATCTCGCGAGCGGATGATACACTTCCGCTCAGTGGTACGTCCGCCGGAGGGGGTTATTCGACAGTAGGTGACTTCAATAGGTTTGTTGACGCTCTTACTTCCGACCGGCTACTGCGACACGAAACGTTTCAGAAGTTAAAAGACGGCGGATTGAAAATCAGCGACGGGCATTTTACCCCCTTTGATTTCGGAGGATCAATGGCAGGGATCGGCTCGTTTATTGGTCACGGTGGCGGAGCACCCGGCATGAGCGGTTCGTTATTCCACTTCTTGCAGAATGGCTACACGATCGTCGTACTGGCCAACCGCGATCCCGGCACCGCCGAAAGCATCTCTAATTTTACGGCGCACCGGTTGCCCGCTAATTAAGCAACCGAGCCGTGAGGGGCGTCTGGTTTCCAGCCAACCCGGACATTTCCGAAATTCGATCCTTTGAGAGAACGTCGTGTCAGCGGCTTCTTGGACGCGGATCATTCCAGGTGAACGCCTTATCGCTTGACCTGCTCCCCGTTTTCAGGCCGCTGATAACTTAGCTTCGGTTTCCATATGCCCCTGGCGGGGGCGGTTCGTAAACTCG
>NZ_JPDP02000012.1:0-4020 GCF_000732685.2 Sphingomonas sp. STIS6.2
TGCAAGTAAACGGCAGCTTCGCCACGTTTCTGCCCGAAAGCGGTCGGTCTGTTCACCACCAATTCCGGCCATTCCGCTTCCGCCCAATTGCGGACATAGCCGTTGGTCTCAGCGCCATCCGTTTGATAGGCGGTATCTGATCAAATAGGAGGCTCTCCCGCCTTCACGCTTCGTACCGCGTCGCAGAGAATGCGATTTGTCACCCGCTGGTACCAGTTATCCGAAGACCTACGAGCCTGCGCGATCTGATCGCCGGAGAGGTACTTAGATGGTTCATCTAATTTACCTGACCAGAAGCCGAGGCCGAAACTGATTTGCCACAGTTTCACGCGCCACCAAGGCACGGCCTCAGCGATCGTCTCGATGATGTCATTGCGATACATGGACTGAGCCTTGTCTCGCAGCGCGTAACCCGAGTCCGCAGCGCGTTCGGCAACCGCCGTAAGGTCAGATGCTCCGCCGCATCTGTCCACGACGTCAGGCAATGCCGTGTCTGGCTCGATCTGCCCCGTGGACCAACTTGGATAACGGAACAGGCTGTCGGAGCGTGTCCAGACACCTTCTAACATCGCGCCCCGAGTCATCCTGACGGACAGCACATTCGCTCCCGGACGGCTGAACACTTGAACTCCGCCTATTACGAGTCCGCCCAAGGTTACGAATTTCCAGAGCCGAGCATCTCTCATCGCGTCAGAATAGCAATCGTGCCGTACCCCGCAATGTCCGCTTTCCACCAGGTCGCGACGTTCAGGCGCTGTCGTCGCGCCGACCGTTCCTCAAAGCCGACCGGCGGCCTTTGGGCGGTAAAGGAGACGGGCTGCAAACGCCCACTTGCCGCCAAAGGGCATCGGGTGCGATGATCCCAGAATGCGACGTTCGTTCACAATCATTGCAGGGGTCGCTGTGCTGGCAAGTGCAGGCGGCTGCCATCGCAAAGAAGCAGGCATTTGCCGAACGTCGCCACCGGAGCGGTCGGTAGACTATCAGCGTTGGGCGGATGCCGTCTCCGCTGCGCGATGCAAGCATTTCCGTCTGGAAGCTGCTGCGGCTGGGGGCCAAGCGACCGCTCCGAATGTCAGCTAGTTGGGATATTTGATTCATACCTACCGGACTGCAAACTACCATCTCGCGACATACCCGCCCCACCACAGCCGCCCAAGGTCGGTCATTCGGGCTTTGCTTCCCCGATCTTGGAAGCCGACGCGAAAGCTGCTTATCTAGGCTTATGAATACCGCCGCCAAATTGATAGCCGCTGGATTGGTCGCTACCGGCATGTTCGCGCTTGGATACGACATCGGCGGCAGGGACGCGATGGCGGCCGAACGGAGCCTGGTTGATTGGAACGGGTCAGCTAAGCAGTCACAAGATGCGGTGAAGCGATGGGCCGCCAAAATACACGAGACCCAGAGCACGGTGAACTCGCTTTGGTATGCCCGGAACTTTGCATTTCCGAACAAAAACTGCGTGCAGCTTGTGCTAAAAGGCGGCGTTGGTGGTGAACCAATTTACTGTTACCGTTTCAACAGTTTCACGCCAATTGAAGAATATAGCGACGTGGAGTGAAGGGGCATGTCCCCTTTCGCGCCGCCCATCTTCAAAAGCGGTCGTTCCGCTTCCCACCAGGTCGCGACGTTCGCGCTGCCGACCGGCAGCAATCCGAAGCGGCCCGTCTGCATCCGCCTAATTGCGGACGTGTCCAGCGTATGACATGTCCTTGCAAGAACGGGAGCTATTGATGTCGAGTTGGACCACGCGGCTGAAAAATCGGATGCATCCACGACTCCGAATGTTTTTCGCGAGGCTGTTTCTGCTAGTTGTCACTTGGCTTGCCGTGACCGGTGCGATCGAGATGATCCGAGGCAACGCTGCCTTCAGCCCGTTAGTCCTGACTGGCTTGGTTTTAGGATGCGCGTCAGCTGCTATCTTCAAACCTATTCCGCTCGAATACCGTCAGCCTGCGGAATAGGCCGCTCGTAAGGTAACGTCGGCAATCCACCAATGCCGGATATCCGTGATAAAATCGCAGGTTTCGCATCAAGCCCTTCGGGGTATAGCGTTTGAGCGGGCTCCATGCGGTTACCGGGGCAACTCCGATCGCCTAAGGACAAACCATGCGAATCTGGCACATTGCTCTTATTATAGGGCTGGCGGGGCAATCCGCTATTGGTGGGGCACAGGCGATGCAGGCTGCGCCAGCTCCAAGCACGAGGCAATTAACGGGACTCAGCTCTCAAGATGCAGTTAGTCTTATTGCTAAGTTGGAGGAGGCTCAACGTAACTTAGAAGCCGGTAAGTTTGAGTCTTTTGAATTACTCGCGGGATCGATTGCCTCCTATGATGAGGCCAAGGTTTCACCGCGAGACGTCTTTTTGAAGGTGCCGTTCAAGAGCGTGTGGAGTGTCGAAAGGGTGCGCAGCGACAACGAGCTATGGCAGCCATATCGGCTCGCCTACGCACCTGACGGGCTTGGAAAACGCTACTGGGAAATCGAGGTAGTGCTAGGGATTGATGGTAATATTCAACGCGTATCAATGACGAATAAGCCGCCTGCTCCGTTCTAATCTTCGCGCCCGCGGTCATATCGCTCCGTGTAGAACACCCGGGGCTTTGCCGACTACTGCGGAGCGGGAGGCTGCAACCGAGTTTCCATGGCTTCGGGCCAGCGACGTCATGGACGGCAGCTGAGCACCAAGTTCGGACGATCCGGGGCCGGTCGCATCGAATGACCGCTGACGCCCAAAAGCGGACGAACGATTGCGGTCTAGGTCTCGGTTGGTTAGCTTCGCCAAGCCTGATCTGAGGAAGCGTTGCGAATGCTCACCGTCTTTACCGTTTGTGCAAACGTCCTGATTTACGGATTTCTGGGCTGGGCCATCGTGGGCTGGTTGGGCCACCGAGGCCATGCTCGTATAGCCGGACTCTTTCTTGCTCTCGGTTTCGCACTTGGGAGTTTTGGAGGACATGCGCCTGCGGAGCTCGAGAACGTTCTCCAACTCCGCGCGCTTGGTTCAGTTGTGGGGTTAGGCGCCCTGTCAGCATTGATGTTCTACCGGCGTCGCCGCACCGCTCGATAACGTCTGCCGAACGGCTGCTCACCTCCCCTTCGCGACGTTGGCGACCGGCAAAGCAGACCCCAAAGCCGGATGCACCCGAAGCTCCCAAAGTCGGTCATTCCAGACCGATCTTTCAAACCCAAAACCTGCCACTGTGCTCATGCAAAATCATAAGTTTTGCTCCAGCACTTTGCCCCATGATGCACACCCGCAGATTTTTGCATAAATATCTGTGATATTCGATGCCGTGCGGATCGTTTTAGCTAGCGGCCCATCCGCCCCCCGGCCGCTGTTTCTGCCATTCTTCTTCTTTCGGCCAGCTGCCTGCCAGTCCCTGCCAGTTTTTAGCATACATGACAGTCGTAGGTATTGGCTCGCCGTCTAGAGACGCGCTGCATCGAAGTTTGGTGCTGGTGCTTCTCAGCCAAACTTTCAGTTCACCGTCGCCGAATGACGTAAGCCACGGCTCTTGATATTTTTGCGAGAATCGCATCCTGCCGCTGCTGGCGTGAACTTGCTCACCGTTCACCAGCATCCGCTCCTGGCCCCACAACGTCCAGCTGAAGGCGTTATCCACCTGGATTACGGTGTTGCCGATCTGAAACTCCCAGCGCTGGCCGATCAGCCTCATTTGTCGCTTCTCCTCAACCAAAGTTTTTGACAGCCAAGGCTAGAATGGGTGAGAGCTTGGCAACAAGCTGCAACGTGCGCCTAAGCTTGTCCATCGACCAAAGAGCGGCGGAAACCACGCAACCTGCCGATGGAAAAAACCTAATGCGTTTCCCGTGGGCATCCGACGTCGGATTTGCCAAGGTGAAGTCCCAAAAGTGGTCGGACCGCTCACCACCAGACCCGGACATTCCCGATCAACGATCTCAATCGACAAGCTGCAGAAGCGCCCTACGGCGTCTTGCTGGCGTAGGCGCTGATCCAAGCTGGCGGCTCCTGCTCTAGCCGCCCGTCAAC
>NZ_JPDP02000013.1:0-9002 GCF_000732685.2 Sphingomonas sp. STIS6.2
CCGCGACCGCGCCCGGCTTCACGCCGGCGATATCGAGCACGTCGCGCAGGCGCACGCCGAGCCATTTGGCGTTGCCCATCGCCCCGTGACGCCACTGCGCACCGGCAACAGGGGGCTGGAACAGCGCACGCGAATTGCCCGAGCATTGGTTGATCGCCGCCAGCTCGACGCGTGGCAACTTCAGCAGTTGCGCGAGCGAGATCGACAGCGGCCGCGTGACCGCGCCGTGCACCTTGATCCGGAACGCCTCGACATCGATCGCGGTCGGAATGTCGGCCCAGTGCCAGCGGACGAAGAACTGGTCGTTCGGTGTGAAGACGTCGCCATTGAACACGCTCATCGGCGTTTCCAGCAGCGGCGGGTGGATCCGCTGGAGGATCATGCTGCCCTTGCCGGGGAACGCACTGGTTATCGGCCGTTCCGATGGGCCACCCGGAAGATGCAGGTCGACCATGCTCTGCGCCAGCGCGGGTGCGGCGATCAGCGCGCCGCTGCCGATCGCAGCCTCTGCGAGAAAGCGACGGCGGTTCGTCGCCTGCGCCAGTTTCATATCCAGGCTGTCCACCAGCATTCTCCCTTCGATGTCATGCTCTTATGCGCGATCCGTCCGACGGTCTGCCCGGTACGGGTCGATCGGATGGGCCGGTTCGATCCGGCAGGACGATCAGTTCGGCCCATCAATTGGCTTGGGCGATGCAGGGCGACACGAACAGGTTTCCGCGCCAGCCGCCTGCGACCGTCTTGGCGCCGACCAGCAGCCACATCGCTGCGAGCGCGATGGTGAGGATGGTGCCGACGATCCCGAAAAAGCCGAGCTGGAGCGTCGTGCCGAGCTTGAAGGTGGCGACAGTGTAGACGCCGAGCGGGAAGGTGTAGCCCCACCAGCCAAGGTTGAACGGGATACCCGCGCGCCAGTAGCGGATCGTGATCAGCGTCGCGAGCGCCAGCCACCACAGGCCGAAGCCCCAGAGCAACAGCCCGGCGATCGTGCCGATCCCCTGCGCTACCGCGCCGATCTGGCCGAGGCCGTTGGCGGCGAGGATCGCGGGCGCGTCGCTACCGAGCACCAGCATCCCGAGCGCACCGGTGCCGATCGGACCGAGCGCGAGCCAGCTCGAGGCGGCCATGCTCTCGTGCGGCAGCTTGTGGAGAGCCATCCGCAGGATCAGGATCGCGAGAATGCCGAACGCGACCGGCACCGAATAGGCCCACAGGACATAGGAGGTCGCCAGCACCACGAACTGATGATGGGCGTCGGCCAGATGCGGTGCGAGCAGGCCTCCGCTCGCGCCTGCGACCTCGGCCGCGACCACTGGCAGGAGCCACACCGCGGTCATGCCGTCGAGCGAATGTTCGTGCCGGGTAAACATGAGGTAGGGGATCGCTACACCGCAGGCGAGCGACATCGCGACGTCGATCCACCACAATGTCTCGGCGATCGGGATCACGCCGGCGCCGAACCGCGGCAGGCCGAACGCCAGGAACCCGTTGATGATCGTCGCGAGGCCCATCGGGATCGTACCGATGAACATCGATACGGTGTTGTGCCCGAAGATCCGCCGCGCCTCGTGCCCGAACATCGTCCAGCGCGCGGTGTAGAGCCCGGCGAACAGCGTGAAGAGCGCGATGTTGAAATACCACAATGCCTCGCCGACCGGGTGCAGCGACGTGCCGACGCCCGGCACCTGCGGTAAGGCCAGCGCCAGGATACCGGTGCCCATGGTCGCGGCGAACCAGTTGGGCGTGAACTGCCGGATCATCTCGCGCGGTGAGTCGAGCCGGCTGAGCGGCTTCAGGCCATCAAGAACGGGTTTCAGATCGGCGGTCACTTGCCAGTCTCCTTGATGAGATCGGTCAGCGCATCGGCCGCCCGGGTACGATAGCGCTCTTTGTGCCGCAGCGCGTAGAACGGACGCCGCGGCAGACCGAGCGGCAGATCGTGCAACGTTCCGGCCGCGATTGCAGGTGCGACGACATGCTGCGACAGGACCGCGACGCCTGCGCCAGCCTCGACCGCGCTACGTACCGCCTCGTTCGACGGCAGGGTCAGCGCGGTGGTGAGGTCCGACGGATCGACGCCGCGCTGGCGCAACACCTCCTCGAACGACGAGCGCGTGCCCGATCCCTGTTCGCGGACGATCCAGCGCGCGGCGCGGATCCAGTCCTCGTCGATCGTGTCGGCTGCGCGATCGCTTACCAGCACCATGCGGTCGTTCGCGACCGTCCAATGCGCGAGCGCGGGCTCGTCGATCACACCCTCGACGAAGCCGAGCTCGACCGCACCGTCGAGCACGCGCGCCGCGGCCCCCTCGGTGTTGTCGATCGCCAGTTCGATTGAGATCGCGGGGTAGCGCGCATGGAACGCCGCCAGCTGGCGGGGCAGCCAATAGCCTGCGATCGTCTGGCTTGCGACCAGCCGCAGTGTGCCGCGCTCCAGTCCTGCATATTCGGCCAGTGCAAGTTCCGCGCTGGCGGCACGGCCAAGCACTGCGCGCGCGTCGACCAGAAACATGCGGCCCGCTTCGGACAGTTCGATCCCGCGGCCGACCCGGTGGAACAGCGGCACGCCGTGCCGAGCTTCTAGCGCGGCGATGGCAGCGCTTGCGGCTGACTGCGTCACATTGAGCGCTTCGGCAGCGCGCGTCATGTGCTCGCGCTCTGCGACACCGACGAAAATCCTGAGTTGTTCGAGGGTCATGCCCGATCTCCTTGCCCCAATGATAGGGAAAGGAGATCAATCGCACCAACCAAAGATTACAGTCATTCCAATCAGATATACCGATCGTTCATTTCAGAATGTCGATAACCGCCTCACGTTCATCGACCAGTTCGGCAATCGTGCGATCGAGCATCGATCGCTGGAACGGATCGAGGGTCAGGCCTTCGATACGCGCATACCCACCGCTCATGCAGTGCACCGGCACGCCGCACACCAGTCCTTGCGGGATACCGTAGGAGCCATCTGACACCACGCCCATCGACACCCAATTATCGCCTGCGCCGTGCACCCAGTCGCGCAGATGGTCGATCGCTGCATTTGCGGCCGACGCGGCCGAGGACGCACCCCGTGCTTCGATGATCGCGGTTCCGCGCTGCGCAACGGTGGGGATCAGGGTTTCGCGGTACCAGGCCTCGTTTCCGATACGGTCGGCAAGCTTTTGGCCATCGAGTTCGGCATTCCCCCAGTCGGCAAACATCGTCGGCGAATGGTTTCCCCAGACGACGAGCTTTGTAATCGCATCGACACCTACACCCGCCTTGGCCGCAAGCTGTCCCTGCGCGCGGTTGTGATCGAGGCGGATCATCGACGTGATGTTTTCGGCAGGAAAACCCGGTGCGCTTTGCGCAAGAATCCAGGCATTTGTGTTGGCGGGATTGCCGACGACCAGGATCTTGGCGTCACGTTTGGCCACTGCGTCCAATGCTGCGCCCTGCGTCTTGAAGATCGCTGCGTTGGCAGCGAGCAAATCACGGCGCTCCATGCCCTTTGAGCGGGGACGAGACCCAACCAGCATGGCCGCATCGATGTCCTTGAAAGCCACCATCGGATCATCAGTAATGATCACACCTGCCAGTAGCGGGAACGCGCAATCCTCCAGTTCCATGACCACGCCGCGTACGGCGTCCATAGCCTGCGGCACGTCGAGCAGTTGAAGGATAACGGGCTGGTCCGGTCCGAACACGTCACCCTGCGCAACCCGGAAGAGCAGCGAATAGCAAATTTGTCCTGCGGCACCGCTGATCGCGATCCTGACGGGGGGCTTGGTCATTTTAGAAAGGGCTTTCCTTGGGAAATTACAGACGGTGTAAGACCGATCAACGCGCCGCCACGGCAAGCGCCGCATCGCGCCCGGATGGCACCAGATTGGCGAGACCCTTTTCCTGATCGCACGGCACCAGGAACGTAGATCAGGCTTTGCGCATCCGTACTGATAGGGATTGTCGACACGGTGGTGTACGTCAGCGTGTCGATCCCAGCGACCTTGTTGGTTCCGGCCAGGCTGGCATAGATTCTCGTACCATCGCCCGACGGCCAAACCGCACTTGGAGCCGCTTGTAGCGGGACGGTTGCCACAGCCTCCAGGCTGTCGGTTCTATAGACCTTGATTGCAGGTTGATCGCCGCCAATGCTGACATAGGCAAAGGAATCGTCCGCGCGCTGGGCGAAGTTGACCGCGCCCGTTGCTGGACCAGTGTTTATCACTTCGCGTACCGCAAACGGCGGTTTGGCAGCAAAAACCGTGGTCGTGCCGCTCTCGCGGCGTGTTGCCCAAATCTGTTTGCCATCTGGCGAGACCGCGATTGCTCCCTCACCTGCACCGTTGCTGGCAACGTGTCCGACGACGCGCCGATGCTCGACGTCGACAACCAGGATGGACGGCCTTTCAGTAAGCGATACAAAGGCATAGCGTCCGTTTGGCGACAGGATGGTCGCGCCCGCTCCGCCACTTGCTGGTACGCGGGTGATCTCCCGCGCGGTCTTAGGATCCACGACTGCGATGGCATGTTCATCGCCGAGCGAAACCCAGAGTTCGTGCCCATTGGGCGTAAACGCGACGGCGGTAGGCGACGTCTGGAACACGGTCCGGCCTCGTTCCGTGTTCGTGGCCAGATCTACGAGCGTCACACTGTGCTGCGCTAATGCCGATACCGCCAGGGTCCGCCCGTCACGCGTTGCAGCCAGGTGCTGGACTTTGGGGCTGGAAAAGCTGGGCTCAGCTATCGCGCTTTTGGTGAGGTCGATGCGTCCCAGTTCGTTGCCCGCTGCAGGATCGATGACAACGATCTTTGTCGATGTCGGGTCAGACACATAGATCCGGTCATGATGACTAAGGTCGATATCAGCCTTCGACCACGGTGCCTGAACCGCCTTGATATCGCAGGGAAAGTCGTCCGCCGCAGGTGCAGCCCAATAGGCCTGAGCGATCGCCGGGACTGGGGCTACGGAGGCCAACATCGCGGCAACCAGAACGATCGCAGCTTTCATCGTTTGATCCTTATCGCGGATCCGGCGGGTGATCGTGCCAGTCCGATGCCGCTAGATCGACCGATATCTCCCCTGCGTCCAACGCATGGTAGCGATGGTTTCAATACGAAAACGCGATCATAGATTGTCTACCGTTCTTTTTAGATGATCAGAACAACCATGCTTATGCGTTGGATCGATGGCTGCGCCGCGATCATTTACGCTGTCACGCTCGGCATTCATCGCTCGCGTGTCATAAATGGGAATACTAAAGGCATGACGATGAAATCTCGCACGGCCTTGCTAACGGCGATAGCCGTGTCCGTATCGACGGGTGCGTTAGCGCAAACGGACGGTTTCGCGTCCGCAATGGATGCGGCGATGGCGCGGATGCACGGCGCGATGATGACCGGTTATTCAAGCGATCCCGATCGCGACTTCGCAAGAATGATGATCCCGCATCATCAGGGTGCGATCGACATGGCCGAAGTCGAACTGCGGTTCGGCAAGGATGAACGCCTGCGCCGGCTCGCCCAGGGAATCATCGTCGAACAGCGTCAGGAAATCGCGGTGATGCAGGGCATCCTATCCGAAGGCGGCGCGTTGCTGCCTCACACCGAACCGACCGCGACCGGTCACCCCCATCACGGAGACCGTCCATGAAGCGTTTCACCCTAACCGCCTGCGCCGCCTTGTGTTTCTCGGGCCCTGCGTTTGCCCAGCAAGTGCCGAACGCGACCCCCGACGTCCCCGTCAGCGCGCAGGACCGGTTCTACACCTCGGACCAGTTCTCCAACACCGTGTCGGTGATCGATCCGTCGACCAACACGCTGCTCGGCGTGATAAAACTCGGCGACCAGACCCCCGCGAACCTCAGCCCGCTCTACAAGGGACAGCTGCTCGTCCACGGCATGGGCTTCTCGCCTGATCGCAAGACGCTGGCGGCGATCTCGATCGGCTCGAACTCGGTGACGTTCATCGACACTGCGACCAATGCCGTGAAGCATACGACCTATGTGGGCCGATCGCCGCACGAAGCGTTCTTCCGCCCCGACGGTCGCGAAGTCTGGGTCGCGGTGCGCGGCGAGGATTATATCCAGGTGCTCGACGGCAAGACCTTCGCGCCGACTACGCGCATCCCCGTTCCTAATGGCCCCGGCATGACGATCTTCTCGCCGAACGGGAAATACGGTTACGTCTGTTCGAGCTTTTCTCCCGAGACCGTTGTGATCGACACCGCCTCGAAGAAGATCGTCGGTCGCGTCAAGCAGGCGAGCCCGTTCTGCCCCGACATCGCCGCGACGCCCGACGGCAAGCAGGTCTGGTTGACGCTGAAAGACGTCGGCAAAGTCATGGTGTTCGACGCCAAGCCACCCTTCGCAGTGCTCAAGACGTTCGACACAGGCGCGATCACCAACCACGTCAACATCGCCCGCACCAAGGCTGGCCAGTTCGCCTATGTGACGGTCGGCACCGAGAACGTCGTCAAGGTGTTCCGCACCACCGACTTCGCGCAGGTCGCGAACATCCCGGTCGGCGCGCTCCCGCACGGCCTTTGGCCGTCGGGCGACGGTACGCGGATGTATGTCGGGCTGGAGAACGCCGACGCAGTCGCGGCGATCGATACCGCCAGCAACACCGTTATCGCGACGATTCCGATCGGTCAGGGGCCCCAAGGCGTGGCCTACGTTCCCGGCGCGGTGCCGGTAGGCGATGGCCGTGCAAACCTGATGCCGCTCGCCCAGGCCGGCATGAAGATCCAGCTGACTCTTTCCGGGACTGGGCGCAGCCAGGTCACGCTGTTCGATCAGGGCCAAGTCCAGATTTTGCAGGCGGCGGTTGCGGGCCTCAGTCCAAAGATGCCCTATGTCCTTGGGCTATCCTCCCGCGCTGATGGCAGCGGCGTGATCCAGCCTCTGGCGAAGTTCATGACCAATCCGGCGGGCGGCGCGATAGTCAACACGCTCGGACCGCTCCGCCAGATCGTCAGCGACGCAAAAGGCGACATGCGCCGTTACCTCGTCATTGCTCCGGGCGACCCGATGATGCCGGGCGCCGTCGTTCAGGTGCAAAAATGAGGATTCCGGTGAAACCTGCGATCTCTTGTCCGTATCCGGTATCTTGGTCATGACGCTGGTATAGGCTGCCGCAGCGTTTTGAGACTGTCGGAAAACACATGCTTTCGGACAGGGTGCGCTCCGGCCTTGGGTCGTGGCGCCAACAGGATGGCAGAGTGTGCGACAAACCCTGTCGCTTTGGTCAGCTGTACGGAAACCCGAATCTGGGGGTTTGCTGACACCCGATCGCGTTAGCGTACATCTGGGTCCGTTCTATGTGCAGACCCCTCTTCAAAGCTGCGCGTCACCGCTCCCCGAACGGGTGCTTGCCGTACTGGCGCATGAGAAGGTCGATTGCCTCGCCCATCAAGGCCTGAAGGGTAGTTCCGTTCTCGGCCGCCAGCACATTTAAGCCTCGGCTAACTTCCGGACTAAAGTATGCGCTGACAGCCTTCTTGCCCTGCCGCGCCGCCGATCGCACCGACGCCGAGCCCTCAATGGCTGGGGTCGAGACGCTCGGCTCCACCTTCGCGCGTTCTGCACGCTGCTGCCTCATGGCGCCAAATTTGCTCATGTCAGCCTCGCTTCTTTCTGCCCTGCTTACTTGTGGGCAAGTTCACACGTTCGCTTGTCCACGTCCATAGCGCGGCGATCTCCTCCGCCGCCTTACCGTCAGGCTCCGCCTCTATCGCGGTTTTCCCTTGCGCCGTGCTGTGGTGATAGATCGCGCGCATCGTGAGCATGACGGGCGCGACCGGCACACCCATACCCTCAACGCCTTCGCTGCCCTCAATCAGCTCCCGCGCGTCTCTGTAAGTAGTTGGCGCGCGCTGAGGACCGCCCATGAAGAGCACGAAGGCCGGCTTGCCTGCTGCCTTCACCAGCTCGGCCGTCGTTTCAACGGCTGACAAGTCGAACGCTTGGGGACGACAAGGAATAAGGATCAGGTCCGCAGCCTTGCACGCCTCGCGCGCCATGATGTCCGCGTGTGGGGGCGTATCGATAATGACTAGGTCCGCGCCTAGATCGGCTGCTTGCTGCACCTTGCGCGGAAGGAGGGTGGGGGAGGCACAATCTACGACCTCAGGGTCCGCGCCGCCTCGCCAGTGGTTCCATTGGCTAGCGGTCGCTTGCGGGTCCGCGTCGAGGATCAGCGCGGAGAGGCCCGCACTGGTGGCGGCACCGGCAAGGTGGATGGCAAGCGTGGTCTTACCCGCTCCGCCCTTCTGGCTGATGATAGATATGGTCTTCATGTAGCCCCTGCACGTGTTCGCGTGTGAACATGATGGATAGCACACAAGTGAGCAAGATAACAATCTCACTTGTGAACTGATAGCCTTCGTGGCCTGTAGCAGCGTGGTTGGGTGGTCGTAAGCTGCACCCGAGGTTCGCGGCATAAGGGAGCATACGTGACAGGAATATCAGGGGGGTCAGGATCAGGCGGCTGGACGTGGGTGCAGGGCTTCGGAACGGCCTTTGCGGGCGTGCTTGCCTACCTTGGCGCGCGTTTTGGCGCGCAGGCCGGGAAGGAGAACGCAGACAAGGCCATCTTCGTCCAGATCGTCACCAGCGAGCGCGCGGTATGGCGAGAAGCAATGCGAGGGCTGGTTGTAGAGTTAACGGCCGAGGTGCGGCGTGGTGCAGTTAGCCCTGCCAAGCCGGTGAATTGGCGAAAGGTACATGCCGCGCGCGCTGGTATCGTACTCCGCCTAAACCCGGCCTGCCGCGACGTAGGGACTGAGGACAAACATGCCCTGGATCGCGCGCTCTTCCGCGCAGTCGAGGAGCTAGTGAGTGCGCGGCATACTCCAAAGCCCGATTGGCTCAAAAAGGCGGATACGGTCGAGAAAGCAGCCCAACGGCTCATCAAGAAGGAATGGGACAAGTCGAAGAAGGAGGCTCGCACAGGCAGGCTTGAAGAATGAGGCTGTGAGGGCCGCAGGATAGCAACTGTCGACTGTCGCTAATATCCTAAGTTT
>NZ_JPDP02000014.1:0-86342 GCF_000732685.2 Sphingomonas sp. STIS6.2
GGGACGGGCTGCGCAACTGGCCGCTCCACCTCGCTGTGCTGGGGGTGACGTTTGTCGCCTTTCCCGCGCTCGGGCTCGGGCTCGGGCTGACCGCGTTGCCCTTCGTCGACGCGCGGATGGCGACGGGCGTGCTGTTCCTGACCCTGCTGCCCTCGACGGTCCAGTCGTCGATCGCCTTCACCGCGATTGCGCGCGGCAATGTCGCGGCCGCGGTCTGCAGCGCATCCTTTTCCAACCTGCTCGGCATACTGATCACCCCCGCGCTGGTAGCTTTGCTGATGCGGAACGCAGGCAATGCCGGCGGGATGTCGATCGAGAGCGTCGAGACGATCATCGTCCAGCTGCTCGTGCCGTTCGTGGCGGGGCATGTGCTGCGGCCCTGGATCGGCGCATGGGTGACGCGGCGCAAGGCGATGCTGACGATCGTCGATCGCGGATCAATCTTGCTCGTCGTCTATGGCGCGTTCGGCGCGGCGGTGGTCGAGGGCTTATGGAGCCGTGTGTCGCTCGGCGACCTACTCCTGATCGGGCTGCTTTCCTGTGCCCTGCTGGCCATCGTGCTGGCGCTGACGCTGACGATCGCGCGGCTGATGCGGTTGCCGCGCGAGGATGCGATCGTGTTGCTGTTCTGTGGGTCGAAGAAGAGCCTCGCGTCGGGGGTGCCGATGGCCGGCGTGCTGTTCCCCGCGGCGCAGGTCGGCGTGATCCTGTTGCCGCTGATGCTGTTCCACCAGATCCAGCTGATCGCCTGTGCGGTGATCGCGCGCCGCTATGCAGACCGGGCGGATGCGCGCGTGGAGGCGATGGCACCGGTGGCGTAACTGCCTTGGCTTATTTGCTTTTCCACGCGCGAAACGACATGGTCGCGGCTTGACGGAAAGGCCCAGCATCTGTGACTGATACCGCGTTGGACCTTACGGCCTGCGATCGGGAGCCCATACACATTCCCGGCGCGATCCAGCCGCACGGGCTGTTGCTCGTCGCCGATGCGGCGAGCCTGCGCGTCGTTGCGGGCGCGGGCGATATCGAGACGCGGCTGACCCCCGACTGGCTGGGCGCAGACCTCGCGACGCTGATCGGCCAGGACGTTGCCGCGCTGCTGGCGGAGCGATCGGGGCGCGGCAGCATGATCGGCGCTGCCGTCGGCACGCTGGTCGCGGGTACCAGCGAGCAGTTCCACATGGTCCTGCATGCGAGCGAGGAACACGTCCTCGTCGAGCTCGAGCCCGCCACGACGGCGCCGTCGAGCGCCGCGACTGTGCTCGGCTGGCTGGATTCGATGGCGACCGCGTTCGAGCGATCGGGCAATCTTCAGGCGTTGTGCGAGCAGGCGGCGGTCGCGTTCCGGACTCTGACCGGGTTCGACCGCGTCATGGTCTATCGCTTTCTCGACGACGAATCCGGGCGCGTGATGGCGGAGGATCGCGATCCCGCGCTGCACAGCTTCCTCAACCATCATTTTCCTGCGACCGATATCCCGAAACAGGCGCGCGCGCTGTATGTCCGTAATCGGACGCGCGCGATCCCGCATGCGGTCTATACACCCGCGATCCTGCGCCCTGCTGGGTTCGAGAGGCTCGACCTGAGCGACGTCGCGCTGCGCAGCGTGTCGCCGATCCATCTGCGCTACATGACCAACATGGGCGTCGCGGCGTCCGCGTCGATCTCGATCGTCAAGGACGGGCTGTTGTGGGGGATGATCGCCTGCCACAGCATGACGCCGCGGACGCTGGCGCCCGATGTTCGCGCGACCGCGAGCACGCTGGCGAGTAGCCTCGCCCGACAGATCCGCGCGAAGGAGGAGGCCGAGGGATACCGCGAACGCCTGCGGCTGCGGTCGGTGGAAGACGTCGTCGTGCTCAAGATGGCCACCGAGGGCAGCGCGCAGCGGACCGCGGCGGCGGTCGGCGACGACCTGCGCCGGATGCTGGCGAGCGACGGCTTCGCGCTCGTCCAGCACGGCGCGGTGCAGCGCGACGGCCAGTGTCCGGACGACAGAGACGTACTGGACCTGGTCGAGTGGATCCGCAGCCGCGGGACAGGCGACATCGTTGCAACGCATGCGCTGTCGACGCTCTACCCGCCTGCGGAACGCTATCGGTCAAAGGCGAGCGGGCTGCTTGCCATGCCGCTGATCGACGAGGGCGCGGTGCTGTTGTGGTTCCGCGCCGAGCGGATCACCGAGATCGAATGGGCAGGCAATCCGCATAAGGCGACGTCGGGCGATCCCGCCGAACAGCTGACGCCGCGCACGTCGTTCGCGTCATGGACCGAAGAGGTGCGTGGCGAATCGCGGCGCTGGTCGCTCGAGGAGATCGAGGCCGGCTATCGCCTGCGTCGGATGTTCCACGACAGCTATGCGAGCAACCGGATGCGCGCGCTCAACCGCGAATTGCAGCGGACGCTGGCCGAAAAGGACGTGCTGATCGAGCAGAAGGACGTCCTGATGAAGGAGGTCAATCACCGTGTGCAGAACAGCCTGCAGATGGTCTCCGCGTTTCTCGCACTGCAGGCCAAGGCGGCAGGCGACGCCAATGTCACCGCGCATCTTGCCGAGGCGCAGGCACGGCTGTCTGCGGTCGCGCTGGTGCACCGGCGGCTGTACCGCGACGATCAGGTCCAGTCGGTCGACCTAGCACGCTATCTCGAGGAACTGGCGGGCGACATGAAGGGGACGCTGGGGCAGGACTGGGGCGCGCAGATGCGGCTCGACCTGGCACCGGTGCTGATGCCGACCGACCGCGCGGTCAATGTCGGGCTGATCCTGACCGAGCTCGTCATCAACGCGAGCAAATATGCCTATGGCGGGCAGCCGGGGCCGATCCTGATCGCGCTAGAGCAATATCGCAACCAGATCCGGCTGATCGTCGCGGACAAGGGCGTTGGTCAGACCGGCACGCGCGTCGGGTTCGGCAGCCGGATGATGAACGCGGTGGTCGGGCGGCTGTCGGGATCGATCGCGCAGCATGACAACATGCCTGGGCTGCGCGTGATCATGACCGCCCCGATCGAGGATTGAGGCTCAGCGTGCGGCGGCGGCGCGGCGGTACAGGTCGAAGGTCGCACGCGCGCCGGTGATGGCCTGGTCGATCCACCTGTCTGTTCCAACAAGCGTCGCGGCGCGGTCGAGTGCACCGAGCAGCTCGCGCCATTCGCCCGACAGATGGCGCGCACCGAGATAGGCGGTCGGCAGCCCGTCGGGCACGGTACGCGCGAGCATGATGCCGCCGAGCCGTGATCCCTCCACGACATAGAGCGCGCCCCAGGCCGCCGCGTCGCCCGCGGGCAGCGCGAAGGGCAGCGGTGGCGGCATCGCCTCGTCCAGCGCCCCGAGGTCGGCGGCGAGGAGGGGCGTGCGGGGGCGGAAGTGCGGCAGGCCCGGGACGGCTGCCAGCGCGTCCTCCGCTGCGGGAAGTGCGCGCGCGTGCGCATGGAGGAAGGCGCGGTAGCTGTCGGGCGCGGCGAGGTCGAAGTCGCCATAGGCGGCGTCGACGCGGTCGTGATCGCCGCCGGTCGCGCTGCGCAGCGCGGCGACGATCGAGCGTGGCGGGTCGTTCAGCAGCATCGGCCACCGCCCTTGCCGCCGTAGCGCGCCTGTTCGCGGTCACGGAAGAACGCCGCGGGATCCATCGCCGCATGGCCGGGGTGATGCTCGGCCATATGGCGCAGATAGGCGGCGTAGGAGGGCTGGCCGACCATCATCAGCGCGGTCTCCCGCGCGCGTGCCAGCAGGTGGCGGATGCGCGGCGTCATTCCGCCGGGACCAGCATGGGCGGAACCTCGGTCACGGTCGGGCGATCGACCTTCAGCGCCGCGCGGCAGCTGCGGATGCCGAAGGCGAGGATCGACACGACGACGCCGAGGAACAGCGCGATCAGCGCCGCGTCGATCCGGTCGTTGAAGATGATCCGCTGCATCTCTGCCATCGTCTTGGCAGGCGCGAGGATCTCGCCGCGCGCCGCAGCGTCCGCGAACTTGGACGCATGCGCGAGGAAGCCGACCTTCGGATCGCTCGAGAACAGCTTCAGCAGCCCCGCGGTGATCGTGCATAGGCACAACCACGCGGCGGGCAGGATCGTCACCCAGGCATAACGCTGGCGCTTCATCCGGAACAGCACAACCGTGGCGAGGATCAGCGCGACCGCGGCGAGCATCTGGTTCGAGATGCCGAACAGCGGCCATAAGGTGTTCACCCCGCCGAGTGGATCGGTGACGCCTTGGTAGAGGAAGAAGCCCCAGGCGGTCACGCACAGCGCGGTCGCGACGATGCCCGGGCCGATCGCCGAGGCATTGCGGAACGACGGCACCGCGAGCCCGATCAGGTCCTGCAGCATGAAGCGGCCGGCGCGGGTGCCGGCATCAACCGCGGTCAGGATGAACAGCGCCTCGAACAGGATCGCGAAGTGGTACCAGAACGCCTTCATCGCCTGACCACCGATCAGGTTACTGAAAATCTCCGCCATCGCGACCGCCAGCGTCGGCGCACCGCCGGTGCGGCTGATGATGGTCGTCTCGCCGACGTCGCGCGCGGCCTGCGCCAGCGCTTCTGGCGTGATTGCAAAGCCCATATTGGTGACCGCGGCCGCCGCCGACGCTGCGTCCGTACCGAGCACCGCAGCGGGGCTGTTCATCGCGAAATAGATGCCGGGATCGAGGATCGTCGCGCCGACCAGCGCCATGATCGCGACAAAGCTTTCCATCAGCATCGCACCATAGCCGATAAAGGGCGCGTCACCCTCGCTGGCGATCAGCTTGGGGGTGGTGCCGCTGGCGATCAGCGCGTGGAAGCCAGAGACTGCACCACAGGCGATCGTGATGAAGAGGAACGGGAACAGCCCGCCCGACCAGACCGGACCGCTGCCGTCGATGAACTTGGTGAGCGCGGGCATGCGCAGCGGCGGTGCGACGACCGCGATACCGATCGCCAGCGCGACGATCGCGCCGATCTTCAGGAAGGTCGACAGGTAATCCCGCGGCGCGAGCAGCAGCCAGACCGGCAGCACCGACGCGACCGCGCCGTAGCCGACCATCAGGATGCACAGCTGGACCGGGGTCAGCGTGAAGACCGGGCCCCAGAAGGCGGACTCGGCGACCTGGCCGCCATAGACGATCGCGAGCAGCAGCCCGATGACGCCGAGGATCGAGACCTCGCCGATGCGGCCCGGACGGATCCAGCGCGTGTAGATCCCCATCGCGAAGGCGAGCGGGATCGTCGCGGCGACGGTGAACAGCCCCCAGGGACTGCCCGCGAGCGCGCGGACGACGATCAGCGCGAGCACCGCGAGGATGATGACCATGATCGCAAAGGCACCGATCAGCGCGATCGTGCCCGCGACCGCACCCATTTCCATGCGGATCAGTTCGCCGAGCGACCGCCCGTCGCGGCGCATCGAGATGAACAGGATCATGAAGTCCTGCACCGCGCCCGCCAGCACGACGCCGGCGAGGATCCAGAGCGTGCCGGGGAGATAGCCCATCTGCGCGGCGAGCACCGGCCCGACCAGCGGTCCGGCTCCGGCGATCGCGGCGAAATGGTGGCCGAACAGGACGTTGCGGTCGGTCGCGACATAATCGAGCCCGTCCGCGCGGCGGATTGCGGGGGTCGGCCGCGTCGCATCGAGCTGCATGACGTTGCGCGCGATATAGCGGGCGTAGAAGCGATAGGCGATCAGGTTGACCGAGACCGATGCGGCGACGATCCACAGCGCGTTGACATGCTCGCCGCGCTGGAACGCGACCACCGCGAGCGCGCACGCCCCGAGCAGGCTCATCGCGCCCCAGCCGATCTTTTCGCGTAACGTCATGCGGTTGCTCCCCCGTCCGGTCCTTCTACCAGCCATCGCGGATTTGGCAGGGGAGCGCTAGGGGGAGGCGCACCTCAGACCTGCGAGTGGTGGCCCTTCAACTCGTCGCCGACGATCCGCACGACATGCAGCACGTTGGTCGAACCCGGCGTACGGAACGGCACGCCCGCGAGCACGATCACGCGGTCGCCCGCCTTCGCCATGCCGTGGCGCAGCGCCATGCGCTTCGACTTGGCGACCATGTCCTCGAACGATTCGACGTCGCGGGTGTGGACTGCATGCGTGCCCCACAACAGGCCGAGGCGGCGCGCGGTGTCCTGGCTCGGCGTCAGCACCAGCAGCGGCACCGAAGGCCGCTCGCGCGCGATCCGGCGTGCGGTCGAGCCCGAGGTGGTGAAGCAGATGATCGCGACCGCGGATACCGTCGCGGCGATGTTCTTCGCCGCCTCGGCCAGCGCGTCGGCCGTCGTCGGATCGGGCTTCATCACCGTGAAGTGCATGCGGTCGCCGTGCTCGGGGTCCGCCTCGACCGACACGCCGATCGCGTCCATCATCGCGACCGATTCGACCGGCCACGCGCCCGCGGCACTTTCCGCCGACAGCATGATCGCATCGGCGCCGTCATAGACCGCGGTCGCGACGTCCGAGACCTCGGCGCGCGTCGGCGAGGGCGAGGTGATCATCGATTCGAGCATCTGAGTCGCGACCACGACCGGGCGGCCCATGCGACGCGACACCTCGACGATGCGCTTCTGCAGCGGCGGCACCGCCTGCGGGGGCATCTCGACACCGAGATCGCCGCGCGCGACCATCACGCCGTCGCACGCCTCGACGATCTCCTCGAGCCGCTCGATCGCGGCGGGCTTCTCGATCTTGGCGAGCAGCGCGGCCTTGCCGCCGATCAGCTTGCGCGCCTCCCACAGATCCTCGGGACGCTGGACGAACGACAGCGCGATCCAGTCGACGCCCTGGTCGACCGCGAAGTCGAGATCGCTGCGATCCTTCTCGGTCAGCGCGGCCATCGGCAGGACGACGTCGGGAACGTTCAGCCCCTTGTTGTTCGACAGTGCGCCGCCGACCTCGACCCTGGTCGTGATTTCGCGCGGGCTGTGCAAGACGACGCGCAGCACCAGCTTGCCGTCGTCGAGCAGCAGACGCGCGCCCGGCTCGATCGCGGCGAAGATCTCGTCATGCGGCAGCTCGACGCGGGTCGCATCGCCCGGCGTCGTGTCGCGGTCGAGCACGAAGGTCGAGCCGGTTTCGAGCACGGTGCGGCCGCCGTCGAACTTGCCGACGCGCAGCTTGGGCCCCTGGAGATCGGCGAGGATCGTCGAGGGACGACGATATTGCTTCTCCAGCGCGCGAATCGCCTGGATCACCGCGATCTTCGACTGCTGGTCGCCGTGACTCATGTTGATGCGGAACGCGTCGGCGCCGGTGCGGAACAGCGTCGCGATCATCTCGGGCGTGCTGCTGGCAGGGCCTAGCGTCGCGAGGATGCGGACTTTGCGCGAGCGGGGTGCGATGGCCATGGTCATGCGTTGCGTTTCCTGGGGGAGGTCTTTGCCGCCACGGGCCTTAAACCCTATCTCGGTGGGATCAACTACGGAGCATACGAATGAACCACGATAGCGACACGCTGGACACACTCGACGATGCCGTAGCGGCGCAGGCCTTTCGCCGGCTGATCCGCCACCTGCGCCACCGCGACGATGCGCAGAATATCGACCTGATGGGTTTGGCGGGATTCTGCCGCAACTGCCTGTCCGACTGGGTCGAGGAGGCCGGTGGTCTCGACAAGGATGCGGCGCGCGAGGCGGTGTACGGCATGCCCTATTCGCAGTGGAAGGCGCAGCATCAGGGCGACGCCACGCCGGAGCAGCTCGAACGGATGAAGCAGAGCGTCGCCAAGAATGCGGTCGTCTGACCCGGGGTCGCTTGAGCCGCGAACGGTTACCGCCTAGACGCGGCGCCGCACTTGCAGCGGCGCGATTCATCGGTTCCTTGGGGCCCCGGTCGCCGCATGCGGGTCTGTGTTTCGAGCGAATGGGGACGAGTATCATGACGGACGAACGCCAACACGGCATGGGCGGCGGCGCGGTCGCAGCGGACGAACTGCGCCTGCTGATCGAGCGCGCCGAGCGTCTCGAAGAAGAGAAGAAGGGTATCGCGGACGACATCAAGGACGTGATGGCCGAGGCCAAGGGCCGTGGCTACGACCCCAAGGCGATCCGCAAGATCCTGTCGATCCGCAAGAAGAAGAAGGAAGAATATCAGGAGGAGGAGGCGATCCTCGAGGTGTATCTCCAGGCTCTGGGGATGATCTGACGATCGGTCTCTGCGCGGTGTCTCCCTCGCGATGCGTCATCGACGCCGGGGTGGACGCCGCGTCAACGTCGACGCGGTACCAGTGAGCCATGCTCGTATCGATCGCTGCGGCGTCATTTCTGTTTCTGTTGATCAACGCGGTCACGGTCGCCGCGTTCGCGCTGGACAAGCGCCGGTCGCTCGGTGGCGCATGGCGCATCCCCGAATCCCGTTTGCTCTGGTTCGCAGCGCTCGGTGGCAGCCCCGGCGCCTTCTGGGCGCGCCGTCGTTTTCGCCACAAGACCCGCAAGCAGCCGTTCGTCGGCCGGTTGCAGATGATCGCGATCGTGCAGATCGGCGTCGTCGCCGGACTGGTCTTCGTTTTCGCGGTCTAGTTAAGCCGCTTCTGCCGGCAGTGTCGTCCAGCCGAGTCCCGGGATCGTGATCGAGCGTTTGCCCGCCAGGTCTGTGCGGCAGACGATCAGGTTGCGGCTTTCGATATAGCCGATCAGGCGCTTCACACGGCCAAGCGAGCTGGTGCCGTAGGTCGCGGCGATGCGCGCGTCTGAGGGGCAGGGTTCGCCCTCGCGTGCGGCGCGTGCGACCAGCAGGAAGGCGCCGAGCATGTCGTCGGGCAGCCCGCTCGCGACGTCGAGCGCGGCGGTCCACGCCTCGTCGGTCATGTCGAAGATGCCGGCGCGTGCGCAACTCAGCCGGCGGACGAAGCCCGGCAAATCGAGCGGGGGCTTGGCGAGGCCGCCCATCCGGCATCGCACCTGGAAATCCTGGAACAGCACCGAGGGCGGGCGCAGCGTCGATTCGGGATCCTCGACGATCGCGCGGAACACGTCGGCATAGACCGCCTCGACCTCGTCATCGGTCTTCTCGGGCGGCGGGGGCGCGGCGGTGCGCGGCTCGGGCGGGCGGGCGATACCGTCGAGCAGTTCCTCGGCCGGAACGCGCCGCGGCCGCGAATCGAAGAGCAGGCCGAGTTCGGGGGCGTCGACCACGGGCTCGGACAGCAGGTCCTGCAGGTCCATCGGCGCGGCGCTGGGGAGCGGGGTCAGCTTGGGGCTGCCGCTGCGCGCCGAGGTCGCGACGTCGCCGATCTTCACGGTGATGGGGCGGCGCGAGACCGCGGGGCCGAGCGCCATGAAGGTGCCGCGCTGGAGGTCGCGGATCGCCTCCGCCTGACGCCGCTCCATGCCAAGCAGATCGGCGGCGCGTGCCATGTCGATGTCGAGGAAGGTTCGGCCCATCAGGAAGTTCGACGCCTCCGCCGCGACGTTCTTCGCGAGCTTCGCCAGACGCTGAGTCGCGATCACGCCGGCGAGACCACGCTTGCGGCCACGGCACATCAGGTTGGTCATCGCCGCGAGCGAGGCGCGGCGGACCTCTTCGGACACTTCGCCGCCGGTGACGGGCGCGAACATCTGCGCCTCGTCGACGACCACCAGCACCGGATACCAATGCTCGCGCGGCGCATCGAACAGCGCGGAGAGGAACGATGCGGCACAGCGCATCTGCCCTTCGACCTCGAGTCCCTCGAGGCTGAGCACCGCGGACGTCCGGTGTTCGCGCAGGCGGGTGGCGATGCGCGCGATCTCGCGTTCGCTATAGTCGCCCGCCTCGATCACGACATGGCCATGCGGGCCCGCGAGCGTCACGAAATCGCCTTCGGGATCGATCACGATCTGCTGGACATGCCCCGCCGACCGTTCGAGCAGGCGGCGCAGCAGATGCGACTTTCCCGATCCCGAATTGCCCTGCACCAGCAGGCGCGTGGCGAGAAGTTCCTCCAGGTCGACGCCGACGGCCGTACCATTGCCGTCGGTGCCCATATTCACGCTAACCGTCATGCCGCGCGTTTGGCAGGTGCGGGCGCATCGGGGCAAGGAGTCTTTCGCGGGTCTCGTCGCAAGCGCGGTTTTGCGCGCTGGCTTAATCCGCAATCGCGGTTACGCCTTTCGCCATGGCTACATCCTCTCCGCTCGACGATCTCTCGCACCGCCTGCTCGGCAAGTCCCCCGGCGAGCTCAACGACGAGCAGCGCCGCGTGCTCGCGGGGATCGAGGCGGGGACCACGGTCAGTCGCGACGCCGCCGACCTGGCCGACGAACGCGCGACGTTCGGCGAGCGGCTCTCGGACCGGGTTGCGGCGGTCGGCGGGTCGTGGGGGTTCATCATCGCGTTCACTGCGGTGCTGCTCGGCTGGATGATCCTCAATTCGGACATCCTCACGCATTTCAACGCGGCGTTCGATCCCTATCCCTACATCTTCCTCAACCTGCTGCTGTCGACGGTCGCGGCGATCCAGGCGCCGATCATCATGATGAGCCAGAACCGGCAATCGGCGAAGGACCGGCTCGCCGCGAGCCTCGATTACGAGACCAATCTGCGCGCCGAGCTGGACATTTTGCGCGTGCATCACAAGATCGACCATCTGGTGCTCGCGCGGCTCGACGCGATTGAGGCGAAAATCGATGCTCTGGCGAAATCGGGTGCCGGAGCCTAAGAGCGGCGCATCAGCTATAGAGGCACAGATGGCAGGCCATTCCAAATATAAGAACATCATGCATCGCAAGGGTGCGCAGGACAAGAAGCGCTCGTCGGCGTTCAGCAAGCTCAGCCGGGAAATCACGGTTGCGGCCAAGATGGGCCTGCCCGATGTCGACATGAACCCGCGCCTGCGCGCCGCGGTGAATGCGGCCAAGGCGGCGTCGCTGCCCAAGGAGAACATCCAGCGCTCGATCGACAAGGCGAGCCGCGGCGATGCCGAGAATTACGAAGAGATCCGCTATGAGGGCTTCGGGCCGGGCGGCGTGTCGCTGATCATCGAGGCGCTGACCGACAACCGCAACCGTACCGCAACCAACGTGCGCGTTGCGGTCGGCAAGAACGGCGGCAATCTGGGCGCGGGCGGGTCAGTGAGCCATGCGTTCGACCGCGTTGGGCTGATCTCCTACCCGGCGAGCGCGGGCGATGCCGACACGGTGTTCGAGGCCGCGCTCGAGGCGGGCGCCGAGGACGTCACGTCGAGCGAGGACGGGCATGAGGTCTGGACCGCGCAGGGCGATCTGCACGAAGTCGCCAAGGCGCTCGAGGCGAAGCTCGGCGAGGCCGAGGGCGCGAAGCTCGCCTGGCGGCCGCAGACGATGGTCGCGGTCGATGCGGACGATGCGGCGACGTTGTTCAAGCTGATCGACGCGCTCGACGATGACGACGACGTGCAGACGGTTTGGGGCAATTACGAGATCTCGGACGAGATCATGGAGACGCTGGGTTGAGCCAGTGAGAAGAAGGATTGGTTCGCGCGGAGACGCGGAGGCGCGGAGAGAGACGCTTCGCGCACGCGTCTTCCGCGCCAGCGGCGTTTCGGCGGTAGTCCAGCCCAGTGGAATGAAGGTCGCGCTAACGCGCGACGATGGTCAAGAGCGCACCCCCTCCGCGCCTCCGCGCCTCCGCGCGAACCAGTCTTCTTTCTTCTCATGATCATTCTAGGACTAGACCCCGGCCTCGGCACCACGGGCTGGGGCGTTATCCGTGCGGACGGTAACCGGCTGAGCCATATCGCCAATGGCCAGATCAGGACCGATCCGTCGATGGCGCTGCCGCGGCGGTTGACGGCGTTGTATTCGGCGTTGCTCGACGTCATCCGTGCGGAGCGGCCGGATGGCGCTGCGGTCGAGGAGGTGCTCGGCAACACCAATGCGCAGTCGACGCTGAAGCTGGGGCAGGCGCGCGGGGTGGTGCTGCTCGCGGCGGCGGGGGCGGGGCTGCATATCGGCGAATATCACCCCTCGACTGTCAAGAAGGGCGTCGTCGGCACCGGCGGCGCGGACAAGAAACAGATTCAGGCGATGATGGCGGTGTTGCTGCCCGGTGCGAAGCTTGCCGGCCCCGATGCCGCCGACGCGCTGGCGGTGGCGATCACGCATGCGCATCATGTCGCGAGCGCGGCGGCGCTGTCGCGACGCACGGGAGTAGGCGCATGATCGTCCATCTGAAGGGCCGGCTCGATTCGACCGGGATCGACCATGCGGTGATCGATGTCGGCGGAGTCGGCTATCTGGTCGGCGCGTCGGCACGCACGCTGTCGGCCCTCGGGCCGATCGGCGAGGCCTGCACCGTCTTCACCGAACTTTTGGTCGGCGAGGATTTCCAGCGGCTCGTCGGATTTTCGAGCGCGGACGAGCGCGACTGGTTCCGGTTGCTGACCGCGGTGCAGGGCGTCGGCGCGCGGGTTGCGCTCGCGATCCTGTCCGCGCTTGAACCCGTCGACCTGTCGCGGGCGATTGCCAGCGGCGACAAGGCGATGGTCGCGCGCGCGAACGGCGTCGGGCCGAAGCTCGCCCAGCGTATCGTCATGGAATTGAAGGACAAGGTCGGCGGGATCGCACTCGGGCTCGGGCCCGCAGTGGTCAATGCGGCGCCGGGCGCGTCGGCGGATGCGGTGTCGGCGATGCTTAACCTGGGGTTCCGGCCCGCCGAGGCGAGCGTCGCGGTGGCGGCGGCGGACGAGGAACTGGGGCCGGGCGCGACGCTCGACGCGCTCGTCCGGCTGGCGCTGCGCAAGGCGTCGAAGCCCTAGCCTCAGTCGGTCTTCGGCCGTTTGGCGGACCGGCGGGGCGCGGGGCCGGGGCCGAACGCGTCGAGCGCATCGGCATTGGTGCGGCCCCAGTCGTAGAGCAGATTGACGGGCTCGACGAACCGCCTGCCGAGCGGCGTCAGACTATATTCGACCGCGGGGGGCATCGTCGCGAGCACGTCGCGCAGGATCAGCCCGCTGGTTTCCATGTCGCGCAGCGTCTGCGTCAGCATCTTCTTCGAAATGCCGGGCAGGCTGCGGTGGAGGACGCCGGTGCGCGCGCCGCCCTCGTGCCGCGCGTCGAGCGTGTGGAGGACCATGCTCGTCCATTTGGTCGCAAACAGGTCGAGCACCCGGCGCGGAGCGCAGTCCTCACGCCAGTCGTCGGTCACGGGGGCAGGATCGTGATCGGGGGGCGTGGTTGTCATACTGGGTCCCTGAACGTCACTGGGTCCCGAAAGGTGCCCGGGGCCCCGAATGGTGCCGTCTAGAACGCGTCGCGGGCGATGCCTAGCTACTGCGTTCAAGTGAAACGGAGAATGACGATGGCCCGGACGGCATTGGTGGTTGGCACGAGCGGTATTGTCGGCAGCGCGACGGCGGCGCTGCTGATCGAACAGGGATGGACGGTCCATGGCCTTGCGCGGCGTCCGTCCGCCCAGCCCGGCGTGCACCCGGTTGCTGCCGACCTGACCGACGCTGCGGGTACCGCCGCCGCGCTGAAGGATCTGGCGCCCGACGCGGTGTTCGTCTCGACCTGGTCGCGCCAGGCGACCGAGGCGGAGAATATCCGCGTCAACGGCGCGATGGTCCGCAACCTGCTCGACGGCCTGCGTCCCGCCAAGTCGGTGCGGCATGTCGCGCTGGTGACGGGCCTGAAGCATTATCTCGGGCCGTTCGAGGCGTATGGTAAGGGTGTGCTGCCGCAGACGCCGTTCCGCGAGGAGCAGGGCCGGCTCGAGGTCGAGAATTTCTATTATGCGCAGGAGGACGAAGTGTTCGCGGCGGCCGAGCGGGACGGCTTCAGCTGGAGCGTGCACCGTCCGCATACGGTGATCGGCAAGGCGGTCGGCAATGCGATGAACATGGGGACGACGCTGGCGGCCTATGCGACCCTGTGCCGCGAGACCGGGCGGCCGTTCCGCTTTCCGGGATCGGCGGCGCAGTGGAACGGGCTGACCGACATGACCGACGCGCGTCAGCTCGCGGCGCAGCTCGTCTGGGCGACGACGACGCCCGAGGCGGCGAACCAGGACTTCAACATCGTCAATGGCGACGTGTTCCGCTGGAGCTGGATGTGGTCGCGGATCGCCGAATGGTTCGGGATCGAGGCGGCGCCGTTCGACGGGACGGTCGTGCCGCTCGAGGAGCAGATGGCCGATGACGCGGTCGTGTGGCAGCGGATCGCCGAGCGCGAGGGGCTGGTCGAGGTCGATCTCACGCGCCTCGCCTCGCCGTGGCACACCGATGCCGATCTCGGCCGGCCGATCGAGGTCGTCACCGACATGGGCAAGAGCCGGCGGATGGGCTTTACGCGCTATCAGCCGACCGACGACGCGTTCTTCGACCTGTTCGCGCAGCTCCGCGCGGACCGGCTGATCCCGTGAATTCGGTAGGCCGGTCGGGCGGGACGCGCGCGACGGGGTGACAGGGGCGGGCGTGAACGGGTAGGGAACGGGCTTGATGACCGATGCCGAACGCCTGCTCACGCCAGCCCGCCGCCCCGAGGACGTGGATGCGGCGCTGCGCCCCAAGAATCTCGACGAATTCGTCGGGCAGAAGGCCGCGCGCGAGAATCTGCGGATCTTCATCCAGGCGGCCAAGGCGCGCGGCGATGCGCTCGACCATGTGCTGTTCTTCGGGCCGCCGGGGCTCGGCAAGACCACGCTCGCGCAGATCGTCGCGCGCGAAATGGGGGTGGGGTTCCGCGCCACCTCTGGGCCGGTGATCGCCAAGTCGGGGGACCTTGCCGCGCTGCTGACCAATCTCGAGGATGGCGACGTGCTGTTCATCGACGAGATCCACCGGTTGCAGCCCGCGGTCGAGGAGGTGCTGTATCCGGCGATGGAGGACCGCGCGCTCGACCTGATGATCGGCGAGGGGCCCTCGGCACGCAGCGTGCGGATCGACCTGCCGCGCTTTACTTTGGTCGGCGCGACGACGCGGCAGGGGCTGCTGACGACGCCGCTGCGCGATCGCTTCGGCATCCCGGTGCGGTTGCAATTCTATACCGTCGACGAGCTCGAGCGGGTGGTGACGCGTGCGGCCGGACTGCTCGGTCTCGCGATTTCGAAGGACGGGGCGATGGAGGTGGCGCGGCGCGCACGCGGCACGCCGCGGATCGCCGGGCGGCTGCTCCGCCGGGTTCGCGACTTTGCCGACGTCGCGGGCGCCGAGATCGTCGATGCGCGCACCGCGGACGCCGCGCTCAACCGGCTCGAGGTCGATGCGCTGGGGCTCGACGCGATGGACCGGCGCTATCTGATGATGATCGCCGACATCTATCGCGGCGGTCCGGTCGGGGTCGAAACGCTGGCGGCAGGCCTCAGCGAACCGCGCGACACCATCGAAGAGGTGATCGAGCCCTATCTGATTCAGCTCGGCCTCGTCGCGCGGACCGCGCGCGGGCGGTGCATGAACGCGGGCGGCTGGAAGCATCTCGGACTCAACCCGCCGGTCGGAAGCCAGGACGGGCTGTTCGACGTTTGAGGCGGGGCATGCAGCAATGACGATCGACCGGGCTTGCGCAGAAGAATACTTTTGTTGCGTGGCACCCAAGCGCTTGATCTGGTAGCTCCTCCCCATGCCCGTTTCGGCCGCCGCCTCCGCCCGCGAGATCCTCACCAGCCTTCACGACGTGATGGCCGCGCGCACGACCGCGCAAGCCAAGCTCAATTCGGTCGTCGGTATCATCGCCGCGGCGATCGATAGCGAGGTCTGTTCGATCTACCTCCTGCGCGAGGGCGTGCTCGAGCTGTTCGCGACGCGCGGCCTTGCGCAGGAGGCGGTGCACGTCACCAAGCTGGCGCTGGGCGAGGGGCTGGTCGGCACGATCGCGCAACAGGTCGAGGTGCTCAATCTCGACGAGGCGGCGAGCCATCCCGATTTCGCCTACAAGCCCGAGACCGGCGAGGAGCGCTATCACAGCTTTGCCGGGGTTCCGATCATCCGGCGCGAACGCGCGGTCGGCGTTCTTGCGGTGCAGCATGCCGAAACACGTAAATATCAGGACGTCGAGATCGAGGCGCTGCAGACCGTCGCGATGGTGCTGAGCGAGCTGATCGCCAATGCCGGGCTGATCGACACTGCGGGCGGCGGGTCGGATCGCCCGCAATCGACCGCAGCGATGCGGATCCCGGGGCAGAAGCTGGTCGACGGGATGGGCGCGGGCTTTGCCGTGTTCCACCAGCCGCGGATTCATATCGAGCATACCGTCGCCGAGGACACCGATGCCGAGCGGCACCGGGTCTATGCCGCGTTCGACAAGATGCGCGAAGGCATCGAGCGGATGACGCGCGAGGCCGAGTTCGGCGTCGGCGGCGAGCATGAGGAGGTTCTCGAGACCTACAAGATGTTCGCCTATGACGAGGGCTGGGCGCGGCGGATCAACGAGGCGATCGATTCCGGCCTGACTGCGGAGGCGGCGATCGAGCGCGTCCAGCAGCGCACCCGCCAGCGGATGCGGCAGATCGACGATCCGCTGCTCGCCGACCGGATGCACGATCTAGAGGATCTGGCGAACCGTCTGCTGCGGATCGTGTCGGGCCAGATGGGTACCGCCGCGCAGATGGGGCTGCGACAGGACACGATCCTGATCGCGCGTAATCTGGGGCCGGCCGAACTGCTCGAATATGACAAGCGCCGGTTGAAGGGCGTGATCCTCGAGGAAGGATCGCTCACCGCGCACGTGACGATCGTCGCGCGGGCGATGGGCGTGCCGGTGCTCGGCCGTGTCCGCGACGTCCGGCGGCTGATCGCCGAGGGCGACCTGCTGCTGCTCGACAGTGCCGACGCCAATGTCTTCGCGCGGCCCTCCGCGGCGATGGAGGAGGCGTTCGAGGCGCGGCTTGCGCTGCGGCAGAAGCGCAGGGCGGCGTTCGCGGCGTTGCGCGACGTGCCGCCGATCACGAAAGATGGCCACCGGCTGACGCTGATGGTCAATGCCGGGCTGCGCGACGATGCGGCCGCGCTCGACATCACCGGCGCGGACGGGATCGGCCTGTTCAGGACCGAATTCCAGTTTCTCGTATCCGCGACGCTGCCGCAGCGCGAGCGCCAGCAGCGGCTGTACCGCGAGGTGCTGGAGGTGGCGGGTGATCGGCCGGTGATTTTCCGCACCGTCGATATCGGCGGCGACAAGGCGCTGCCCTATCTCAACAAGGCCGCCGCGGATGAGGAAAATCCGGCAATGGGCTGGCGCGCGCTACGGCTGGGGCTCGAGCGCGACGGGCTGATGAAGGTGCAGGCGCGCGCGCTATTGGAAGCTGCGGCGGGGCGCACACTCAACGTGATGTTCCCGATGGTCAGCGAGCCTTGGGAGTTCGACGAGGCCAAGGCGCTGTTCGAGGCGCAGCGGAGCTGGCTGGCGGGGCGCGGCCGCAAGCTGCCGACGACGATCCGCTATGGCGCGATGCTCGAGGTGCCAGCGCTTGCCGAGATGCTCGACATCCTGCTGCCCAAGATCCAGTTCCTGTCGGTCGGCACCAACGACCTGACACAGTTCCTGTTTGCCGCCGACCGCGCCAATCCCAAGCTCGCCGAGCGCTATGACTGGCTGAGCCCGTCGATCCTGCGGTTCCTCGCCCGGCTCGTCGAGCCCGCGCGTGCCGCCGGTGTCGATCTCGGCGTATGTGGCGAGATGGGCGGGCGGCCGCTCGAGGCGATGGCGCTGGCGGGGATCGGGATCGACCGGCTGTCGATCACCCCGGCGGCGGTCGGGCCGATCAAGGCGATGGCGCGCTCGCTCGATCTGGCGGCGATCACCGCGAAGATGACGGCCCTGCTCGCCGATCCACCGCGCGACATGCGCGCCGTGCTGACCGACTGGGCGACGGAAAACGGCGTCGAGCTCGCCTGACGCGCGGGTTTCGCTAGGGCCTTCGCGTTGACATGGGTTATTGGCTCTGGAAGATGACCCGCCTTGATGGGCGCGCGCTACAGCCCATAATCGGAGACAAGAATGGACGACGTCGCAACCGGGCAGATCCCTCCGCCCGCCTCGCCCGAACGGGCCGGCGATATCCTGCGTGCAACGCGCGAGGCACAGGGGCTGACGATCGCCGATGTCGGGGGCCGGACGCGCGTGCCGCTGCGGCATCTCGAGGCGATCGAGGCGTCTGATTACGCGACTTTGCCGTCGTCGACCTATGCGGTCGGGTTCGCCAAGGCCTATGCGCGCGCGGTCGGCGCGGACGAGGTCCGGGTGGCCAATCTCGTGCGCGCCGAGCTTGGCAAGATCGTGCGCCGCACGCCCGAATACGAACCCTATGAAATGTCCGATCCGTCGCGCGTACCCTCGCGCGGCGTGGCGGTGATCGCGCTCGGCATTGCGCTGGCCGTGCTGATCCTGGTCGGCATCTGGTACGGCACCGACCTGTTCCGTGGCGGCGCGACCACGTCCGGGTCTGCGGCGGGATCGGTGGCGACGGTTGCCGAAGTGCCCAGCCCGACGCCGGCCTCCCCCGCAGCGGCGCCCGCGGCGCCGGCGCTGGAGACCGGGCAGGTCACGCTGGCTGCGACCGACGAGGTGTGGATGCGCGTCTATGATGCCGACAACAAGACGCTGTATCTGGGGACGATGAAGGCCGGCGACCGGTTCGACGTGCCGCGCGACGCGAAGGATCCGATGATCAACGTCGGGCGCCCGGACAAGCTGACGGTCACGCTCAACGGCTCGAACGTGCCGCCGCTGGGAACTGGCGAACGCGCGATCAAGGACGTCCGTGTCGGCGCCCCGGCGATTGCCGCACGGCTGAACGGCGCGCCTGCCGCGAGCGGTGGTGATGCCGCTGCCGAGGGGGCGCCGGGCAATGCATCGGGAACGCCTTAAGGCTGGCGACAGGAATGATGTTGCAGCTATATCGCTCGTCTTATCCAGTGCCCCGGGGGGTATAGCCCATGCATAAATCCATCATCGTCGGCATCCTGCTTGCCGGTGCATCGCTGCCCGTCGCGGCATCCGCACAGTCGAACGTCGAAGGTCGTGTCGGCAAGCTCGAAAGCGAGATGCGCGCGGTCCAGCGCAAGGTGTTCCCGGGCGGGGCCGGGCAGCTGCTGCAGCCCGAGGTGACGGGGCCGCAGACGACCGCAGGCCCCGGTCCCGGCACGCCCGCCACCAGCGCGGTCGCCGATCTCGCGCAGCGCGTGACCTCGCTCGAACAGCAGATCGCGTCGATGACTGGGCAGGTCGAGCAGACCGAGTACAAGATCCGCCAGCTGCAGGAGCAGTTCGACGCGTATCGGCGTGCGACCGACGACCGGATGAAGCTGATCGAGGCCGCCCGGACGAACGTTGCGCCCGGTGCAGCCGGATCGGCCATCGAGGGCACAGGTGGTCCGGACGAGGACGCCGGGCCGCCGGCGCGGCCATCGGGGGCCACCGCCGCTGCGCGGCCAGCAAACGCAGTCGAGAAGCCGTCGACCGGCAATCCGGCCGAGGATGAGTATCTCTACGGCTATCGGCTGTGGGCGGCCAAGAGCTATGCCGAGGCGCAGACGCAGCTGAAGAAGGTGGTCGCGACCTATCCGAAGGACCGGCGCGCGAGCTATGCACAGAATCTGCTCGGCCGCGCCTATCTCGACGAGGGCAAGCCGAGCCTCGCGTCGATGGCATTCTACGACAATTACAAGAAGATGCCCGATGGTGAGCGGGCGTCCGAAAGCCTCTATTATCTCGGCCAGTCGCTGACCAAGCTGAACAAGTCCGCCGATGCGTGCAAGGTGTATGACGAGCTCAACGACGTCTATGGCGCCAAGCTCTCACGCGACATGACCGCCAAGGTCGCTGCCGGACGCGCCGCCGCCAAATGCAAGTAAGCGTGCATCGCGGCGTGTGGTGGCCAGCAGGATGAGCGATCCTGTCCTCACCGAGGAGGCCCAGCGTTTTGCAGCGGAGGTCGCAAAGCTTGGCGCGGGGCTGACATCGCCCGTGCTCGCGGTGTCGGGCGGACCCGACAGCATGGCGATGCTGACGCTCGCGCAGGAATCGCTCGGGACCGATTTTACCGTGGCCAGCGTCGATCATCGTCTGCGCCCCGAAGCCGCGGGCGAATCGGCGATGGTGGCGGCACATTGCGCGACGTTCGGCATCCGCCACGCGACGCTGGCGCCGACCGAGCCGATCACCGGGGCGAGCATCCAGGCGCAGGCGCGCGGCGTCCGATATGCGCTGCTCGCCGATCATGCGCGCGCGATCGGTGCGGGATGCGTGCTCACCGCGCACCACGCCGACGACCAGGCCGAGACGTTCCTGATGCGAGCCGCGCGCGGATCGGGACTGGCGGGGCTGGCGGGCGTGCGCGCCCGGACCGAGGTCGCGGGCATCCCCGTCATCCGGCCGCTGCTCGACTGGCGCCGGGCGGAGCTTCGCGCGATCGTCCGCCGCGCCGAGGTGCCGTTTTTCGACGATCCGTCGAACCACGACGATCGGCATGACCGCACGCGGTTTCGTCGGCTGCTCGGCGCGAACGAATGGCTAGGCACGCCCAATCTGGCGCGCGCGGCTGCGGCACTGGCGGAGGCGGATGCCGATGTCCGCGCGGCGGTCGAATGGCTCTGGGCCGACCGCGCGAAGGTCGCGGCGGGCGAGGTCCGGCTGACCGTCGGCGACGTGCCGCGCGAGTTGTTGCGCCGGATGGTCCGGCGCGCGATTGGCGTGGTGCGCGATGCGGTCACGGACGCCGCCCGCGACGGTGCCGGGCAGGACGCGGCCGCCACGATCGAGGGCGACTGGAGCGCGGCGGTCAATATCGAACGGCTGCTCGATGCGCTGATCGCGGGCAAGCGCGCGACTCAGGCGGGGGTGATCGCATCGCCCCGCGCGGGCGTCTGGCGCTTCCGCCCCGCGCCGCCGCGTCGCTCGGGGTAGATTCGTCCCGCGCGGACACATTGATTGCTGCCAAGTCGCGGCTTGTTCCATTGCCATTAACCTGCGCGCGCTTATCTTGTAGGTTCGAAAGGTATCCGGCACCCATGAACGACAATGACAATCGAGGGGACAACCGCGGCAACAAGCCACAGGGCCCCGAAAATGGCAGCCCGTGGATGAAGAGCCTGCTCATATGGGTCGGCATTCTCGTCGCGCTGGCGCTGTTCGTGACCATGTTCGATGGCCGCACCGCGACCTCGAGCGGCAACACGATCGCCTATTCGGCGTTCCTCGACAAGGTCGACGAGGGCACCGTCAAGGACGTGAACATCTCGCGCGACATCATCTCGGGTACGTTGTCGAGCGGCGAGAAGTTCAAGGCCTATCCGATCCAGGACGCGACGCTGGTTCCCAAGCTGCGCGAAAAGGGCGTGGCGATCAGCGCGAAGCCTGAGGAAGGGCCGTCGATGCTGGCGCTGCTCCTCTATCAGTCGCTGCCGTTCCTGCTGTTCCTCGGCATCGCGTTTTTCGTCCTGAAGCAGATGCAGAAGAATTCCGGCTCTGGCGCGATGGGCTTCGGCAAGAGCCGCGCGAAGATGCTGACGCAGAAGGAAGGCAAGGTCACCTTTGCCGACGTCGCGGGCATCGACGAGGCGCGTGAGGAACTGGAAGAGATCGTCGAGTTCCTGAAGGATCCGACCAAGTTCGCCCGCCTCGGCGGCAAGATCCCCAAGGGCGCATTGCTGGTCGGCTCGCCGGGTACCGGCAAGACGCTGCTCGCCCGCGCGATCGCTGGCGAGGCGGGTGTGCCGTTCTTCACGATCTCGGGTTCCGATTTCGTCGAGATGTTCGTCGGCGTCGGCGCGAGCCGCGTGCGCGACATGTTCGAGCAGGCCAAGAAGTCCGCGCCGTGCATCGTCTTCATCGACGAGATCGATGCGGTCGGTCGTCATCGTGGCGCCGGTCTCGGTAACGGCAATGACGAGCGCGAGCAGACGCTGAACCAGTTGTTGGTCGAGATGGACGGCTTCGAGGCGAACGAAGGCATCATCATCATCGCCGCGACCAACCGTCCCGATGTGCTCGATCCCGCACTGCTGCGTCCGGGCCGCTTCGATCGTCAGGTCGTCGTGCCCCGCCCGGATATCGAGGGCCGGATCAAGATCCTCGAAGTGCACATGAAGAAGGTGCCGCTGGCACCGGACGTCGATGCCCGCGTCATTGCGCGCGGTACGCCGGGCTTCTCGGGCGCGGATCTCGCCAACCTCGTCAACGAGGCGGCGCTGCATGCGGCGCGCAAGGGCAAGCGCCTGGTGGCGATGGCCGAGTTCGAGGAGGCCAAGGACAAGGTCATGATGGGCGCTGAGCGTCGCTCCATGGTCATGACCGACGACGAGAAGCGGATGACCGCCTATCACGAGGCCGGCCATGCCGTCGTCGCGATGCACGAGGCCGCGTCGGATCCGATCCACAAGGCGACGATCATTCCGCGCGGTCGTGCGCTGGGCATGGTCATGCGTCTGCCCGAGCGTGACAGCTACAGCTATCACCGCGACAAGATGTATGCGAACCTTGCGGTATCGATGGGCGGCCGCGTCGCCGAGGAAGTCATCTTCGGCTACGACAAGGTCTCGTCGGGCGCGAGCGGCGACATCCAGTACGCCACGGGTTTGGCGCGCGACATGGTCACGCGCTGGGGCATGTCGGACAAGGTCGGGCCGCTCGAATATGGCGAGCCCGAGGGTGAATCGTTCCTCGGTTACTCGTCGAGCCGTCCGTCGCGCATGTCGAACCAGACCGCGCAGCTGATCGACGACGAGATCAAGCGGATCGTCGAAGGCGGTCTCGACCGCGCCAAGCAGGTGCTGAGCGATCATGTCGACCAGCTCCACACGGTTGCGGGCGCGCTGCTCGAATATGAGACGCTGACGGGTGACGAGATCAAGCAGCTGATCGCGGGCGAAGATCTCGACCGGCCGGATCCGGGTGCGAAGGCTAGCCTCGTACCAAAGGCGGGGACGTCGATCCCCAAGACCCGGCGACCCAATGGGCCGTTCGGAACGCCGACCCCGCTAGGCGCCTGATCCGGTTCAGCGGCTAGTCAGCTAAATGCCTCCATGGGCGGTCTTTTCTTCGGAAAGGCCGCCCATGTCGTATGTGCTTCCCAAGGCCGTGATCGCGGCGATACTCGTGGGTGGGATGGCGGTGCCCGCGTCCGCGGCGATGACCGTGGGGACGTTTCTCGCCCGCGCCAATGCGCTCCGCGACCAGGGGCCAATGGCATTGATGTCGCCCGACTTCCCGGCACTGAAGGCGGAGGCGAAGGCCGCGACGACGCAGTTGAAGGCCGAGGGGGCGGCACGTGCGGCGGCAGGCAAGCCGCCGATCGCCTGCGTCCCCGAGGGCGAGTCGGTGGGAATCATGGACATGCTCGACGGCCTGTCGGATTTGCCGGCGAGTTATCAGAAGCGGCCGTTGAAGGACGGCTATGCGCGCGTGCTGGCAAACTTATACCCGTGTCGGTGAGCGAGTGAGCCGGACGCGGGGAGGGGCTCATCGAGGCGAAGCCGAGCAACCGCTGGCGGCCAGGTCTACTCCGTCAGACCGCGCAGCAGGATCAGCACGACGAACGCGATCAGCACGGTGAACGCGAAGGTGAGCAGCGCGATGGTACGCCAGCCCGCAGAAACCTTGCCGAGCGTATAGGCGCCGCGAAGCTGCGCGAACATGTGGGCCGGCGGGACGAGCAACGCCGCCATGACGATCCACCCGCTTGCCAGCCCCGCCATGCCGCCGAGCATCAGCGCGATCACCAGCAGCATCATGAACGCCAGCGAATAGGTCACGAAGATCGCGTGGTCGTAGAGATGGTGCTTGCGGCGCCACAGGAACAGCAGCGCCATGAACGGCACCGACAGCGGGATCAGCCCCCAGCTATATTTATACGCGCTCGACTGGAGCTTGTAGATCATCAGCCCGGGATTCGCGTTCGCCTTGGCGATGCCGCGGTCGAGCAGTGGCCAGCCGGTCTTCTTCACGTCGGTGAAGGTGAAGTCGTCCGTGTCGCGTCTGGCCGTGCCGCTTGCGCTCGTCAGCGCGCGGATGCTGCCGCGCAGGACGAGTGCCTGCGTATCGAGATCGGCGGTCGACTGACCTGTGCGCACCGCGATCGCGCGGTCCCGCTCGATGCGGGCAAGGTCGCCACGGGCCTCGTCCAGCCCGCGTGCGAGTTCGGCGCGGTCGCGCGTCGTGGGGGCGGCGATCTGCTCGGTTATCTCGCCACCGACCACACCGATCGTCGCGAACATCAGGAAGACGGTGAACAGGAACAGCGCGAGCGGCGAGACGAACCGCGCGCGCTCGCCGTTGACGTAGCGCCGGGTGAGTGTGCCGGGATGCAGGACGAGCAGCGGCAGCGTGCGCCAGATCTTGCCCTCGAAATGGAACACGCCATGCGCAATCTCATGCCCGATCGCGCCGAGCGACCGGTGGACATGCGCGGCCTGACCACAGGCATGGCAGTGCGCGCCGATCAGCGCGGTGCCGCAATTGAGACAGAGCGCGCCCGTTGCATGCGTCCTGCCGATTGCGGTCGATTCGCCAGCACATGGTTCGAACGCGCGTCCGACCAATGCCCCCGTGGCGATGTCCGCCGTTGCCCCCATGTCCCCGTTCATAACGCAAGCGTAACGCAGCCCGGGCGTTGGCGCGAGTCGGTTTGGCGTGATAGTCGGATGGCATGACCGACCTTCCCGACGCCGAGACGCACCCTGAAACCCTGATCGCCGACATGGGCGCGCGCGCGCGTGTCGCATCAGGCGTTCTCGCGGCGCTGCCGACTCCGCGCAAGGCCGCAGGCCTGGTGTCTGCGGCGGCGGCACTACGCGACGCGGCGGCGACGATCGAGGCGGCGAACCGCGAGGATATGGCGCGCGCGGCCGCCGCGGGGTTGTCGGGGGCGCTGCTCGATCGGTTGCGGCTCGATCCCGGGCGGATCGCGGCGATGGCGGACGGCGTCGCCGCGGTCGCCGCGCTGGCCGATCCGGTCGGCCAGATCATGGATTCGCGCGCGCGTCCCAATGGCCTCGTCCTCAGCCGGGTCCGCGTACCGATCGGCGTGATCGGCATCATCTATGAAAGCCGGCCCAACGTGACCGCTGACGCTGCCGCGTTGTGCGTGATGGCAGGCAATGCCGCGATCCTGCGCGGCGGATCGGAAGCCGTCGCAAGCAATCGCGCGATTCACGCCGCGTTGATCGAGGGCCTCGCCGTGGGCGGGGTCCCCGCAGACGCGGTGCAGCTGGTCCCGACCACCGACCGCGCGGCGGTGGGGGCGATGCTCACGGCGGACGGCGCGATCGACCTGATCATCCCGCGCGGCGGCAAGAGCCTGGTCGCGCGCGTCCAGGCCGAGGCGCGCGTGCCGGTGCTCGCGCATCTCGACGGGATCAATCATGTCTATGTCGATGCATCCGCCGATCCCGCGATGGCGGCGGCGGTGGTGGTCGATGCGAAGATGCGCCGGACCGGCATTTGCGGCGCGATGGAGACGCTGCTGATCGACCGCGGCTATGATGGCGCGGCGTCGTTGATCCGCCATCTGGCCGATACAGGCTGTGTCGTGCGGGGCGATGCGGCTGCGATCGCGCTGGTGCCCGAAATCGCGGCGGCGGACGCGGCGGACTGGGATACCGAATATCTCGACGCGATCGCCGCGGTCGCGATCGTCGACGGACTGGACGGCGCGGTCGCGCATATCGCGCGGCACGGGTCGCACCATACCGATGCGATCGTCGCGGCCGATGCGGACGTCGCCGAGCGGTTTCTCGCGCAGGTCGACAGCGCGATCGTGCTGTGGAACGCCTCGACCCAGTTTGCCGATGGCGGCGAATTCGGGCTGGGTGCGGAGATCGGCATCGCCACCGGTCGGCTCCACGCGCGCGGCCCGGTCGCGCTGGAGGGGCTGACGACCTACAAGTGGATCGGACGCGGCACGGGGCAGGTGCGCGGGTGAGGTGTCGGGCCGATCGGCGTCGCGCGTGACGCCATGACCCGCATCGGTATTCTCGGCGGTTCGTTCAACCCGGCACACCGGGGGCACCGCGCGATCACGCTTTCGGCGATCGAGGCGCTCGCGCTCGACGAGGCGTGGTGGCTCGTCTCGCCGGGCAATCCGCTGAAAGAGGCGGCGCGCGACATGGCGCCGCTGGCGGCGCGGCTCGCCTCTGCCCGGCGGATGGCGCGGCGCGCCCCGATCCGCGCCACCGATATCGAGACCCGGCTGCACACCCGCTATACGCTCGACACGATCCGCAAGCTCAGGCGGCGCCATCCGAAGATCCGCTTCATCTGGCTGATGGGCGCGGACAATCTCGCCGACTTCCACCGGTGGAAGAACTGGCGCGCGATCGCCCGCGAGGTTCCGATTGCGGTAATCGCTCGGCCGGGATATGACGGGCGCGCCCTCGCGGCCCCCGCGATGGGTTGGCTGCGGCGCTTCCGACGGCGCACAGACCATGCGAAGAGCTGGACGACGTGGAGATTGCCGGCCCTTGTGCTGTTGCGCTTCCGACCCGACCCGACCTCCGCAACCGGCCTGCGCGCCGAAAATCCCGACTGGTTCCAGCATGTTGCCGGGCCGGTAACCTGACCCAGGAGCTGACTTGGCCACTTCCCCTACTGCCCCTCGCGCGACCGACCCCGAAGAGGTTGAGGCGCTGCATCGCCTGATCCTCGCGTCGCTCGACGACGACCAGGCGGTCGAGACCATCTCGATCCCGCTCGCGGGCAAGACGAGCATCGCCGATTACATGGTGATCGCCAGCGGCCGTTCGACCCGCCAGGTTGCCTCGATGGCACAGAAGCTGGCCGAGCGTATCAAGGCCGAGTTCAAGCGTCCGGTGAAGATCGAGGGGCTGCCGACCGCGGACTGGGTCCTGATCGACGCCACCGACATCATCGTCCACCTATTCCGCCCCGAAGTTCGCAGCTTCTACAATCTCGAGCGGATGTGGGCGTTCGGCGATGCGCCGACGCCACCGACCGCTCCGTTCGCCGACCTGTCCGACCAAGACTGATCCGGGTGCGCGGGCGATGCTGCTGCATATCGTCGCCCGCGGCCGGATCGGGCGATCGCCCGAAGCCGAACTCGTTGATCGCTATCTGAAGCGGATCGCCTGGCCGACCAAGGTGTCCGAGCTTCCCGACACCGGGGGGCGGATTCCCCCGGTCGGCGACCAGACCCGGCGGATCCTGCTCGACGAAAAGGGCGACGTGCTGTCGTCCATGGCGTTCGCGCGCGTGCTCGAGCGGTGGCGTGACGACGGCGTGCGCGAGGCCCGGTTCATGATCGGTGCGGCCGACGGGTTCGACGACGCCGCGCGCGACGAGGCCGACCTGCTGGTCTCCTTCGGCCGCGCGACCTGGCCGCATCTGCTGGCCCGGGCGATGCTCGCCGAACAGCTCTTCCGTGCGACGAGCATCCTGGCCAACCACCCGTATCACCGCGAAGGCTGATCGTGCGGATCACCGCGTCATCGCGCCTGTCATCGGCGGTGCTGTTGCTGTTCGCGGCAGTCGCCCTTGGTCTTGCCGCCACCCCGCGCGCGAGTGCGGCGGCGACACCGCAGCAGCGACTGATCGAGGCGAGACGCGGCGCGCGGATCGCGGCGATACGCGCCGAGCGTCTGGCCGCCGCCGCGTCGCAGGAGCGCGACGCTGCCGAGCGCGCCAAGGCCGAGGCGCGCGCGATGGCCGCAAGGATCGACGCGACCCGCGCCGATATCGCCGCCGCGCGAATCCGCCTCGCGATCCTCGAACAGCTGCTCACCGAACAGCGCGCGGCCCTGGGCGTCGTCCAGTCGCCGATCGCGCGGTTGCTGGCGGCGCTGCAATCGCTCGCGCGGCGGCCGACGATCGTCGCGGTCGCGCAGCCCGGATCGGTCGACGATCTCGTCCATGTGCGTGCGGTTCTGGGTACCGCCCTGCCTGCGGTCCGGCTGCGGGCCGACGCGGTGCGCACCGCGCTCCGGCGGACCCGGCGCCTGCAGACGGGCGCAGCGCAGGCGGCACGCGCGCTGCGTGACGGACGGATCCGGCTCGAGGCACAACGCGTCGCGCTCGCCAAACTCGAAGCGACGCATCGCCGTCGCAGCCAGGCACTGGGGCGCGGCGCGATCGGCGAATCCGATCGCGCGATCGCGCTGGGCGAGCGCGCGCGCGACCTCGTCGACAGCCTCGCCGAGTCGGGCAGTGCAGAGGCGACTGCGCTCGACCTGGCGGCGCTGGCGGGGCCGATGCCGCGCCCGCTTGCCCCCGGCAGCATCCCCGCGGCCCGTGTCCGCGGTGCCTATCGCCTGCCCGTACGCGGTCGGCTCGTCACCGGCTTCGACGCGGTGTCCGATGTGGGCGTGCGATCGCGCGGGCTGACCTTTGCGGTCGCGCCGGACGCGCGCGTGGTCGCGCCGGCGGCGGGCATCGTCCGTTACGCGCGTGCGTTTCGCGGTTATGGCCGGATCGTGATCCTCGATCATGGCGATGGCTGGACGACGCTGTTGACCGGGCTTGCCGACACCGGGGTGAAACCGGGCGTCCGCGTCGCCGCCGGATCGCGGATCGGCACCGCGCCGGGGGGCGAGGATCCGCTGATCACGGTCGAGCTTCGGCGGCGCGGGCGACCCGTCGACGCGGCCGCATTGATCGGCTAATCAACCAAGAACCGGTCGGGCGTCCATTCGCCAGACCGCGAAGACCGTCGCGGCTTTGCTCCGCGCGCACTATACCGCTACGCTGTGCCTTCCCCCGGTTTCAGGACCTTAGATGCCACGTCCGATCCTTACCGCTACCGCCATCCTCGGCGCACTGACCCTCGTGCCGCTGGCCACCTCGGCGATGGCGGCGGTCGATACCGACACGTATCGCGAGTTCGACCAGTTTCTCGACGTCTTCAACCGCGTGAAGGCGGAATATGTCGACAAGGTCGATGACAAGACGCTGATCAAGGGCGCGATCCAGGGGATGCTCGCAAGCCTCGACCCGCATTCGAGCTATGTCGATGCGCTGGATTACGAGAATCTGCGGATCATGACCGAGGGCAATTATGGCGGCCTCGGCCTGACGGTGCAGATGGAGGACGGCGCGATCAAGGTCGTCACCCCGCAGGAGGATTCTCCTGCGGCGCGCGCGGGCGTCAAGTCGGGCGATTACATCACGCATATCAACGGCAAGCTGATCTACGGCGATTCGCTCGACGAGGCGGTCGCGCAGATGCGCGGCAAGCCCGGTAGCAAGATCACGCTGGGGCTCGTCCGGCCGGGCCGCGACAAGCCGCTCGACGTGTCGATGCTGCGCGAGATCATCGTTCAGAAGCCGGTGAAATGGGAAGTCCGCGGCGATGTCGGTTATATCAACATCAACACCTTCAGCGAGAATACCGGCGCGGACACGCGCGCGGCGATCATGGCGATCGACAAGTCGCTGGGGCATCGTCCGCTCGGCTATGTCGTCGATCTGCGCCAGAATGGCGGCGGGCTGCTGACCCAGGCGATCGCGGTCAGCGACGCGTTCCTCGATCACGGTGAGATCGTGTCGCAGCGCGGCCGCGAGAAGACGGATATCGAGCGCTACTACGCCAAGCCCGGCGACGACGCGCATGGCCTGCCGGTCGTCGTGCTGACCGATTCGGGGACCGCGTCGGCCTCCGAGATCGTCGCGGGCGCGCTGCAGGACCACCACCGCGCGCTGATCATGGGCGAGCGCACCTTCGGCAAGGGATCGGTCCAGACCGTGCTCCAGCTCGGCCCCGAGACCGCGCTGCGCCTGACGACCGCGCGCTACTTCACGCCGTCGGGCCGGTCGGTGCAGGAGGGCGGGATCGAACCCGATATTCGCGTGCCGCAGATCAGCGATCCCGATCACAAGGCGCGCCCGGTGTTCCGCGAGGCCGACCTGCGTCGTCACCTGATCAACGAGGTGAAGGCCGACAATGCCGTGCTCGAGGAAGATACCAAGGACGATCCGCGCTTCTCGGCGACGCCAGAGTCGCTGAAGAAGCAGGGGGTCGAGGACTTCCAGCTTTATTATGCGCTGAAGACGGTCGCCCGGCTCGGCGGCGCCGCGCAGGTCGCCGCCGCGACCAAGGCACCCGTCAAGTGAGCGTACGCCGCGGGCTGGGGATGACCAAGAACGAGGAGATCGCCCGGTCGATCGCGCTCGTGCTGCCGCTGCTGCTGTTGCTGGGGGCGCTCGGGTCGCAATATCTTGGCGGGCTCTATCCGTGCGAGATGTGCCATTGGCAGCGCTGGCCGCATTATTCGGCGGTGTTGCTCGCGGCGGCGACGTTCGTGGTGCCGCAGCGCTCGCTGCGCGCCTCGCTGGTACTCGTCGCGGCGTTGCTGATCGGGATCAGCGGCGCGATCGGGCTGTTCCATGCCGGGGTCGAATATCACTGGTGGAACGGCATCACCGCCTGCACCACGACGGTGTCGATGGCGGGCACGACGCCGGCCGAACGGCTCGCCGCGATCATGAACGCGCCGATGGTGCGCTGTGATTCGGCGCAGTGGTCGCTGGCGGGGATTTCGCTCGCCGGGTTCAACGCGATCTTTTCCCTGGGCGGCGCGATCACCATCTTCGTGCTGATGAGGAAGACACGATGACCACCGCGACCCCGATCCCGACCGTCCCGCGCGGCACCGGCTGGAAGCCGGGCGATCGCAAGCATCCGAGCGAGGCGATGGTCCGCGTCGACCAGGCCGGCGAATATGGCGCGATCCGCATCTATGCAGGGCAGCTCGCGGTGCTGGGCGACCGGCATCCGTCGTCGCGCCTGATCCATCACATGGCGCAGCAGGAGGAACGCCACCGCGCGTTCTTCGACCGGATGATCGTCGAGCGGCGTGTGCGGCCGACCGTGCTGCAGCCGATCTGGAAGGTCGCGGGCTTCGCGCTTGGCGCGGTCACGGCCGCGATCAGCCCGCGTGCCGCGATGGCCTGCACCGCGGCGGTCGAGACCGAGATCGACAAGCATTATGCCGAGCAACTCGCCGCGCTGGGCGACAGCGATCCCGAACTGAGCGCCGCGATCCTCGATTTCCAAGCCGAGGAGCTCGAGCACAAGGCGACCGCGATCGCTGCCGGGGCGGAGGAAACCCCCGGCTATCCGGTGATGAGCGCGTTGATCCGGCTGGGGTGCAAGGTCGCGATCGCGACCGCAAAACGGATCTGACCGCGGCGCCGGCCGTTGAGACTGAAACGCGTGGCGTTGCGGCGTTCAGCCTAGGGCCACCGACGATCGCCGATCCTGTCGGCCAACAGATACGGATTATGGGAGTGGTGCGTATGAGGATGATGATGGCGGCGGCCTTGCTGGTCTCCAGCCCGGTGGCGGCGCAGACGGTGACGTCGGGTGCGGCAATCCCGGCCAAGCCCGGTGCCCCCGCAGCCAAGCCCGCCTCCGCGCCGGGCGAGGTGTCGCGCAGCGCCCCGGTCAACGGCGTGCTCACGCTGTTCGGCAACGAGCGCTGCCCGACCAATGCACAGGGCGAGGAAATCGTCATCTGCGTGCGTCGCAGCGCGCAGGAGCAATATCGCGTCCCCAAGGAATTGCGCGAGTTCGCCGTGACGCCCGAAAATGAGAGCTGGGCGGCCAAGGCGCAGGGCACGCTCGGCACCGGTGTCGGCGCGAACAGCATCGGCAGCTGTTCGACCGTCGGGCCGGGCGGCGCAACCGGATGCTTCGGGCAACGCGTTCGCGAAGCGCGCCGCGAAAACAAGGAGCGCGCAGCCGAGGTGCCCATTCTCCCCTAGGCTGTCGCGACCGGTTTGCGTTCAGCGCGCGAACCCGTCGATGCTGTTGCGTCGTCGAAGACAACCGCATAGCGTTGGCGCGTCCGCGTGACTGGCGCCGAGTGGATCACCACGGGGAAGCGCGGACGGTTCCGCCGCGCGCCTGGGCAGCCCCTCTAGACGGAGCTTGTGCCATGCGCGACCCTTTTCGTATCGCCTTCCTGTTGTTTCCCAACGTCACCCAGCTCGACCTTACCGGTCCTGCCCAGATCCTGTCGCGGCTTGGCGAGGCGCAGGTCGATCTCGTCTGGAAGACGCGCGATCCGGTGCCAACCGACGCCGGGTTTTCGATCCTTCCGACCGCGATCTTTGCCGAGGTGCCGTACGCGGACATCCTTTGCGTCCCGGGAGGCTTCGGACTCAACGACGTCATCGCCGACGACGAAGCGATGGCATGGGTGGGGGCCGTCGGGGCGGGCGCGACATGGGTCACCAGTGTCTGCACCGGCTCGTTGATCCTGGGTGCCGCGGGATTGCTCGACGGGTACCGCGCGGGGTGCCACTGGGCTCAGCGTGACATGTTGCCGCTCTTCGGTGCGATCCCCGTCGACGCGCGCACCGTGGTCGATCGGAACCGAGTCACCGGCGGCGGTGTGACGGCGGGCATCGACTTTGCGCTGACGCTGATCGCGCTGATCCGCGGCGAGGCGCATGCACGCATGGTGCAATTGGCGCTCGAATATGATCCCCAGCCACCGTTTGACAGGGGCTCACCCGCACAGGCCGGTCCGGAGATCGTCGCCGCGTACCAGCGCCGTGTGCAGGCGTTGGCACCGACGCGTGACGAAGACCTGCGCGCGCTTGCCCGGCGTCGTGGTTACGGGTGACGCTTCAGCCCGCGGACACGGTGCCAGATATAGAAGCCGACCAGCGCGATCAGGACGATGCCGATCAGCAGGTCCGCGCTGTGGAAGGCGGCCTTCACGCGCGGGTCGCTGTCCCATTTGTCGCCGAGCTTCATGCCGACCCATGCAAGCCCGAAGCACCACGGCCAGGAGCCGATGAAGGTGTAGAGGTGGAAGGGCACGAGCTTCATCCGCGCGACACCCGCCGGAAAGGCGATGAACGAGCGGATGACGGGGAGCAGGCGCCCGATCAGCACCGCCATGCTGCCCCAGCGCGCGAAGAACCGGTCTGCTGCATCGAGCTCGCCCGGGCCGATCAGGACATAGCGACCCCAGCGCTCGGCCATCGGTCGACCGCCACGCTTGCCGACCTCATAGGCGACGATCGAGCCGAGATTGCACCCGATCGCGCCCGCGGTGGCGGCGAGGTACAGGTCGAACCGGCCGGTCGACACCAGATAGCCGGCGAACGGCATGATGATCTCGGATGGAAGCGGAATACACGCGCTTTCGATCGCCATGAGGATCGCGATTCCGACATAGCCGCCGGACGAGATCACCCAGATCGTGAAGGTGGCCAGCACGGCCAGAATCTTTTCGAACATGGCGCGGGGATTTGCGCGATGCGGCGCGCGAAGGGAAGGGCCAATCGGTTCGCCTAGGCCAGCCGCGCGCCGGCCATCCGCAGATCCTCGACGAATCGCGCATATTCCTCGTCGGCCTGAACCTTGTCCGGCAGGCGCAGCAGGTAACTGGGATGGACGGTGATCCATGCCTCGCCGCCGCCGGGAAGCTGCAGCGCGCGGCCGCGTTCCTTGCCGATCGTCATCACCTTGCCGAACAGTGATCGCGCTGCGGTGGCGCCGAGCGCGACCGTCACCTTGGGCGCGACGAGCATCTGCTCTTGCTCGATCCACCACCGGCAGGCCTCGATCTCCCCGGCGCCGGGCTTGGCGTGGATGCGCCGCTTGCCGCGCTGTTCGAACTTGAAGTGCTTGACCGCGTTGGTGACATAGGCGCGGCTGCGGTCGAGTCCCGCCTCCGCCATCGCGCGGTCGAACATCTGACCGGCGGGGCCGACGAACGGCCGCCCGGCAAGATCCTCCTGGTCGCCCGGCTGTTCGCCGACGAACATCAGCGGCGCGTCGATCGGCCCCTCGCCGAACACGGTCTGGGTCGCGGGCTTGTAGAGCGGGCAGCGGGTACAGCCCGCGGCCTCGTCACGCAGCGCCTCCCAGGCGATCATGCTGTTGCCACCGACGACGTCGCGGGCGCGCTCGATCATGCCGCTCTCGCGCGCCTGTGCGGTGGCGATCATGCCGGGGACGAGATCGGTTTCGGGCATGTTCTTCCAATATTTGCGGGGCATTTCCTTCAACATCGCGCCGATCTTGACGCGCGCGGGGTTGAAGGTGCTGGCGTAATAGGTCTTCCAGACCTCTTCGGTCGGATCGCCCTCGGGTGCGTCGGTTTTCTTGGCGCCTGGCCCTTCGCTGAGCATCGTCCCGTCCCAGTGGATCGCGACCTCGGGGGTCAGGATCGACCAGCGCATGCTCGCGAAGCGATTGACGAAGAAGGCGGCGTTGGCGCGGACGATGTGGTGATCGGGTTCGAACCAGGCGACGAACCGGGTTTCGCCCTCCTCCTCGACCTCGCGGAAGCGCAGGAACGCGCGCATCTTGTGGATGTCGCGGCGGACGTCCTTCGCAATCCGGTCAAGCCGTCGCACGAGAGGATCGGCCCGATCCTCGATCAGCTTGGGTTCGCGGCGCAGGCGGTGGAGCAGCGTGTAGAGCAACGCGAACCGCTCCGGATCGCTGCCGAGGATGACGCTGCGGGCAAGATCAAGGAACGCGCGCGGGACCGAGACGGTCGCGGAGGCAGCCCGCGGCGCGGATGCTGCAGGAGGATCCGGTGGCACCGTCCCGAACAGGTCGGCGGGGGCACTGCCGACCTGCCACACGACATCGTCGGGTGGCACGTCACCGGCCATCAGGCCGCGCGCTGCATCGCGCCAGCCATCGAAATCGTCCGGTTCGGCAAGGGTTACGACGCGCATCGCCGGTTCTACGCCGGGTAGCGGCGCTTGTTCCGCCGCGCTTGTATCTCGACCCCGGCGGATCGCCGTCCTATTTTATGGTGATGACCCAACAGACCTCAGCCCCGGAACCCGCTCGTCCGCTGATCGGGCGCGATACACGCCTGTGCATGTCCTTGTCCGCGCGACCGGGCAATTTCGGGACCCGGTTCCATAATCGGCTCTATGCGCTGACCGGGCTCGACTATGTCTACAAGGCGTTCTCGACCCGCGACCTGGAGGGCGCGGTACGCGGTATCCGGGCGCTCGACATCCGCGGCTGCGCGATCTCGATGCCGTTCAAGGAGGCGGTGATCGCGCTGCTCGATGGACTCGCGCCCTCGGCTGCGGCGATCGACAGCGTCAACACGATCGTGAACGACGATGGCGTGCTGACCGGGCACAACACGGATTATGCCGCGGTCGCCGCGCTGATCGCGGATATCGACCCGGCAACGCGGTTCGTGCTGCGCGGGTCGGGCGGGATGGCGAAGGCGGTCGCCGCGGCGTTGCGCGACACGGGCTTTCGCCACGGCGTGATCGTCGCGCGCAACGAACTCGCCGGGCGTGCGCTCGCCGATCTCTATGGCTTCGCATGGGCCGCGGATCTTCACACCGAAGAGCAGGCGGACCTGCTGATCAACGTCACGCCGATGGGGATGACCGGTACCGATGCGGATGCGCTCGCCTTTCCGCCGGCGATGATCACGACAAGCGCCATTGCGTTCGACGTCGTGCAATATCCCCCGGAAACGCCGTTCCTGCGCGCCGCAGCAGCGGCGGGGAAACGCTGCATCACCGGCACCGAGGTCGCGATCCTTCAGGCGCTCGAGCAGTTCGTGCTCTACACCGGCGTCCGCCCGACCGACGCGCAGGTCGCCGACGCCGCCGCCTTCGCGCGGGCGCACGGCTGAGCTCCGGCGGCGATTTACCCTTGTGATCGGGCAGGGGCGGCACGAGATATGCTGCACTGCACCATTCACGGGGCCGGGCGTCAAGGCGTCGGGCGCGCATGACGGGACGATCGATGGCCAGGCTTTCGGAAACACTCGCGCAACTGGCGCAGGCGCAACGCGCCGCGGCGGCGCGCTTCGCCGAGCAGCCGGAGGGCGAGGACTCGCGCCTGCGCCCGCTCGAATCATTCGGCGCGAATCCCGGCGCGTTGCGCGCGTTGACCTATGTCCCCGACGCGACGTCCGACCGGCGGATGCCGCTGATCGTCGTTCTCCATGGCTGCACGCAAACCGCCACGGGGTATGACCGGGGGGCAGGCTGGTCCGATCTTGCCGACCGGCACGGGTTCGCCGTGCTCTATCCCGAGCAGCAGCGCGCGAATAACGGCAATCTCTGCTTCAACTGGTTCGACGCCGAGGACATTCGCCGCGGTGGCGGTGAGGCGCAGTCGATCCGGTCGATGATCGCCACGATGGTTCGTGACGTCGCGATCGATCCCGACCGCATCTATGTGACGGGATTGTCGGCCGGCGGCGCGATGGCTGGCGTGATGCTCGCCACCTATCCCGAGCTGTTCGCTGCCGGGGCGATCATCGCAGGTCTTCCCTATGGCACCGCGACTTCGATGTCGCAGGCGCTCGACCGGATGCGCGGGCGGGGCCTGCCCGCCGATTCCGCGCTGGCCGCACTGGTCGACGGCGCGGCGCCGGCCGGCGGACGCGTGCCGCGCGTCTCGGTCTGGCACGGCGATGTCGATGCGACCGTGGTGCCCGCCAATGCCGATGCGATCGTCGCACAGTGGCGCGGCGTGCACGGGCTCGCCTACGCACCCGACGAGGTCGAACAGGTCGAAGGCCATGCCCATCGCCTCTGGCGTGACGCACAGGGCCGTGCCGCGGTCGAGGAGTATCGGATCCGCGGGCTGGGTCACGGCACACCGCTGGCCACGACGGGCGCCGACGGTCTCGGCCAGCCGGGTCCGCACATGCTGGAGGCGGGGATCTCGTCGACGTTGCACAGCGCCGCGTTCTTCGGGCTGATCGAGCGCCCATCGGCGCGCGCGGCGGCAACCCGCGCGAAGCCGAAGCCCGCATCGCCCCGTCCGCATCCATGGAGTCACAGTCCGGGCCGATCGCAGGTCGGCGACATGATCAACGGTGCGCTCCGCGCTGCGGGGCTGCTGCGCTAGCCACGGGAGCGGATCCGGCGATGGTGCGGGCGGCCGGCGCAGGTCGTGGCGCCAAGGATCGATCGAGATCCGCGCCAACCGCGAAGGCGGCAGCTTGCGGGGCGGCAATCCACTGTTATACCTTGGTATAACAGTCGTCGTATTCCGGGGAAAAATCCATGTCGTTGAAGCTCTTGGCCCTAGCTGGCGTCGCCACCGCCGCGCTTGTCGCGCCGGTTGGCGCGCAGGTCGCAAAGCCGGCGCCGGTCGCCACGCTCGTCACCTCGGTCGATATTCCCTATCAGCAGTTCACGCTGAAGAACGGGTTGCGCGTAATTGTGCACACCGATCGCAAGGCGCCGGTCGTGGCGGTGTCGGTCTGGTATGATGTCGGGTCGAAGCACGAGCCGCAGGGCCGCACGGGCTTTGCGCATCTTTTCGAGCATCTGATGTTCAACGGCAGCGAGAATGCGCCGGGCGATTTCTTCGCGCCGCTGAAGGAGGTCGGGGCGACCGACTTCAACGGCACGACCTCGTTCGACCGGACCAATTATTTCGAGACGGTCCCCGCCGCCGCGCTCGAGCGCGCGCTGTTCCTCGAGAGCGACCGGATGGGGCATCTGACCGGCGCGATCACGCAGGGCGTGCTCGACGAGCAGCGCGGCGTCGTCCAGAACGAGAAGCGCCAGGGCGACAACCAGCCTTACGGCCTGGTCCAGTACAAACTGTTCGGCGGGCTGTTCCCTGCGGACACGCCCTATGGCCACACCCCGATCGGGTCGATGGCGGATCTCGACCGCGCCAGCCTTGCCGATGTGAAGGACTGGTTCCGCTCGCATTACGGCCCCAACAATGCGGTGCTGGTGCTCGCGGGCGATGTCGATGCGGCGACCGCAAAGCCGCTGGTCGAGAAATATTTCGGCGATATCAAGACGGGCCCCAAGTCGGTCCTGCCGACCGTCACCGTGCCGACGCTCACCGCACCGGTGAACGAGGTGATGAAGGACCGCGTCGCCGCGGTCATGATCAGCAAGAACTGGGCGGTGCCGGGGATGCTCGATCCCGATGCCGCGGCGCTCGACGTCGGTGGTACGGTGCTGGGCGGGCTCGCCTCGTCGCGGCTCGACAATGCGCTGGTCCGCAAGGAGAAGCTCGCGGTCAACGTGTCCGCCGGCTATAGCGACATGGCGCAGATCGGCATGTTCACGATCCGCGCGATCGTGCGGCCGGGCGTCGATCCCGCGGTCGTGTCGAAGCGGCTCGACGAGATCCTTGCCGACTTCCTGAAGACCGGACCGACCGCGGATGAGATCCAGCGCGTCCAGACGCAGGCGGTCGCTGGACGAATCCGCGGCTATGAATCGGTCGGCGGGTTCGGCGGCAAGGCGGTCGCGCTGGCGGGCGGCGCGCTCTATGCGAACGACCCGGGCCACTACAAGAAGGAGCTGGCGGCTATCGCGGCGCAGACGCCGGCGAGCGTCAAGGCCGCCGCGACGCGCTGGCTGACACGCCCCGCCTATACGCTGACCGTCGTCGACGGCGAGCGCGACAAATATGAGGAGGCGGTCGTACCGCCTGCGGTCGCGGTGAAGCCCGCGGCCGAGACGCCGGTCAAGGGCACGCGCGCGGGCGGCATCCCCGCGGTCGGCAAACTGACCGGACTCGCCTTCCCTGCGGTCGAGCGCGCGCGGCTGTCGAACGGGATCGAGCTTGTCTATGCGCGGCGCGATGCGGTGCCGATCACGCAGGCGGTGCTGAGCTTCGACGCGGGCTATGCCGCCGATGTCGCGGACAAGCTCGGCACGCAGCAGCTGACGCTGAGCGTGATGGACGAGGGGACGCGAACGCTCGACGGGATCGCACTGGCCGAGGCGCGCGAGCGGCTGGGCGCATCGATCGGGACGGGCACCTCGCTCGACCGGACGACGCTGTCGATGAGCGTGCCGAGCGCGAACCTGACGCCCGCGGTCGCGCTGTTCGCGGATATCGCGCGCAATCCGGCCTTCGCCGACGAGGAGGTCGGCCGGGTCCGCAACCAGCAGCTGGCCGGCATCCAGCAGGAACTGACCAGCCCGCAGGGCCTGGGCAACCGCGTGATCGGCAAGCTGATCAACGGCGATACCCCTTACGGCAAGGCGATGGGTGGCGGTGATCCGAAGGCGGTCGCCGCACTGACGCGCGCCGACCTGGTCGCGTTCCAGCAGGCGTGGCTGCGCCCCGACAAGGCGAAGATCTTCGTCGTCAGCGACCGCCCGCTCGCCGAGGTCAGGGCGGTGCTCGACCGCGGGTTTGGCGACTGGACGTCGCAGGGGCCGGCGGGGGTCAAGAGCTTCCCGACGACGCGCACGCCGCTGACACCGAAGATCGTGCTGGTCGACCGGCCCAACAGCCCGCAGTCGCTGATTCTCGCGGGCCAGCGGACCGGGTTGAAGGGCAGCGACGACATGCTCGTGTTCAACACCGCGAACGATGCGCTGGGCGGCAGCTTCCTCAGCCGGATCAACATGGACCTGCGCGAGGAGAAGCACTGGTCCTATGGCGCAGGCGGGCGGTTCCAGACGGCCGCGTTCGATGCGCCCTATGGCATTTCGGCCGGGGTGCAGGCGGACAAGACCGGCCCGTCGATCACCGCGCTGCAACAGGACGTGACGCAGTTCGTGACGACCAAGCCGATGACCCAGACCGAATTCGGGCTGGCGATCGACGGCGGGATTCGCGCGTTGCCGGGCAGCTTCGAGACGTCGGGCGCGGTGCTCGGCGCGATGCAGCAGAATGATTTGTTGAAGCGCCCCGACGATTATTACGCGACGATCACGCGACGCTACGGCGCGCTGACCTTGCCGCAGCTGAACACCGCGATCGCGGGCGTCATCGACGTGAAGAAATTTACGTGGGTGGTCGTCGGCGATGCCAAGACGGTCAAGCCGCAGCTTGACAGCCTGGGGTTGCCGGTCGAGGTCGTGAGCGCGGCTTCGGTCGCGGGGCTGCCGGTGGTTCCGGTGACGCCGCTTGCGGCCAAGGCCAAGTAATCGAAGGAGAGAATAGCATGGCAAATGTCGATGGCAGCTGGGATTGCGTCGTGAAGTCGCCGCTCGGCGATCAGAAGATGACGCTGACCGTGAACAGTGCGGACACCAGCTTTTCGGGCGCGGTGTCGGGTGCGATGGGCGGCATGGATGTGACCGGCGAGGTCGATGGCGACACGCTGAGCTGGAAGCAGGCGATGACCGTGCCGATGCCGATGACGCTAGAATGCAAGGCGACCGTCGATGGCGACACGATGACCGGCACCGTCGGTGCAGGCGCGTTCGGCAGCTTCCCGCTGTCGGGAACGCGCACCGCTTGATCGCCTCTGGCATCATGACGTGACGAAGAACGGCCCGTCTTCCCGGTGGAAGGCGGGCCGTTTGCATTTCGGAGAGTGGGATGAGTTTGAAGATCCATCGCCGTGCGGTGCTCGCCGGCACGATGCTGGGCGGTGCGGCATCGCTGGTACCGGTACTCGCGCAGGCGGCAGAGACGCCCGCGACGCCGCTGTCGCGGCTGTTCGACCAGCTCGTCCAGGCGCAGTTGCGGCGCAGTCCCGAGAGTGCGACCTCGCTCGGGCTCGATACCGGCGCCAACGCCGATCTGCGCGCGAAGCTGTCGGACCCGTCGGCGGCAGGAATCGCCGCGGCGAAGGTGCAGACCAGGGCCGAGCTGGCGCAGCTTGCAGCGATCGACCGCGCTGGGCTGTCGCCGGCGGAGCGGATCGACCTCGACTGCGTGGTCTATACGCGGCGGTCGGCGGCGGCGGTGCAGGCGTTCGATTTCGGCGGCACGTCCTATGGCCCCAGCCCCTATGTCGTGTCGCAGCTGTCGGGTGCGTATCAGTCGGTGCCCGATTTCCTCGACACCAAGCACCGGATCGAGACGAAGGGCGACGCCGACGCCTATCTGCAGCGGCTCCAGGCGTTTGCCGGACAGATTGACGCGAACACCGCGCGCATGCAGCATGACGCGGGCGTCGGCGTGGTCGCCCCCGACTTCATCCTCGACCTCGCGCTCGACCAGATGACCAAGACGCGCCAGCCCGCAAGCGAGGCGCTGGTCGTGCAGAGTCTCGTCCGGCGCGCGGCGGCCAAGGGGCTGGGCGAAAGCTATGGCCGCGATGCCGCGCGGATCTATGACGCGGCGGTGCTGCCCGCGCTCGACCGGCAGATTGCCGCGACCCGCGACCTCCGCCGGGCGGCCACGCATGATGCCGGCGTGTGGAAGCTGAAGGAGGGCGCCGCCTTTTATCCCGCCGCGTTGCACGCAACGACGACGACCAATTTGTCACCCGACGAGGTGCACAGGTTCGGGCTCGACCAGGCGAAGATGCTGTCGGCGCAGCTCGATACGCTGTTGCGCAAACAGGGGTACAGCAAGGGGAGCATCGGTGCGCGGATGGCGGCGCTCTACAAGAATCCCGACCAGCTCTATCCCAACACCGATGCGGGCAAGCGCGAGGCGATCGCCTATTGCAACGACCGGCTCGCGGCGATCCGCGCGAAACTGCCAAGCGTGTTCGAGCGGATGCCGCCTTACGGGTTCGAAGTGCGGCGCGTGCCTGCGCAGACCGAAGCCGGTGCCGCCGCGGCGTTCGCACAACCACCGGCGATCGATGGCTCGCGCCCGGGGCTGGTCTATTTCAACCTGAAGGACAGCGCCGACTGGCCCAAATTCTGCCTCGCGACGACGGTCTATCACGAGGGTCTGCCGGGGCATCAGATGGAGAGCGGGCTTGCGCTGTCGAACACGCGGCTGCCGCTGATCCGCAAGATGACGAGTTTTTCGGGCTATGGCGAGGGCTGGGCGCTTTACGCCGAACAGCTCGCGGACGAGATCGGTATGTATGACGACGATCCGCTCGGGCGGCTCGGCTATCTGAAGTTCCAGCTGTTCCGCGCGAACCGCTGTGTCGTCGATACGGGCATCCATCACCTGCGCTGGACCCGCGAACAGGCGATCCGCCATTTCATCGACGCGGAAGGCGAGGCGGAGGGCTTCGCGACGCGCGAGGTCGAGCGCTATTGCGTCAATCCCGGGCAGGCGGCGAGCTACAAGCTTGGCCATTCGGTGTTCGTCGATATCCGCGAGCGCGCCAAGGCGAAGATGGGCAATGCGTTCGACCTCAAGGCCTATCATGCGGCGGTGCTCGCTTATGGTCGCGTGCCGCTCGATATGCTGCGCGAGATCGGCGATGCCTGGATCGCGAAGGGCTGAGCGAAGGGCGCGCTGAGCGGGGGCCGCGTAACTCTACGTAATCGCCCGTTAAAGCCTGACCGTGCAAGGGGAGGGGGATGCCGAGTGCTCCCCCTCGATGACGCGTGCCGTCCGCCCCAGGCCCGATCCGGTCATCAGCGTCGTCATGCCGGTGTATAATGGCGCAGCCTTGTTGCCCGCCACGCTCGACAGCCTCGCCGCGCAGTCTTTCACCGATTTCGAGGTGATCGTCGTCGACGACTGCTCGACCGACGCGACCCGCGCCTGCGTTGCGGGCTGGTCCGATCCGCGCGTCAGGCTGGTGGCGATGCCGGTCAATGGCGGCCCCGTGCTGGCGCGCAACGCCGGGGTCGCTGCAGCGCGAGGCCGCTATATCGCCGCGCTTGATGCCGATGATCTCTGTCGCCCCGACCGCTTCGCCCGCCAGGTCGCGTATCTGGAGGCGAACCCTGCGACCGTGCTGCTCGGGACGGCGGCGGACCTGCTGATCGACGGCGACATCAGGCCTTCCGACCATGCCGCGATCACCACGCCCATGCTCATCGACTGGCTGACAGGAATCGAGAACCCGCTGATCTGGTCATCGGTCATGATCCGGGCCGACGCGGCGCGGCGGCTCGATCCGTTCATGCGGCCCGAGCGGCTCTATGCGGAGGATTTCGACCTGTATCAGCGGATCCGCCGGTTTGGCGCGATCGCACGCCTCGACGAGCCGCTGATGGTGTACCGCGTGCACGCGGGCAGGGTCTCGAAACGGTTTACCGAGCGGATGGAGACCGTGGCCGCGGCGATTCTGGCCGAGCGGCATGCGGATCTGTTCGGCGAACAGGTGGACCGGATCGCAGCGCTGATCGTGGCGCACATCCTGGCACGGCGCCCGGTGCCTGATCTCGCGGCGTTGACGGCGCTAGGCTCCGCATTGGGGGCGATCCAGGCCGAGTTTCTCGCGCGGCATCGCTGTTCCGGGGCTGATTGCCGGCTGATCCGGTGGGAAACCGCGCGGCGCTGGCGCGGTGTCGGGCGGGCCGGCCTGCGCGCGGGGACTTTGGGGGTCGCCGACCTTCTTGCCGCACGGCCGGCGCATCTCGGGCTTGGCTATGCCGGGCTGCCCGCGCTGTTATGGTCCGGGGCGATCGGCGGCGTACGCCGCGCGATTCGCCAACCGGCGCGCGCCTTAGACCTTCGCGGCGAAGATCATCCGGCCCTGACCCAGGCGTGCAAACACCTGATCGAGATCCTTCTCGCCGACCGCGAAGCAGCCCTGGCTGCGGCCGAGCATGCCGTGCGACGCGATCATGTCCTTGTTCGCATACCAGGCCGAATGGACGACGATCGCCCGACCGAGTGCGTTGTTGTTGGTGCGATCGAGCCCGATCAGCCGCTGCGACCGACCATGTTTGCCGACATAATAATCGTCGGTCACGAAGGCGCCTTCCGACGACGCATTCGAGCCGAACGCGTTCGAGAAACGCTCGAGATAGCCGGTATGCGCCGGGTCCGAACCGCTGCCGTGCGACACGAGCAGCGACGTGCTGCGGCCGCTGGCGAGGTCGACGAAGTGGAACCGCGGCTGCGACGACGACGCGGTGAAGTCGGCGATCGCGATCCGGTCATGATGCGGGATCCGGCTGCCGTTGCGACCCAGCGCGGCCATCGCCTGGCGCAGCAATTCAGGGCGCACGACGCGCGACGACGAAATCGGCATCGCCGGCGAACGCGGCAATGGTGGCTGAGTCATCGGCTTCAAATCGCGTGCCGTAAGACGTTGCGTTGCAGATACCGCACTCGGAACTGCAAGTGCACCGGCCAATACAAGACCGTTCTTTAGAATGGCACGACGATCTCGCCGTGCGCCCTGTTCATCGTACATCGAAATTCCCGAAAAACCCCAATCCCGTGACCCTCTCTATAGCGTAGAAATGATGAACATTCCTCAACCATTTCCACCAGTTGTCGTGATGTTCCTTCTGTCCGCCCCGGGAAGGAGGCGGTTCGTCGTAGGCGTGTGCGAGGCGAGGTGACTCTCCGGCTGGCCAGCGGCGTCGGAGCGGGTTGCCATATCAGGCGACACGATCGGTCCTGACGTGGCACATCCGATGCGCGGTCTTCGGGCGCTTCTATGGGAAGTACGGGCGCGCATCGTCGTGCGCGCACGGTTCAGCGCGGGGGCGTTTCGCCCGTAGCGGCAATTGGCAGGCCGAGTTCGACGAGTCGCGAGCGGAAGCTGGCGGCATCGGTAAAGAGCACCGATTCGATCCCGAGCGCGCGTGCGGCGGCGATATTGGCCGAATTGTCGTCGACGAACACCGTCTCGTCCGCACGCACACCGAACCGATCGAGCGCGAGCCGATAGATGGCGGGGTCGGGCTTCACGATCTTCTCGTCGCCCGACACGACGATGTCGCGGAAGCGGTCGAACATCGCCGATTCGCGCGCGCGAAACGGCGGCCAGAATTCGTGGCTGAAATTCGTGATCGCGAACAGCGGTACGTCGGCTGCGTCGAGATCGCGGACGAGTTCGTGCATCCCCGAAATCGCCGGGCCGATACTCTCGTTGAAGCGCGGGCCCCAGACGGCGATCAGGTCGGCATGCTGCGGATGCAACGCGGCCAGCTCCGCCGAGGTGTCGGCGAAGTCGCGGCCAGCATCATGCTGGAAATGCCAGTCGATCGTGACGACATCGCGCAGGAACGCGTCGAGCGCCCGATCGTCATCGATCAGGCGCTCGTACAGGATCCGGGGATCCCAATCGTACAGGACACGACCGACGTCAAAAATGACGCTGGTCTTCAGGGGTTTAGCCCTGGCGTGCCTTGAAGCGACGGTTGGTCTTGTTGATGACGTAGGTACGGCCACGACGACGGATCACGCGGTTATCGCGGTGACGATCCTTGAGCGACTTCAGGGAATTGCGGATCTTCATGATCGATTCGCTTCTTTTCAAATCTAGGTGTGCGGAAAGACGGGATCGCCTAATGGCGGGGTGTGTCCAAGTCAAGCAACAGACGCACTCGTTCCGGCCGGGAACCCTCCCGGCTGGTCCAAGCGTTACTGTAGCGCAACATTCTAAGGAAGTCCCGATGGCGGTTCGTTCGATCATGGTTCTCGCGCTGGCGGGCGCATCCCTCACGGCCTGCGCGACCGGTCCGTCGCTGCCGCCGACCGAGGTCTTGCGCTATCACCTCGGCGAACCGCTCGACCGCGGCACGATCGCGGTCCAGCCGCTGACTGCGGGCGCACCGGCGAGCCTCGAGTTCAAGAGCTATGCCGCCGCCGTGCAGGGCCAGCTGATCAAGGTCGGGTACAACCCGCCCGCGCCGGGTGCCAAGCCGATGCTGATCGCGACCGTCGCCTTTACGCGCACCACGCAGGCAGGGCCGCCCAAGCGGTCGCCGTTCAGCGTCGGGATCGGCGGCGGTGGCTTCAGCGGCGGCCGGGGCGGCGGCGGTGTGGGGCTTGGCGGCGGGGTCGGCTTTCCGATTGGTGGGGGCGGCCGCGACGCAATCCTGGTCACCGAGATGGCGGTGACGATCAAGCGGTCGCTCGACCAGTCGCCGGTCTGGGAGGGGCGGGCGCAGACCTTCGCCGACGCCAGGAAGCCCGATGCGACGAGCCAGATCCAAGCCGAAAAGCTCGCCAGCGCGCTGTTCGCGGGGTTCCCCGGCGAGTCCGGTCGCACTATCCAGGTGAAATGAACGATCGCCCGATGACCGCCGCCGCCGCCACCACCCCTCTCGCCATCAACGCCGCCTTCGATGGCGGCAATATCCGCCTCGTGCGGGTCGATGGCGACCGGATCGACCTGGAAATCGTCAAGGACCGCGACTCCGACTATTTCCAGTGGTTCTACTTCCGCGTGGCGGGGGCGGCAGGCCGGACGCTGACCTACCGGATCCTCAATGCCGGTAGTTCGGCCTATCCGTTCGGCTGGCCCGGCTACAAGGCGCGGGCGAGCACCGATCGGCAGGCGTGGCGGATGATCGAAACCCGCTACGCCGATGGCGTGCTCGAATTCGATTTCACCGCCGATACCGACCTCGCCTGGTTCGCCTATTTCGCGCCGTACACGATGGAGATGCATGCGGCGCTGGTCGCGCGGACCGCCCTGCTGCCGGGCGTCACGCACCGCGAGCTTGGCCAGTCGCTCGACGGGCAGGCGATCGATGCCTTCACGATCGGCACCGGGCCCAAGCAGGTGTGGATCTATGGCCGCCAGCATCCCGGCGAATCGATGGCCGAATGGTGGATGGAGGGCGCGCTGGAGCGGCTGACCGATTCCGCCGATCCGGTTACCGCGACGCTTTTGGAAAAGGCGACGTTCCACGTCGTGCCGAACATGAACCCCGACGGCACGTACCGCGGGCATCTGCGCACCAATGCGGCCGGCGTGAACCTCAACCGCGAATGGGCGACGCCGAGCGCGGAAAGGAGCCCCGAGGTGCTGTGCGTCCGCAACGCGATGGACGCGACCGGCGTCGACGTCGCGATGGACATTCATGGCGACGAGGCGATCCCGGCGAACTTCATCGCGGGCTATGAGGGCATCCCGTCCTGGACGGATGCGCATGGCGAGAAATTCTACGACTATGGCCGCCGTCTCGCGGCGCACACACCCGACTTCCAGACCGACAAGGGCTATCCCAAGTCCGCGCCCGGCACCGCCAACCTGTCGATGTCGACCAACCAGCTTGCCGAGCGCTTTGGCGCGGTGTCGATGACGCTCGAGATGCCGTTCAAGGATCACGACGCGAATCCCGATGCCGAATATGGCTGGTCGCCGGAACGGTCGAAGCAGCTTGCGCACGCGATGCTCGAGACGCTCGCGGATGTAATCGACGCGATCTGATCCCTAACCGTCAACCTGACTTTCGTCAGGATGACGGTTAGGGGGCGATCGCCGCATTTCCATTTCGTCCCTCGCCATTGCAGGAGCCCGCATGCCCAAACTCGTCCTGATCCGCCACGGCCAGTCCAGCTGGAACCTCGAAAACCGTTTCACCGGCTGGTGGGACGTCGACATGACTGCCAAGGGCGAGGCCGAGGCCAAGGCGGCAGGCGAGCTGATGGCGGCCAAGGGTCTCGATTTCGACCAGACCTTTGCCAGCCTGCAGACGCGCGCGATCAAGACGCTGAACATCGCGCTCGAGGCGATGGGGCGGCTGTGGCTGCCGGTCGAGAAGGACTGGCGGCTGAACGAGCGGCATTATGGCGGGCTCACCGGGCTCGACAAGGCCGAGACCGCGGCCAAGCATGGCGACGCGCAGGTCCATATCTGGCGCCGCAGCTTCGACGTGCCGCCGCCCCCGCTCGAGGATGGCAGCGAGTTCGACCTGTCGAAGGACCGGCGTTACGACGGTATCACCATTCCGAAGGCCGAGAGCCTGAAGGACACGATCGATCGCGTGCTGCCCTATTGGGACGCGCGGATCGCGCCTGCGCTCAAGGACGGGCAGCGCGTGCTGATCTCGGCGCATGGCAATTCGCTGCGCGCACTGGTCAAGCACCTGTCCAACATCCCGGACGACGAGATCACGAGCCTCGAGATCCCGACGGGTCAGCCGATCGTGTACGAGCTGGACGCGGACCTGAATGCGACCGATCGTTACTATCTGAGCGAGCGCTGAGGCACGCAAAGCCGTCATCCTGACGAAAGTCAGGATCCAGAGCCCAAAGGGCCGCGTGCTCGTGGCTCTGGATCCTGGGTCTAGCCCAGGATGACGGGGAGTTGCCCTAGCCCGTGCCCATCGCTAGGCACGGCGCTCCTTGGATCTGGGGGCCACCGTGGCATTAGTCGGCATCATCATGGGCAGCACCTCCGACTGGGAGACGATGCGCCACACCGCCGAGACGCTCGATGCGCTCGGTGTCGCGTACGAGACCAGGGTCGTGTCCGCGCATCGTACGCCGCAGCGGCTTTACGACTATGCGACCACCGCCGCCGATCGGGGCCTGAAGGTCGTGATCGCGGGCGCGGGCGGTGCGGCGCATCTGCCCGGCATGGCGGCCGCGATGACGCACCTGCCGGTACTCGGCGTGCCGGTCGAATCCAAGGCGCTGAAGGGCATGGATAGCCTGCTGTCGATCGTCCAGATGCCGGGCGGTATTCCGGTGGGCACGCTGGCGATCGGCAAGCCGGGTGCGATCAACGCGGGGCTGCTCGCCGCGGCGATCCTCGCGACCGCCGACGACGCGCTGGCCGAGCGGCTGAAAGCCTGGCGCGCCGCGCAGACCGATTCCGTCGCCACCGACCCAGCCTGAAAGACGCCGACATGACGCCGCTTCCCCCCGGATCGACCATCGGCATCCTTGGCGGAGGTCAGCTCGGCCGGATGCTCGCGACCGCCGCAGCGCAGCTCGGCTATCACACGCATGTGCTCGCCCCCGACCAGGAAAGCGTCGCCGCGCAGTCCGCCTCGACGATGACGCGCGCCGATTATCACAACCGCATCGTGCTCGCCGATTTCGCCGACGCCTGCGACGTGGTGACCTATGAATTCGAGAATATCGCGGTCGAGCCGGTCGAATGGCTCGCCGACCGTGTGCCCGTGCATCCAAGCCCGCGCGCCTTGCGGGTCGCACAGGAGCGGATCGGCGAGAAGCGCTTCGTCGAGAGCGTCGGTGGCCGGCCCGCGAAATGGGCGGCGGTCGACAGCCTTGCGAGCCTGCGCGAGGGACTAGCGCGGGTCGGGACGCCTGCGGTGCTCAAGACCGCGCGGTTCGGCTATGACGGCAAGGGGCAGGTGAAGATCGACGCGCCCGAGGGTGCACAGGACGCCTGGGATGCGATCGGTGGCCCCGCGGTGCTCGAGGCGTTCGTGCCGTTCGAGCATGAATTCTCGATCCTGATTGCGCGCGGGCTGGATGGCAGCATCGTCCGCTACGCGCCGCCGCTCAACCTCCACCGTGATGCGATCCTGCGGCACTCTACCGTGCCCGCGCCCGCCGCCGTGCTGGCGCAGGCGGACGAGGCGGCGGCGCTTGCCGAGCGGATCGCAACCGAGCTCGACTATGTCGGCGTGCTGGCCTGCGAATTCTTCGTCGGCGCGGACGGGCCGGTGTTCAACGAGATGGCGCCGCGGGTGCATAATTCGGGGCACTGGACGATCGAGGGCGCCGAATGCTCGCAGTTCGAGAACCATATCCGCGCGATCTGCGGCCTGCCGCTCGGCGCGCCGACGCTGACCGGGCGCGGGGCGACGATGGAGAATCTGATCGGCAGCGACGCGGATCGCTGGCGGGATCTGCTCGCCGAACCGGGCGCGCATCTCCACCTCTACGGCAAAGGGACGGCGCGGCCCGGCCGCAAGATGGGTCACGTCACGCGGGTGCGGCGCTAGGCGCGGCACCCGCTGCGCGTCACTTCGCCGGAGGCTTGCCCGCGAGATTCTGAACCGCGTGCGCGAGTTCGATCCACATTGCGCCCTCGGGGATGACATATTCGTTTTCGCCCCAGAAGAACGGCCAGTCCTCGTGATTTTCGGGAAAATCGGGCTTCACGATCAGGACGCCCGGCACCACGCCGCCAACGATGAACGAGAAGTCGGCGCGGTTGTTACCGTAAGCGACCTCCTTGGATCGTGTCCCGACGCCCGACACGAACGAGATGTCCGAACCGGGGTGATGCCCCAACAGGAACTCCGCACCGCGGAACACCGGATCGGCGGGCATGATGTCGGGAAACGCCTTGTGCAGCGCATAGGCGTTCAGCGCACCGGCGATCACCGTGCCGCTTCCGGCCCAGCCGCCCGTCGTGATCGGCACGCCGAACGGGTTTGCCGCGGCCGCCTTGACCGTCGCGGCCGCATAGGCGCGGACCGCGGGGATCATGCCCTCGCGATAGCTTTGCGGCATGAGCGGGATCGCGGCGACGGCGTCGCGCAGGTTGAACGCGAAGCGCCGCTCCATCGCCGGCCATAGCGTCTGGACCGCGGTGGCGTAGCGCGGGTCACGGGTCGTGCGCAGCAACTCGACAGCGGCGGCGAACCGCTCCGAGTCGAGCGGGCCACCGGTGGTGTTGCCATGCTGGTACAGGTCGGGCGCATGAGTCTGCTCCTCCGCCCAGATGCGCGTCGCGATTCCCAGCGCCGTCTTCGCCAATGCCGGATCGGCCTCGCCAAGTGAGCGCGATGCGGCGGCAAGCGCGGCGATCGAACCATAATTGAGCGCCGACGCCTTGGTCGTGAAGGCCCAGCGATCATCGGGGGTGCCGCTGCGGCCACCGCGTTCCTCGCCGAGCTTCAGCGCCGGATCGTGGATCAGTCCGTCGGTCTTGGTCGATGCGTCGCCGAGATGCGTATATTGCGCGACGTCGGGCTCGACGATGCCGTGGATCGCATGACCGACCGCATCGAACTGGGCAACCAGCTGCAGCGTGCCGTGGCGGATCTGCTGGAGCAGATCGGGCGTGCCGTCGGGGACGTGGATCTCGGTCCGGCGACGGGTCCAGTCGACCGCGGTGGTGTCGCGCGTCGGGCGCCATTGCTCCCAGGTGTCGACCAGCGACCGGACGACCTGATATTGCGACTGGGTACGGATGTCGAAATCGCCCGCGTCGAACCAGCCGCCGACCGCAAGACCGGGGATATGCTCCCCCGGCTTGTACTTCGTGTCGGTGGTCGGCCCCTGCGCATAAAGGTCGATATGCTCGTGGTTCAGCGGCGCCTGGCGCGCATCGTCGCGGTGCGCGTCGCCATGCCAGACGCGATAGCCCTCGTTCACGTACATGTGATCCATCGCGACGGGGAAGTAGACGTCGAGCGTCGGATGCCATGCGCCCGCATAGACGTCGTCGGCGATGCGGAACGGCGCGGTGCGCGTCGCGCCATATTCGAGCATGTAGAGCCCGGGCTGGCGGACGTCACTGAAATCGAGCTGGCGATAGCTGTAGCGCAGATAATCGCCCCAGCGGGTCGCCGGTGCGGTCTTGACCGTTGTCGTGCTGCCATCGGCACCGACCCGCAGCAGGCGCGCGGGTGCCGTCGTGCGATCGTTGCGGTCGAGCTCGATCGTCGCGACCTTGCGTGCGCCGGGGGCATAGCCGAGCTGCGAATGCGCGATCACGGGCGCGCGCAGCCAGCCCGGCACGCTGTTCGGCTGGACCTCCCATTCGAGCACGGTCCCGGTTCGCCCGGCGGGGAGGAGCGAGCGGAGCACGAACCAGCCATTCTGCGCCTGGTTACGACCGTCGAACAGCTGCACCGGCGCGCTCGAGCGGATCGTCACGCGGCGGGCGGGATCCTCGGGCGCGAGGACGAAGCGGGTGCCCTGCGCGATGGCGTTCGGCTCTGCGCCAGGCCCCTCGGCGCGACCGCTCGCCGCATTGCGCTGTGGCGTCGCGGTCATCGTGTCGGCGGGGTGCAGCGGGAAGACGCCGCTGCGATCGTCGGCGATATAGCCGTGGTGGAAATAGGCGGCGGGGAGGAATTCGAGGTTGAATCCTGCCTTGCCCGCGAGCGCCGCGGGAACGGGCGTGTCGAGGATGACCGCCAGCGCGACGGCCGCGCCCTTGGTCGAGGAGCGGATCCGGTATCGCCAGTTATAATCGGGATATTCGAGCGTGACGGTGACGGTGCCGGCCGCGCGATCGACCTGCCGGTCGACGAAACGGGCGGTCGCATCCCATTGCCCCGGCGTGGCGGACAGGCGCACATCGCCATTGGTCGCGATCCGTTCGCCCTGCTGGATGATCTCGACGCCGCTGATCTTCGAATCGGCGAACAGCCCGTCATACCAGTTCGAGAAGACCAGCACGTTGACGGCCGGCGCCTCGTAATAGCCCGCCTCGCCAAGCGTCGGTGCGGCCGCAGCCGGGCGCGCGGCCCGACTTGTGCGGGCAGGGAATATGCGTGGTCGTGCGGTGGCATCCTGTGGGGCTGCGGTGTCGCGCGGCAGTGCACGCGCCACGGCTGGCGTCGCGGTCGAAACCAGTGTCCCCAGCAGGCAAAACCAAGCTGTTCCCGTCATATACCCTCTCCCAAGTCCCGGTATCGCCGATTGCTGATCGGTCAATCTTACTCAGACTATAGCGCTAACTTTCGGCGGCGCTACCATGTGATCAGGACTTGGAATGCCAGCCGATACGCGGCTGGACATGATAGCGGTATCGACTTACGTTCGCGCCTTACGAGCAGGGCAGGCATCGGGCGAAGGCGTCGGTGGATCGACCCGATGCCGTGGCGGAGGGAGAGAGATGACGGGGCTCATCATCGATCGGCGTCGCGCACCGCGGGGATCGCTTATGCACTGGGCATGCGTGCCGTTGCTGGCAGGCCTGTCGCCCGGCACGGCGGCGGAGCCCTTGGCGAGGCCAGGTCCGGACTCAATCGCCGCCGTGGCGGATCCCCAGACTGCGGCCAGATCGATACCGCCCGCGCTGGCGCCCTATTTCACGGCGGTGTCGGACGCGGCGACGACGCCCGACCGCGACGGCTTTCTGCGCCGCTGGTTGTTGCTCGAACCGATCGCGAAACCCAATCGTACGAACACCGGCTTTACCGCCACTTATGTCCGGCAGGCCTTGACCGCATCCCTGCCAGGGTCGCCAACCGCAATCCCGAGGGACGGGCAGGTCGAGACGGGTGCCGCGCCACTGCGCTGGCATGCGCTTGATTCGAAGGCGTTCGACGTCAAGCTGTTCGACTTCGCCAAGGCACTGGGGGCGCCGACCTGTGGCGTGATATTCTGGGCGGTGACGATCGTCGACAGCCCCCGCGAGCAGCGCAACGTCCGCCTGGCGGTCGGTTCGAACGCGGCATCGATCTGGTGGCTGAACGGCACCGAGGCGGTCGGGCTGTTCAACGACCGTCGCATGGTGATGGACGACGTGCTCTCGGCTCGCCTGACGCTGCGCAAGGGACGCAACGTCATCCGCGGCGCGGTGATCAACGGCCCCGGGCTGAGCAGCTTCTGCGTCCGCTTCGTCGACGAAGCCGGCCGCCCGATCACCGATCTGACGACCCATGTTCGATAGCCACCGTCGCGATACCGCGGTTCGGCAACAGGGAGGGACCCGGATGCGGTGCGGACTGATCGCGGTGTGCCTGGGGTTTGCGGGCGCAGCGCCCGCTGCCGGGCAATTGGCGGGCGAACCCTTCATCCACGATCCCTCGACCGTCACCCTGTCGGACGGGAAATACTACACGTTCGGCACCCGCGGCGGCGGGCTGGTGTCCGACGACGGCTGGACCTGGCGTGGCGGACCCGAGCGGCCGGGTGGCGGCGTGGCGCCCGACGTCATTCGGATCGGCGACCGCTATTACGTCGCCTATGCGGTCGGCGGCGGGGGCATGGGGGGCGGCCATGCCAGCCAGGTCAAGATGATGTGGACGCTGTCGCTCGATCCGGCATCGCCGCGCTTCAAGTTCCACGACATCGGCGTCGTCGCGTCGAGCGACGGTGTCGAGACCGCGGATGCAATCGATCCTGCGTTTCTCTACGCCGAGGGCCGGTTGTGGCTGACCTACGGCACCTATTTCGGCCCGATCCGGATGATCGAACTCGACCCGAAGACGGGACTGCGCATGGTGGGCAACGTGCCCGTCGACGTGGCGATCGACATGGAGGCCACCGCGATGCTGTATCGCGACGGCTATTATTATCTGCTGGGGACGCACGGCACGTGCTGCGACGGACCCAATTCGACCTATCACATCCGTGCCGGCCGGGCGCGCAGCCCGCTTGGCCCCTATCTCGACCATATGGGGATCCCGCTGCTGCGGGGTGGCGGCAAGATGGTCGTCAGCGCGCGCGGTCGTCGCATCGGACCGGGGCATTTCGGACGGATCGCGCTCGCCGGCGGGGTCGAGAAACTGTCGCTGCATTATGAAGCCGACATGGATCGCAGCGGCCGGAGTGTCCTTGCGATCGAACCCCTGCGGTGGACGGACGGCTGGCCGGTCGTGGGCGAGACGGTGGCGCCGGGCACCTATGAGATCGCCTCCGAGCGCAGCGGCTATGCCCTGAGTCTGGCGACCGATATCGTCCGCATTCCGTTCGACGTCCGCCGCAGTTTCATGGCCGCCGCGACCGATCCGGTCGGGCCGATCCCCGACCAGACGCTGGCACAGGATGCTGCCGACTGGCCACGCGGGCGGATCCGGGTGGATCTGGCGGACTATCTGGTGCGGCCGCATCAGTTGTGGACGATTACGCCGGTGCCCGCGGCGGGGGGCTATTTCGGCGCCCCCTATTACCGGATCGCGATCGCAGGCACGTCGCGCATGCTCGCCGCCACCCCGAACGGGGAGGTCGAGACGATCACCGCCGCCACCGCAGGCGCCGAGCCCCTATGGCAGATCGATCAGCTCACCGACGGCAGTTACCGGATCAAACCGAAGGTCGTGCCCGGGGACGGGCGGGATCTCGCGCTGGTCGCGATCGGTGCGAGCACGCCGACCCTTGCGGCATTCGATCCGGCAAGCCCGGCGGGACGGTGGACGTTCAAGCGACCCTGACACGGCCATCGGTCACCAACCGCGGTTGACGGACGCGTAGAGTCGACTACTCCTACTATTAACTTCAAAAGACGGGGCCTCGCCAAGGGGCCGAAAGGGAGAGCATGAACCGGATCAGTCCTCGCCTCGCACGGTCGTGCGCCATCCGCCCTCGTAGCATGGGACGCATGACCGCAGCGTCGTTGCTCGCGCCGCTGATCCTTGCGGGCACGGCGCTGTCCGGCGGCGCCGCAGCGCAGACCCTGTCGGCGGAGACGGCCAGTGCGACATTGCAGGCCGACAAGCCCGGCCCACAGATCCACCGCGACGTGTTCGGGCAGTTCGCCGAGCATCTCGGTCATGGCATCTATGGCGGCATCTGGGTCGGCAAGACCTCGCGGATTCCCAATGACGGCGGCTACCGGCGCGACGTGCTCGCGGCGATGAAGGCGATCAACGTACCGATGGTGCGCTGGCCCGGCGGCTGTTTTGCGGACGAATATCACTGGCGTGACGGGATCGGCGCGACCAAGGCGCGGCCGACCAAGGTCAATACCAACTGGGGCGGCGTCAACGAGGATAACAGTTTCGGCACGCACGAATATTTCGGGCTGATGGACCGGCTGGGCGGCAGCACCTATGTCTCGGCTAATGTCGGCAGCGCACCGCCCGCCGAGACCGCGCAATGGGTCGAATACATGACCGCGCCGCAGGGTACCACCGTGCTGGCCAAGGAGCGCGAGCGCAACGGCCACGCCGCGCCGTGGAAGATCCAGTATCTCGGCATCGGCAACGAACTATGGGGCTGTGGTGGCAACATGCGTGCGGAATATGCCGCCGACCTGACCAACCGCTATGCCCAGTTCGCCAAGTCCGCGAATGGTCCGATGCTCAAGATCGCGAGCGGCCCGAGCGATTCGAATTATGAATGGACCGAGGCGATGATGCGCATCGCCGGCAAGAATATCGACGGGCTCGCGCTGCATTATTACACGCGTCCGCGCGACAAGGACTGGGCCGACAAGGGGCCGGCGCTGGGCTTTGCCGAGCGCGAATGGGCAAGCACCATGGCGCACACGCTGCAGATGGAGGAGTTCATCGCCAAGCATTCGGCGATCATGGACAAATATGATCCCGCCAAGCGCGTGATGCTCGCGGTCGACGAATGGGGGACATGGTATGACCCGACGCCGGGCAGCAATCCGGGCTTTCTCGAGCAGCAGAATTCGGTGCGCGATGCCGTCGTCGCGGGGCTCAACATCAACATCTTCGCGCGCCATGCCGACCGGGTGAAGATGGCGGCGATCGCGCAGATGGTGAACGTGCTGCAGGCGATGCTGCTGACCGACGGCGCCCGGATGGTGAAGACGCCGACCTATTGGGTGTTCGACCTGTACAAGCCGTGGCAGGGCGCGACGTCGTTGCCGATCACGCTGACCTCGCCCTGGTATCACAAGGACGAGGTGGCGGTGCCCGCGGTCAGCGCGTCCGCGGTGCGTGACGCGGCGGGGCAGGTGCATGTCGCGCTGGTCAACCTCGACCCCAATCGGGCGATGCCGGTCTCGGTCGCGATGACGGGGTTGCAGGCGACCCAGGCGAGCGGCCGGATCGTCACCGGTCCGACGATGGACGCGCATAACAGCTTCGATTCGCCGGATGCGGTGACCCCGCAGCCCTTTGCCAATGCCCGGATCGCGGGTGGGACGCTCAGCGTGACCGTCCCGGCAAAGTCGGTGCTGGTGCTCGATCTGCGCTGACCGGCCGGCCGGGCATGACGTGTTCGGCGGCGATGATGGATGGGGGATGCGATGCGGAACCGGTGTGGAGCATGGCTGCTGGGCGCGGCGCTGGGGCTGGCATCGATCGGGAGTGCGGGCGCGCAGGTGAAGACCCCGGCGCCCGCGGTCGTGCCGGGGGCGAAGGCCGTCACGGTCGAGCGCATCACCGTTCATTCCCCCGCCATCACCGGCAATCTGGAGGGGAATAGTCCCGACCGGGCGGTTATCGTCATCCTCCCGCCCGGCTACCGGACCAGTCCGGGCAAGCGCTATCCCGTGGTCTATGCGCTGCACGGCTATTCGATCGGCGTTGAGCAATGGATCGGCGAGATCCATGTGCCGCAGACCATCGAGGGGGCGTTCGCCAAGGGTGTCCGCGAAATGATCGTCGTGCTGCCCGACAGCAAGACGGTGCATAACGGCTCCTTCTATTCGCGGTCGGTGACGGTGGGCGATTTCGAGCGCTTCGTCGCGCACGATCTGGTCGGCTATGTCGACACGCATTACCGGACGATCGCGGATCGTCGCAGTCGCGGCCTCGCGGGGCATTCGATGGGCGGTTATGGCACCGCGCGGATCGGAATGAAGCATGCCGACATTTTCGGCGCGCTCTACATGATGAGCCCCTGCTGCCTGTCGACACGCGCGCTGGGCACCCCCGACGCCGCGGTCGAGGCGACGATCCGGGCGCTGAAGTCGCCCAACGACGGCGCGACGTTGCCTTGGGGCGTGCGGGCGCAGCTCGCGACCGCCGCTGCCTGGTCGCCCAATCCCAACGCCCCGCCGCTCTATCTCGACCTGCCCGTCAAGGACGGCCAGGCCCAGCCCGACGTGACCGCGCGCTGGGCCGCCAACGCCCCGCTCGCCATGCTCGACCAATATGCCGGTGACCTGCGCCGCTATGCCGCGATCGGGATCGACGTGGGCGACCGCGACGGCCTGAAGGACGACGCGGTCAAGTTTCACGAAGCGCTCGACCGCTACGGTATCGCCAACGCCTTCGCGATCTATCCGGGCGATCATACCAGTGGCGTTGCCGGACGTGTGCAGGACCAGATGATGCCGTTCTTCGCGCGCGCGCTGGCGTTCGGCAAATGAAGGCGGGATCGGCGTTCGCCGCGGGCCTGCTCCTCGCGACCGCGGCCTCGGCGCAGGTCTGGCGGTCGGATCAGGGCGATGGCAGCTATCGCAACCCAGTGCTCTATGCGGACTATCCGGATCCCGACATCATCCGCGTCGGTCGCGACTATTATTTCGCGTCGACGACCTTTGCGAACACGCCGGGGATCACGATCCTGCACAGTCGCGACCTGGTGAACTGGACGATCACGTCGCATCTGGTGGCGCGTCTCGAGGGTCGGCCGCAATATGACCTGGTCGGCGGCAACGCCTATCGCAAGGGGCTCTACGCCTCGAGCCTGCGCTATCACGCGGGCACCTATTATCTGGCGAACACGCCGGTCGGGCAGAATACGCGGATCTGGTATGCCCGGGATGTGCGCGGCCCGTGGCGCTACCACGAGCTCGATCGCCAGGCGTTCGATCCCGGCCTGTTCATCGAGCCCGACGGCCGCGCCTATCTCGCGACTGCGAGCACCGCCGACGGGACGATCACGCTGCTGACGCTCGACCGCGCGCTGGCGCACGTCACGGCATCGCGCAAGGTCCATTATATTAAGGGGGCCGAAGGGTCGAAGCTGCTGCGGCGTGGCGACTATTACTATTTGTTCAACGCGCTGCCGCCGCGGCTCGCACTCTCCGTGTCGCGGTCGCGCAGCCTGTTCGGGCCATGGGAAACACGCGACCAGATCGACGACACGACCGGCGGGCATCAGGGCGCGCTGGTCGATCTGCCGGACGGACGCTGGTTCGGGTTCGTGATGGAGGATAGCGGCGCGATCGGGCGGATGACCAATATGAGCCCGGTCTTCTGGCGCGACGACTGGCCGATCTGGGGGACTCCCGCCGCGCCGGGCCGCGTGCCGCGTCAGGCGGCCAAGCCGGTCGCGGGCCATCGTTTTGCCGAGCCCGCGACGTCGGACGATTTCGACGGGCGGCGGCTCGGGCTGCAATGGCAGTGGAACCATAATCCCGAACCGGAACGCTGGTCGCTTGCCGCACGCCCCGGCTGGCTGCGATTGCGCCCGACCGTGGCGGAACGCTTCTGGTCCGCGCGCAACACGCTGACGCAAAAGGGGCAGGGGCCCGCGAGCCGCGGCGAGGTGAAGCTGGATATCGGCCATCTGGCGCCCGGCGATCGCTGCGGTTTCGGCACGCTGGGACAGATCAGCGCGAACCTGACCGTGACGCGCGACGCGAACCGCCGGGCACGGGTCGCGATGGAAGTGACGACCGACCGGGTCGAGGGCGCGCAGACCGAAACGCGTGCCACCACCGACCTGCCGCAGGGTAATACACTGTGGCTGCGCACCGACATGGATTTCACGACGAGCCGGGGCCGGGTCGCCTATAGCGCGGACGGTGTTCGCTGGACCGGGCTCGGCGGTGACTTCCCGCTCGCCTTCGCATGGCAGACGGGCACGTTCCAAGGTGAGCAGTTCGCGCTGTTCTGCTACGCGCCCGCCCGCAGCGAGGGCTGGATCGACATCGACAGCTTCCGCCTTTCGCGACTGACACCGTCGGGCGGCGCGCCACGATAGGCGAAGGCCGGTCGCAGCCTATCGCAGCAGCGCCGCCTCCGCCCAGGCGACGGGCTGCGTCGCGGTCGAGGTGCTGCCGCGGGCGACGAGTTCGACGATCCGCACGCCCTTGATGTCCGCGCGCAGCGGCGCGGCGGCCATGCCGAACGCCATCGCCGGGGAGGTCGCGAGCAGGCGCCCGTCGCCCCAGACCTCGAACGTGATCGTGCCTGCCTTGGGGGTGCCAGAATCGTTGACGCCGACCTTCGTTGCGAAGCGCGTGAACCCGGCGTTGCGCACCTCGAGACGCGACTGGCCGAGCACGCCGAGCCCCGTGTCGAAGTCCGTCCCGGCGATCCGCAGCAGCTTGCCATAGGGGGCCCGGTCCGCCTCGGCCCCGCCCCAGCCGCCATATTGCGGATGCTCGCCAGGCCCGTGCGTGCCGATCCAGGGGGTGATCGAATGGTGGATGGTTGGATCGGCCTGGGGCGACGCCACCCCGTCGACCGCCGGATTGACGCGTCCGGTCTGCTCGGAAAGATAGAGCCCGTCGGCAAGGCGCCGTATGCCCGCGGCGCGGAACACGCGCGTCTCGTGCGGGGCCAGCGACAGGGCCATATCCTTGCGGAAGCTGCTGTCCGCCTTGCTCCACAGGTCGCGCAACCGGACATCGGTATCGGGGCGCAGCTTGAGATGCTCGGCGGTCAGCGTTGCCTTGGCGGGCTGCGCGGTCCGGTTGACGACCGCGACGCCCTTGCTGCCGTCGGCCAGCGTCTTGACGAGGATCTGCACCTCGTCCGAGTCATAGGCGAGCACCGCCTGGTTGCCGGCCGGGTCCTGGTTCAGCGCGACGATGTCGGCATTGCCGAAGATCGCGAGCAGATCGGGCGTCAGCTTGCGCAGGTCATAGCCGATGATCAGCGGCGAGGTCAGCATCGCCCAGAGCGTGAAATGCGCCCGCGCCTCGACGAGATGGCTGCGATCGAAATCGCCCGACCCGACGAACAGCATGTCGGCGTCGTTCCACGACCCGGGATGCGCATAGAGCGCACGGTGCGTCACGGTGTCCATGTTGGTCAGCATGCGCGGCCAGAGCGGCTGGATGTCGTCGCTGGTGCGCGAGGTGTTGCCGACGTCCTTGCCCCAGGCGCGCACGTCGCCCGCGCCCCAGAGACACAGCGAATAGACATAGGGCCGTCCCGCCGCCTCGGCGCGGATCGCCGCCCCGACATCTTCGTAGAGACGGCGGATACCCGCGACGTCGGACTGACCAAGCGACTGCATGTCGACCAGCGGCGGCAGCGCGCGATACATGCCCGATCGCACGCGCGGCGCGTCCGCGGGCAGCCCCCGGATACCGCAGGCATCGACCTTGATGAAATCGAAATTCCAGTCGCGGAAATAGGTCTTCATGTCCTGATCGACATGGCCGTAGAGCCCGACTTCGCGTTCGGCGACGCTGCCTTCGGGCTGGTTCTTGAAATCCGGGGTGTAGATCTGGCCGCAGCTGTTGCGGCCGATGTCCGAATAGATCCCGGCCTTCAGCCCCATCGCGTGGAGCCGGTCGGTGAGCGGGCGGAAGCTGGTGTCGGCGCCGGTCGCCGCAGACGGGAAATGGCTGGTGCGGATGATCATCCGCCCGTCGGGCTGGCGGCGCTTCAGCCACCAGCCATCGTCGATATTGACGTAGCGATAGCCGAGTGTTGCCAGCTTCGTGTCGACCAGCGCCTGCGCGGAGGCGAGCACCTTCTCCTCGTCGACATCGCTGTTGAACGCGTTCCACGAATTCCAGCCCATCGGCGGGACGGGGGCGTGGCCATCCGCGTTCGCGCTCCACCGGCCGGTCGCCGCAAGCGGATCGCGCGGGGCGGCGTAGGCGGGCGAGGCGGGGGCACCGGCGAATGCGAGCGCGGTGCCGAGCAGCAGGGCCGAGCGGGCGATCATAGTGGCAACGCCGCGGAGGCGCGCGTGGTGAAGCTTGTCGTCGCGCCCGGAACGCCGGTGCCGGGCTGGCCCGACCCCAGCGTCACGCGGTACGTGCCGGCAGCGACTGATCGCGTGCCGTCGAGCGCGACCGAACTCAGGTCGCGCGGCGACAGGTCGAAGCTGAGCATGCGGGCTTCTCCGGGGTTGAGGTCGACGCGGCGAAATCCGCGCAGTGCGATCCGCGGCGTGCCGGGCCGGTCGGGGAAATCGAGGTAGAGCTGCGCGACTTCGGCGCCTGCGCGCTTGCCGATATTGCGGAGCCGCGCGGTGACACGGATGCCGGTCTCCGCGCCGCCCGGCGCAGGTTCGACCCGGATCGCGTCATAGGCGAAGCGCGTGTAGCTGAGCCCCGCCCCGAACGGATAGACCGGCGTGCCGGTGAAATAGCGATAGGTACGTCCGGCCATCGCATAGTCGCCGAACGGCGGCAGATCCGCGACGCTGCGGTAGAAGGTCAGCGGCAGCCGGCCCGACGGATTGGTCCGGCCGGTCAGGATATTCGCCGCGGCGAGCCCGCCCTGTTCGCCCGGATACCAGGCCTCGAGGATGGCGGCGGCATGATCCCTGGCCCAGGCGAGATTGATCGGGCTGCCGTTCATCGCGACCAGCACGATCGGCTTGCCCGCGGCGCGCGCCTGTTCGAGCATCGCGATCTGGTCGGCCGGAAGGTCGAGCGCGGTCTTGTCGCCGCCGGCGAAGCCCGGGACGCTGACGCCGGTTTCCTCGGCTTCGAGGTCGGAGGTGAGGCCGACGACCGCGACGACGATGTCGGCCGCCGCGGCGGCGCGTTTCAGCGCGGCACCGGGATCGTCCGATACGCGTTTCCAGACGAGATCGACACCGCCGCCGTCGACCTCGATGCGGTAGCGTCGCCCGGCGGTGAGCGTGAGCGTCTTCATCCCGGGCAAATCGTTCCAGCGGGCCTTGCGACGGTCCGACACGACCACCCCGTCGACCGCCAGCACGCCGCCCGCCCCCGACAGGCCGAGGCGATAGCTGCCGGTTTCGGGGGGGATGAGGAATCCGGTCCGGATCGTCCGGTGCACGTCGGCAACCCCGGCCAGCGCGAGCTGACGGTCGCCGACATCGGGCTCGATCCGGGTCACGACGGGGGTGTCCCGATAGCGCACCCCCGCGACGATCGCGTCGCGCGTGCCGGGGGCAAAAGCGGTCGGCAGCGGGGTGACCGGGTTGTAATAGAGCGCGAGCACGCCCGGTTTGCCATCGGGGGTCTGCAGTGCGGAGGTCGGAACGCGGTCGCCGTCGGTAACCGATTCGCCGAACGGGACGAGCGTGATCCGCTCGGCGCCGAGCGTCGTGCGCAGACCTTCGAGTATCGAGACCGGCGGTCCCGACAAGGGGGATGCGTAGTTGCCGCGCAACACGCGCGTCGCGTCGCCCAGTGGCCCGATTACCGCGACCTTCGTCCCGGCGCGCAGCGGCAGGACGCCGTCATTCTTCAGCAACACCATTGACCGTTCGGCGGCGGTCAGCGCGAGGCGGCGATGCTCGGCGGCACCGACCGCGTCGACCGGCACCGCCGCGGGCGCGTCGGCCAGACCGGGCAGATCGCCGGTGCGGTAGCGCGCCGCGAACAGGCGGACGAGGCTGCGGTCGATATCGGCCTGGGTGACGAGGTCGCGCTGCAACGCGGTGCGATAGCGGGCGTCGAGCCCCGCCGTGTCGCTCAGCGTATCGCCGCTGCATTCATTGTCGACACCCGCGCGCAGTGCCGCGGCGACCGCGGCGGCGCCGTCGGGGGCATATTTGTGGTTGTCGGCAATGTCCTTCACCGCATCGCAATCGGACACGACATAGCCCGAAAACCCCCAGGCACCGCGCAGATGCGTCTTGAGCAGCGGGTCGCTGGCACAGGCGGGCTGACCGTTGATGCGGTTATACGCGCACATGACCGACCCCGCCTGTCCCTCGACGATCGCCGCGCGGAACGCCGGCAGGAACGTATCCTCAAGGTCGTGCGCGGAGACATAGACATTGGCCTGGTGTCGCGTGGCTTCCGGCCCGCTGTGGACGGCGAAATGCTTTGGCGTGGCGATGACCTGCGGGCGCTCGGGATCGGGGCCCTGCAGGCCGCGGACGAAGGCGACGCCCATCGCCGCGGTCAGGACGGGATCCTCGCCATAGGTTTCCTGCCCGCGCCCCCAGCGCGGATCGCGGAAGATGTTGATGTTGGGGGACCAGCTGTCGAGCCCGGTACCGATATGGCCGACCCGCCCGGTTTCGCGCGCGAGCGTGTGAAGCCCGCGGACCTCGGTGCTGATCGCGCCGGCGACCGCCTGGACGAGCGGCGCATCGAAGCTGGCGGCCAGACCGATCGGCTCGGGAAAATTGGTCGTCGCGATCGGCCCCAGCGCGCCGTGGAGCGATTCCGTCCACCAGTTATAGGCCGGAATGTCGAGCCGCGGGATGGCGGGCGCGACGTTGAGCAGCTGGGGCAGCTTCTCGTCCGCGCGCAGCTGCGCGACGAGCGCGGCGGCCATGACCGTGGCCTGGTCGGGCGCGGCCGGGCTGGTCTGTGCGGCGACCGGGGCCGCGACGAGCGCGATTGCAAGCGCAAGCGACGGGCCGATCGCCGCGCGCCGGGTGGGCATCATAGTCGTGCGCATCATCGTCTTCCCCATGCTCGCAGGACGCCGCCGCCGGCGCATCACGATATCGGTGTTTCGAACGGGCCGACGGGCAGCCCTGCATCGTCGACCAGATTGATCGCGGGCGCGTCCGACCAGGCATAGCGGACCCGCGTGACGGGCTGGCCGTCGCCGGGCAGCGTCACCTGCGAGCCGACGACCGTGCCGGAGGCGTAGCGACAGCTTGCGGCGGCGGCACCGCACAGCTCGAACCCGATCGCCTCGCGTGCGCTCTTCGCGTGCAGCGCGCCGGTCACGCCGGAAAAGTCGAGCGCGACGCCACCGCCGGCCGCGCGCTGCGCACGGGCGATGGCCGGGCCCGAGGGTGCGATCCGTTCGCCATAGACCGCCGCCCGCATGACCTGGGCAAGCCGCTGCCCCACCGCATGTTTTTCGCCCGGATGGATGTCGAGTGCATCGCCGATGTCGAGCGTGACCGCGACGCCGGCGTGGCGGTCCGCGGCGGCGACGCGACGTTGCGCATCGCGCACGGTGGCCCAGCCGCTCTCGCCTGGCGCAAAGGACGGTGCGCCGTAGCCGGCGAGCTGGGCGATCGCGAAACCGGCCTGCGGGCTGCCCAGACGCGTGCGCCAGTCGGCGATCAGCGCGGTGAGACGCTGGTCATAGCCCGGAATGCCGGTGTCGGACTCGCCCTGATACCAGGCGATCCCGGCGACGCGCGTCCGGCCGAGCGGCGCGATCATCGCATTGTAGAGCGTGCCGGCGCCGTTGATGTCGTCCCACGGCACCCGGGGGGCGGAACCCGCGATCCGCCGCGCCTTCGCATAGCGCCAGCCATCGCCGAGCGGCACGCTGCTCCCGTCCCCGAAGGTGATCCGCATCGTGTCCGCAGGACCGGTCATCCCGCCATAGGCATAGACGTCGTCGTCGTTGACGGTGATGACGTTGCGCCCGGCCTTCAGCGTGCCGACGGGCAGCGCATAAACGCGCGATTGTGAGGCGAGGCTGCTGCCGCCGACACCGATTCCGTTGACCCAGGTCCGGTCGGCATCGTCGATCGTCCCCAGCACGAGCGTGGCGGGACCGCGCGCCTGTTCGGCGGTGATCTTGACGCTGCGCTGATACCACAGCATGCCGTTGTAGCTGGCGAGGTCGGCGATGCCCCAGGTCTCGAAATTGGTCATTGCGGGCACCGCCTGCCAGTCGAGCGTGGCGCCGGGCTGCCACGGCTCGCGTCCGACCGCGTCGCCCGATCCGGTCCGCCACCATGTCTCCCACAGCGTCATCGCACGCCGGTTCGCCGCCGCGGGATCGCGGGCATAGAGCGCCAGCAGATCCGCCTGGTCGCCGAGCCCCGCCTGCCGCAGCGCGGGGTCGCTCATCCACGCGCTGATCCGCGACCCGCCCCAGCTCGAATGGATCGCACCGATCGGCACGGCCGCGCTCCGCCGCAGCGCCTGCGCCATGTAGAAGCAGGCCGCGGAGAAGGCGGGCTGGCTCGTGGGGCCGGCGACGGTCCAGCGCACCGCATCGTCGAGCCGCGCGACGGGCGTCGCGGCGGCGCGCTTCGGGATGGTCAGCAGGCGCAGGCCGGCGTCGACGGGGGCATGCGCGTCGGGGATCAGGTCCTGCGCCTCGCTGACCGCCAGTTCCATGTTGCTCTGGCCGGAGCAGAGATAGACATCGCCGATCAACACATCGTGCAGCACCGCCGCACCGCTCTGCGCCGCGATCGTCAGATCATAGGGACCGCCGGCGTCGAGCGCGGGCAGCTCCGCAGCGAAGCGGCCTGCTCGGTCCGCTTTTCCCGTGACGGAACGCCCCGCCAGCGTGATCATCACCGTTTCCCCCGCCGCCGCCTCGCCGGTCAGCGCGATCGGCTGACCTCGCTGGATCACCGCGTGATCGGTCAGCACGCCGTCGAGGCGCGGGGCGGCCAGCGCGGCGGACGCGCTGCTGGCGAGAAGGACGGCGATGGCGAGACGCACGGGCAGGCGTTGCATGATTCGATGGGTCCTCTGGCAGGTCAGACGGGCTGGAGCCCGGAGCGAACGAAACGGTGGATACGATCGCGGTGGTGAGGCGCGCTGGCCACCAGACGGTGTGTCGGGGCGTCGTTTTCGATCGAGCCGGGCATCACCGCCGTGCGTGCGCGGAGGCTGACGACTATGTCGTTACCAGCGCCCTCTATCGCGGGCAGGGGTAGCGTGTTGCTCTGAATGGCAATGTCTTGCGCGAAGGCGGGCAGCGCGCAGGTCAGCGCGGCAACGCTGATCACGTGCGCGATTGCAGGGCCACGGCGGGCGAGCGTCGGGTTTTGGGCCGCAACGGTGGAAGCAGCAGACGTCGTCGAGCCCATCCTGACCTCCCCTCATGGGTCGCATTGCCTCATCGTGCGTGAGGCATGGGCGACCGAATTGCATGTCTCCGACTTCAGAGGGAGATGTGCAATTTAGCATTTGCGATAGCGCTCACACTAACCCGGATGTCGGGCTTTGCAAGTATTTGTCCGAGTGAAGTCAAAACGGCTCACAAATGCCGGAGCGCCATGCGATCTGAAGCACAATTGACAAGACTATGGGCTGGATGGCCGCCCGGGCGAGGCTGGACCATGAACGGCATGATGCGGCGGCTGAACGCGCGTGGACGCCTGCCGCAAAGTTCGGTTCGGCGTTGCAATATCAGAGGAAAAATGGTGCCCGGAGACGGGGTCGAACCGCCGACACTGCGATTTTCAGTCGCATGCTCTACCAACTGAGCTATCCGGGCATCGTCCGATCGGGATCGGATGAAGGGCCGATCGTGCGATCGGAAGGGCGCGTTTAGTCGGGCTCTTCACCGCTGTCTAGCCCCGTTTGCGATATTGCGCGGCCGGGGATGCGATAGCCTTCACCGAGCCATTGCAACAGGTCGCGGTCGCGGTGCCGGCTGGAGCAAAAGGGGGCGTAGTCGGGGACCGCGGGCTGGCCGCAGATCGGGCATTTCACGGCGGGCATCAACGGCTCTCCAGATCGTGGACGACGCCCGTACGACGGGCGAGCGTCGCCAGCCAGTCGGGGTGCGCCATGAGGCGGGCATGGACCGCGGCGGGCAGCGCATGGCGCCGCGGGGCGGTCGGCGGGGTGCGCTCGAGCGTGCGCAACGCGGCGCGAGCGGCGGCACCGACGGGATCGGCGCGCAGGATCTCGGGGATCGACGCGCGGGCGCGCGGGCGGATGATCTGCAGGAAGCCGAAGCCGTTGACCGCGGTGCGCTCGAACGGGGGCGGCAGCGTCGCGTCGATCGCGGCTGCGACGGCGTTGCGCTGCGCCTTGCCGGCGATGGTGGGGAAGTCGACGCCGATCGAGCCGCCGATACCGTGGCGGCGGATCGCGCGCGCGACCGCATGTGCCGCGGCGACCGCCAGCGGGTCGAGCGGGGGTGCGCCATCGACATCGAACAGCGTCATCGCCGGCGTCGGGGACAGCCGCAATGCGCCGAGCGGGAAGACGATCTCGCCGCTCATCGCCTCGTCGAGCAGTTCGGACCAGCCCGCGGCTTCGAGTGCATCGGGCTCGTGCGCGCGCGGGGCGTGGATCGGCAGGCCGGTCGCGACGAGACGGTCGTACAGCGTCGGCGCGGCGCAGGTCGGTCGGTCGGTGGCGTTCGCCTTGGCGAGCTTGGCGCGGCCGGCCTCGGGCAGTGCCTCGCGGACGATCTCGACGGTCAGGCTGGCGCCCTGCGTGATGCCGGGCGGGAGGTGGCTGACCAGCGCCTCGCCGCCGTCGAGCGCGACGCGGCCGCGCCCGCCGCCCAGCGCCTCGACGAGGTGCGCGCGCGCGACATGGCCGACGCGCAGCGCCACGTCGTCGCGCTCGATTAGTGCCTCGACGATCTGGTCATTCTCGACCAGCGCGGCGCGGTCTTCGCCGATGCCGGCTTCGTAGAGCCAGACGGGACCGGGTTCAGGCAAGCGCGAGGCCGGCGGTTTTCAGCAGCGCGCGGGTTTCGAACAGCGGGAGCCCCACGACCCCCGAATGGCTGCCCGAGAGAAAGCGCACGAACGCCTCGGCGCGGCCCTGGATCGCATAGCCGCCCGCCTTGCCGAGCCCTTCGCCGCACGCGACATAGTCGTCGATCTCGGCGGCCGAGAGCGGCTTGAACGCGACGATCGTGTCGGCGAGGCGGGTGCGGACGGTGCCGGCGGCGTCGATCACGCAGACCGCGGACAGGCAGTGATGACGTCGCCCGGACAATTTGCCGAGCAGGTCGCGCTGGATGTCAGCCGTATCGGCGGGCGGCAGGATGCGGCGGCCGAGCGCGATGGTGGTGTCGCCGGCGATGACGATCTCGCCCGCCGCGCGACCGACCGCGCACGCCTTCTCGACCGCGAGACGCAGCGCATAGGCGCGCGGCACTTCGGCCCGGTGCGGGCTTTCGTCGATATCGGGGGACGCCACGCGCGACGGCACGACGCCGAGCCGCGCCAGCAGGTCGCGGCGGCGGGGCGAGGAGGAGGCTAGGACGAGCACAATTGCCTCGATCTTGCTGCACGACCGCGGACGACCCGCGGCCAGCGCTTATTTGAAGCGGTAGGTGATGCGACCCTTGGTCAGATCATACGGGGTGAGCTCACACAGCACCTCGTCGCCGACCAGCACGCGGATGCGGTTCTTGCGCATCTTGCCGGCGGTGTGACCGAGAATCTCGTGGTCGTTTTCGAGCTGTACCCGGAACATCGCGTTGGGGAGGAGTTCCACCACGCGGCCGCGCATCTCGAGCAGTTCTTCCTTGGCCAAATATAATCTCTGAATTGGGGGAATTTCGGGACGAGCGCCCTTACCGCAGCTTGGCGAAAAAGGAAAGCACGCCCGAAAGGCGCGCATGGCCCTTATGCCCATACGCGCCCGTCAGACCTGGATGTCGGTGCTCGCCGCGTCCGAAACAAGGGCGCGTCACAGCAGCCCGGGCTGTGTGCCCGTGGCTTCGCGCGCGGCGCGGCGGAAGGCGGCGCGGTCGACATTGGGGATCCGCGGCCGCTTGCCCTGGAACAGGTCGGCGAGCGTCAGGATCTGAAGTCGCGGGAACGTCTCGTCGACGCCCGCGCGATAGATGCCGACCGCAGCGGCGCGGCGCTCCATCTCGCGCGTGGGCCTGGCGTTCATGATCAGCACGCCGATCGGCGCCTTTTCGCGCGCGATCGTCGCGGCGAGCGTCTCGACCATCGTCACATCGGGATTGAGCCCACCCTTGACCGAGACGATCGCACGGTGCGTGACCATCTTCCCCGCAGCTACATCGTGATCGTTGAAATAGATGAGCCCGTCGATCCCGCCATCCGCGCCCTTCTTGCGGCCGCCAAAAGGGAGCGCATCGACCAGCGACACCGCCCACCACTGAAACTGGTATTTGTCGCGCAGCGCCAGATCGCGTGCGGAGGCGAGGTCCTTGGGGGTGCCTTCGATCGTGAAGGTGACGCGGGGAAACGCGTCCTTCATGCGTTTTTCGATCAGCGAAATGGCGAGATGCGTGATGTCGATCCCGATCCATTGCCGGCCCATTTTCTGCGCGGCATGGACCGCCGTGCCGCAGCCACAGAACGGATCGAGCACCACGTCGCCTTCGTTCGACGACGCGCCGATGATGCGTTCGAGCAGGGCCACCGGCTTCTGGGTCGGATAGCCGAGACGCTCCCGCGACACCGGGGCGATGATAGGAATGTCCCATACGTCGTTCATCGCGACGCCTGGCGACGTGCCGCTTTCCTGCGTGGGATTGCGGGTTCCGTCGGGAGCGAAGGTCACTTTCTGCATCGCCCCGCGCCAACGTTTGATCGAACTCGCCGACGGGGGCATCGTCAGAACGTTGAACAGATTGCCCGTTTCGGTCTTACTGTAGAACAGCAGGCAGTCGTGCATCCGTTGAAAGCGGTGGGAGACCGTCGGCCAGCGCCGATAGCTCCAGATGATCTCGTTCTGAAACTGCCGTTTGCCGAACGTCGCGTCGAGAAGTTTCAGATAGTGGCTCGCGGTCGGGTCGCAGTGGAGATAGAGGCTGCCGGTCGGTTTCAGGACGCGGTGCAGTTCGAGCAGCCGGACCGCCATCATCGCCAGATACGCCATCATGTCGTTGTCGCCGAGAAACCCGCGCATCGCGTTGAGCAGGTCGAACGCCTTGGTGTTGCCGCTGCGCGCGACCTGGTCGAAGGCCTCCTCGGCGCTGTCATTCCAGTGCCAGCTGTCCTCGAACGCCTCGATCTGCGCGTTCGAGGCGCGGCCGTCGGGTTCCTTGAACAGGATGCCGTAGGTCGCGTTCGAATTGAACGGCGGGTCGAGATAGATCAGGTCGACGCTCTCGTCGGCGATCTCCTTGCGGAGGACGGCGAGATTGTCGCCATAGAAGAGGTGGTTTTCGGGGCGGTTGCGCATCGGGGCAGGATGCGGGGGCGCAAGCCGGTCCGTCCAAGCCAGATGCATCCGCGGGACGGTCTATCGGGTCCGTTACGGCGGTATCGGCGGGGGAATGTTACGGAGGGGGCAACGCCTGCCGCCCCCTCCGTCAGGCTGCGCCTGCCACCTCCCCCTTGCGGGGGAGGATCGTCGAGTCAGCCCACCCCGCCGCCGGCCAGCGCGGCGAGCAGCAGCAGCGCGACGATGTTGGTGATCTTGATCATCGGGTTCACCGCGGGGCCCGCGGTGTCCTTGTAGGGATCGCCGACGGTGTCGCCGGTCACCGCGGCCTTGTGCGCCTCGGATCCCTTGCCGCCGTGATTGCCGTCCTCGATATATTTCTTGGCATTGTCCCAGGCGCCGCCGCCGCTCGTCATCGAGATCGCGACGAACAGCCCCGAGACGATCACGCCGAGCAGCATCGCGCCGAGCGCGGCGAAGCCCGAGGCCTGGCCGGCGACCGCGGTGATGATGAAATAGACCGCGATCGGCGACAGCACCGGCAGCAGCGAGGGCACGATCATCTCGCGGATCGCCGCCTTCGTCACGAGATCGACGGTGCGCGCATAATTGGGGCGGCTGGTGCCGAGCATGATGCCGGGATTGTCGCGGAACTGCGCGCGGACCTCCTCGACGACCGCGCCCGCCGCGCGACCGACCGCGGTCATCCCGAACGCGCCGAACAGATAGGGGAGCAGCGCGCCGAGCAGTAGCCCGACGATGACATACGGATTGCTGAGGCTGAAATCGACCGTGACCTGCGGGAAATAGGTTGCGAGGTCAGTGGTATAGGCGCCGAACAGGACGAGCGCGGCGAGCCCGGCCGAGCCGATCGCATAGCCCTTGGTCACCGCCTTGGTGGTGTTGCCGACCGCGTCGAGCGCATCGGTCTTTTGTCGGACGTCGTCGGGCAGGCCCGCCATCTCGGCGATCCCGCCGGCATTGTCGGTGACCGGGCCGTACGCGTCGAGCGCGACGACCATGCCCGCCTGGGCGAGCATCGCGGTGGCGGCAAAGGCGATGCCGATGATCCCGGCGAGCTGGTAGGCGACGATCACCGCGACGACGATGACAAGGGTGGGCAGCGCGGTCGATTCGAGGCTGATCGCAAGGCCCTGGATGACGTTGGTGCCGTGGCCGGTCTCGGATGCCTTGGCGATCGACTGGACCGGGCGGTGGTTGGTGCCGGTATAATATTCGGTGATCCACACGATCAGCCCGGTGACGACCAGCCCGATCATCATCGACCAGAACAGGTCCATGCCGGTGAAGCTCTGCGTCAGCGAGGGCGCGGCCCGGGTGGTCAGGTCGTCGGTCGCGGGATCGAGATAGCCCGCGCCGCCGATCACGCGGTGGAGGTCGCCGAGCACGTACTGCGTGGCGAGGTAGATGGCGGGAATCGACAGGATCGTCGAGGTGAAGAAGCCCTTGTAGAGCGCGCCCATGATGCTGCCGCCGCCGAGCCGGACCATGTAGGTGCCGATGATCGAGGTGACGATGCACACGCCGCCGACCAGCAGCGGGAGCGTCATCAGACGCATCAGCTCGGCGCCGCTCGCCTGGATCAGCAGCGCGATCGAGATCATCGTGACGCCCAGGGTGACGACGTACGTCTCGAACAGGTCGGCGGCCATGCCGGCGCAATCGCCGACATTGTCGCCGACATTATCGGCGATGACCGCGGGGTTGCGGGGGTCGTCCTCGGGAATGCCCGCTTCGACCTTGCCGACCAGATCCGCGCCGACGTCGGCTGCCTTGGTGAAGATGCCGCCGCCGAGCCGCGCGAAGATCGAGATCAGCGAGGCCCCGAAGGCGAGCGCGGTCAGTGCCTCGACGATGATCCGGTCGTTGGGCGCGTGACCCGCGGGACCGGTCAGGTACCAGAAGAAGGCGCTGATCGCGAGCAGCCCGAGCCCTGCGACGAGCATGCCGGTGACCGCGCCAGAGCGGAACGCCATGGTCAGCCCGGCCTGGAGCGAGGTGCGTGCGGCCTCTGCGGTGCGGACGTTCGCGCGGACCGAGATGTTCATGCCGACATAGCCCGCAACGCCCGACAGCACCGCGCCGATGACGAAGCCGATCGTCGAGATGACACCGAGCGTGGCGAGCAGGATGACGGCGACGATGACGCCGACGATCGCGATGGTCGTGTACTGGCGGCCGAGATAGGCCTTTGCGCCCTCCTGGATGGCGGCGGCGATGTCCTGCATCTTCGCGTTGCCGGGGGATGCGGCGAGCACCTGCCGACTGGTGACGAAGCCATATAGGACGGCGATGACGCCGCAGATCATGGCCAGATAGACGGTCGTCATACGGCACTATCCCTTTTTTCAGTTCCTCCCCGGTCTCGGCTTTGCCGAGTCCCGATTGGTCGAGCCTATCAGTGCGGGAACATTGCGCAAGTTATGCGGAGGGGCGGTGTTCGTAGCCAAGGCTGGCGGGCAGCGCGACCGGCTCGCCCGAGTTGTGGAGCGCCAGTCCGGCGCCGGGCGCGAAACTGCCGATCCGGGTGGCGTGGGTCACGAAGTCTTTCGGTGCGGCGAACAGCAGTTGATAATCGTCGCCTGCGGTCGCCGCCGCGATCCGATCGCCCGAAAAGGCGCGATAGGCGGGCGACAGCGGAATGCTGGCGAGGTCGATCACCACCGCGAGCCCGCTCGCACGCGCCATTCGCCCGGCGTCGATCAGGAGGCCGTCGGACACGTCCATCATCGCATGGACGTGTGGCGCGAGGATGCGGCCGTCGGCGAGGCGGGGCTGCGGGCGCCGGTATGCGGCGAGCAGTTCGGGGGGGCCATCCTTGCCGCGCGCGATGGCGAGGCCAGCGCCCGCGTCGCCGATCGTGCCGGTGACGTAGAGCGCATCGCCCGCCTTCGCGCCGGCGCGGGTGGGGGCGGCGGCGTCGCTGCCGAAGGCGGTGACGGTGAGGATGCGGGGCGCACCTCGGGGGAGGGTGACCGTGTCGCCGCCGATCAGCCGCGTGTCATGGGCCGTAAGGATGTCGGCGAGGCCTTCGAGGAACGCGCGGTCCCATGCGTCGTCGCCGAGGGGGTAATTGAGCAGGATGCCCTCGGGGACCGCGCCCTTGGCGGCGAGATCGGAGAGGTTGGTCGCGACGAGCTTCCACGCGACATCCTGCGCGGGGTCGGTGGGGAGGAAATGCAGGCCCTCGACCAGCGTGTCGGTGGTGACGACGAGGGGCCCCGCATCGAGCAGCGCGGTGTCGTCGTTCAGGCCGCGCGCCGCGGGGTGGAGCGGGAGGCGGCGCAGCGCGGCGATGAACTCGGCTTCGGTCATGTCCTCCGCCAATACAGCAGCGTCATCCTGACGAAAGTCAGGACCCAGAGTAACGAACGCTCCGTCCTGTTACTCTGGGTCCTGGGTCAAGCCCAGGATGACGATAGATTACGCCCGGACCTCTTTCGCGATGCCGTCGAGCAGGCCGTTGACGAAGCCCGATTCGCGCTTGTCGTAAAAGGCGTGCGCGACGTCGACATATTCGCTGATCACCGCGGCGACCGGCACGTCCTTGCGCGCCAGCAGTTCGTAGGTGCCGACGCGGATGATCGCCTTCATCGGCTTGTCGAGGCGGGCGAGCGTCCAGCCCTTGGCGAGCTTGCCCTCGATCAGCAGATCGATCTCGCCGCTGCGGGCATTCGCACCGGTCACGAGGTCGTCGAAGAAATCGACGTCCGCCTCGGCATATTCGACGTCTTCGATCGTCGCGCCAAGCCGGTGCTGGTGGAATTCGTTGAGCAGGACGGGCATCGCGGTACCTTCCATCTCATGCTGATAGGTCGCCTGGACGGCGGCGAGTCGCGCGGCGGCGCGTGCCTTGGTGCGGGGAGCGGTTCTGGACATAAGCGGTTGCCTGTACGCGCGGGGGGCTTGCGTGTCAGCCCTTCGCGTTTCTTACGCGTGGGGGGAGTGAAGAAGATTGGTTCGCGCGGAGGCGCGGAGGCGCGGAGGTGTCGACCTTACCGCGCAGCGGCCCTCCAATAACCCGCTGGTGAGGATCGGGGCGGCTGCGCCGCGTACAACATCTCCGCGCCTCCGCGCCTCCGCGCGAACAAAAATCAGTGGTTGAGGCGAAGCCGCAGCGCGACTGATTTTGCATGGGCGGGCAAACCCTCGGCGTTGGCGAGTGCGACGGTGGCGGGGCCGAGTTCACGCAAGGCGGCTTCGTCGAGTGCGAGGAAGCTGGTGCGCTTCATGAAGTCGAGCACCGACAAGCCGCTGGCGAACCGCGCGCGGCGGCCGGTCGGCAGGACGTGGTTCGGGCCGGCGACGTAATCGCCGATCGCCTCGGGGGTGTAGCGGCCGAGGAAGACCGAGCCCGCGTGACGGATGCGGTCGAAAAAGCCCTGCGGGTCGGGGATGGCGAGCTGGAGATGCTCGGCGGCGAGCCGGTCGACCAGCGGGATCGCGTCCGCCAGCGTATCGACGACGATGATCGCGCCGTTCGCATCCCAGGCGACGCGCGCGACCGCCTCGGTGGCGAGTTCGCTGAGCTGGCGATCGACCGCGTCGGCGACCTTGTCGGCAAACGCCGCGTCGTCGGTGAACAGGATCGACTGGGTGGTGACGTCGTGCTCCGGCTTGGCTGAGCAGGTCGGCGGCGGTCCATTCGGGATCGTTGAGCGCGTCCGCGACGACGACGATCTCGGAGGGCCCTGCGACCATGTCGATGCCGACGACGCCGTAAACCTGGCGCTTGGCCTCCGCGACCCAGGCGTTGCCGGGGCCGGTGATGACGTCGACGGGCGCGATCCGGCCGGCGCCGTAAGCGAGCGCGGCGACGGCCTGCGCGCCACCGACGCGCCAAACCTCGTCGACGCCCGCGAGATGCGCGGCGGCGAGGACGAGCGGGTTGATCTGGCCGTCCGGGGTCGGCGTGACCATCGCGAGCCGGCCGACGCCTGCGACCTTGGCGGGGATCGCGTTCATCAGCAGCGACGAGGGATAGGCCGCGCGACCGCCGGGGACATAGATGCCCGCGGCGTCGACCGGGAGCCAGCGGGCGCCGAGCCGGACACCCGCGGAATCGACCGAGTCGCTGTCGAGCGGGCGCTGCTTCTCGTGATACGCCCGGATGCGAGTCGCGGCGAGTTCGAGCGCGGTGCGCAGCTCGGGCTCGAGCGCGTCGAACGCGGCCTTGCAGTCGGCGGCGTCGATCTGCCAGCCGGTCGTCTCGAGGTCGTGGCGGTCGTGCTTCTGCGTCAGGTCGCGCAGTGCGGTCTCGCCGTCGCGTCGGACGGACGCGATGATCGCGGCGACGTCCTGCGTGACGCCTGCGTCCGATTCGCGGCGATCCTCGACGAGCGCGGTGAAGCGGTCGGCGAAGTCGGCGTCGGTGGTGGAAAGGCGGATCATGCGGCCTGCTCCTGCTCGACGGCGCGGCGGAACGCCTCGACCAGCGGGACCACCCGTGCGCGCGTCTTCATCGCGGCGCGGTTGACGACAAGGCGGCTGGTGACGTCCATGATCCGCTCGACCTCGACCAGCCCGTTTTCCTTGAGCGTGCGGCCCGACGAGACGAGGTCGACGATACGCGGCGCGAGGCCGAGCGTCGGGGCGAGCTCCATCGCGCCGTTCAGCTTCACGCATTCGGCCTGGACGCCGCGGGCGGCGAAATGCGCGGCGGTGACGTGCGGATATTTGGTCGCGACGCGGACATGGCTCCAGCCGCGTGGATCGTCCTTCGCCGCCATCTCGCTGGGCTCGGCGACCGACAGGCGGCAATGACCGATGCCGAGATCGACCGGGGCATAGAGTTCGGAATAGCCGAATTCGGCGATCACGTCAGAGCCGACGATGCCGAGCTGCGCCGCGCTGTGCGCGACGAAGGTCGCGACATCGAACGCGCGGACGCGGATCAGCGAGATGTCGGGGTCGTTGGTCGCGAAGCGGAGCGCGCGGCTGTCCTCGTCCGAAAACGCCGCTTCGGGATGGATGCCGGCGCGGGCGAGCAGCGGCAAAGCCTCGGCTAGGATACGTCCCTTCGGGACGGCGATGATGATCTGGGAGTCTGGCACGCGCCGGGCTTTACGATCGGGCTGGGGAGGGTGCAACCGGATCGCCCCGATCGCCACAACAATACGGCCCGGGATCGCTCCCGGGCCGTCGTGGCGCCTCAGTAGAAGAAGCCGTTGTTGACCTGTGCGACGCGGCCGTTGCGCGTGTCGACCAGGACGACGTCGCGGCCATAGCGGACCCAGCGCTGATAGCCGAAGCCCGGGCGCGGCAGGCGATAGGTCTGGTAGTCGTTGATCCAGTAGTTGCGGCCGTAATATTGCGGCGCGAACCGGTGGCCGACATTGACCGGACGATATTGATAGCCGCGTGGGCCGACATAGGCGGGGCGGCGATAGACGTTGGCGTGGCTGCGGCGATAATCGCGCCAGTCCTCACGACGCTCCTGACGGTCTTCGCGCAGCTCGCGGCGCGCTTCGCGCACGTCGCCGCGGTCGCCGTAGCGGCGCGCCTGCTGGAGTTCGCGCTGGCTCTGACGCACTTCACGGTCGCTGCGACGGACTTCGCCATAGCTCTGCGCGCTGGCAAACGTGGGGACCAAGGTTGCGGCGGCTACGGCCGCGAGGATGATCTTACGCATAATGCTCTCCTGTCTTCGACGCCGTATCAAACGGCATGACAGGGGATTTGCTCCCCGGCCGCTGAACGGTTTCAGAATGTGCTGGTCAGGATTCAGACAGGTGGCGGTCAGGCGTACCTCCACTGCCGTCATCCTGACAAAGGGGGAGTCAGATCCCCCAGCGGCGCATTGCGGCGATCACCGCGTCGGGTTTTTCCCAGGGGACGAAATGGCCCGCATCGACCTTCTCGATCGTCAGCTCGGGGACATAGTCGGCAAGATCGAGCTGGCTCGGCAGCAGCGCGGTGTCGCGCATGCCCCAGATCACCAGGACCGGCATCTTCATCGGCGGGAAGGGTGCGTCGAGAAAGGCGGGGCGGGGCGGTGTCTCGTCCATCGCGGGGACGACGATCGCGCTGGCGCGGTACCAGTTGAGCATCGCGGTCATCGCGCCGGGCTGTGACCATTCGTCGAGATAGGCGGCCTTGTCCTCGCCCGCGATCGCCTGCGTCACGTGATGCGCGAAGGTCGAGCCGAGGAACTTCTCGAGCCCTGTGCCGGTGAGGCCCTGGTCGATGCTCGTGTCGCGGAAGCGGCGGATATACTGGCTCGCCTTGCGCTGTTCGGGATCGTCGAAGATCGTCCGCTGGAAGACGAGCGGGTGGGGCGCGTTGACGATCACCAGCCGTTCGATCCGATCGGGATGCTGGAGCGCGGCCATCCAGGCGACCGCGCCGCCCCAGTCATGCCCGACCAGCGTGAAGCGGTCGATCTTGAGCTGATCGGCGAGCGCGAGCAGGTCGGCGACGATCTTGTCGGGGGTGTAATTGGCGACGCCCTCGGGCTTCGACGAGCGCGCATAGCCGCGCTGGTCGGGGGCGATGACATAATGGTCGCGCGCGAGATCGGGGGCGATGTGGCGCCAGGTGCGGTGCGATTCGGGGAAGCCGTGGAGGAGGATGACGGGCGGATGCGCCGGATCGCCGCTGATCGCGACGTCGAGGTCGACGCCGGTGGATAGTCGGAGGCTCTGCAGCTCGGTCATGTCTCTCTCCCGCGTGGTGCCCCGGATCTGGCCGGGGGTCGATATGGTCTCCACCGATAGGGGGAGTGTGCGGTACCGCGCAGGGCGGGACAAGGGCCGGATCCATTTTGCGATCCTCCCCCTGGCGGGAGAGGATCCATCTGCGGGTCAGGGGTAGCTGACCGTCTTGGGTATCGCCGGGATCTCGATCCGTTCCTTCTCGTCGCCCGGGACCTTCGGGAAATTGCCCGCATTCCAGTCGCGTTTCGCCTGTTCGATCCGGTCGCGGTTCGAGCTGACGAAGTTCCACCAGACGTGGCGCGGCGTCGTGAACGCATCGCCGCCGCACAGCATCGCCCGCCCGCCGGTCGCCGAGCGCAGCGTTGCCGCGATGCCGGGGCGCAGCACGTAGAGCACCTGCGGCTCGAGCGGCACGCCCTCCAGCGTCGCCTCGCCCATGGCGAGATAGACCGCGCGCTCCTCCGCCGCCGCGTCGATCGGCACGCTCGCGCCGGGATCGAGCGCGATGTCGGCGTAGATCGTGCCCGAATAGGTCGTGGTCGGCGCGCTCTGCCCCCACAGACTTCCCATGATGATCCGCGAGCGCGCGCCATGCGCCTCGATCACCGGCAGCTGCGCCTTGGTGACGTGTTCGAACGCGGGATCGATCTCCTCGACCGCCTCGGGCAGCGCCAGCCAGGTCTGGATACCCGACAGGTTGGGCCCGCCGGCGCGCTCGTCGCCGGGCGAGCGTTCGGAATGGACGATGCCGTGACCTGCGGTCATCAGATTGACCGCGCCGGGCTCGATCCGCGCCTTCGTGCCGAGCGAGTCGCGGTGGTCGATCGCGCCGTCGAACAGATAGGTGACGGTCGACAGGTTGATGTGCGGATGCGGGCGCACGTCGATGCCCGTACCGACCTCGAGATGTGCGGGGCCCATCTGGTCGAAGAACAGGAACGGGCCGACCATCGTCCGCTCCTTGTTCGGCAAGGTGCGGTGGACCTTGAAGCCGCCCAGATCATGCGTTGAGGGCAGGATGGTCTGGAGGACGAAATCATCCAGCATGGCGTGTCTCCGTGGCGTCGAGGAGTTCGACGAGGTCCGCTGGATAGAGGACTTCGTCATGCCCCGCGATGTCGTTTCGGGAAAACCAGCGGTGACCGACGAGCAGCTTGCGCTCCTGGTCGGTGAGCCCGCCCGCCGCGACATCGCACGTATCCACGTCGACGCGGAAATAGCGTTCGTCGGCGGTGACCTCGACGCCCTCGAAGGTGCGGAAGTCGACGACGCGGCGCGCGACTTCGGGGCCGCAATCCATGTCGAGCCCGACCTCTTCCCAAAGCTCGCGGCGGGCGGCGGCAGCATAGCTCTCGCCCGGATCGACCGCGCCACCCGGCGTGCACCAGAGCGGCGGGCGATCGTCGGGGGTGAAGCGGAACATCAGCACGCGGTCCTGCGCATCGACGAGCAGGATGCGCGCGGCGGGGCGCGGGGTTCTCACAGCCCGATGCACCTCCCCGGCGAAGGCCGGGGTCCAGTTGGAAAGGTCGATATCGCGAAGGGCTGCCTATCGTTATGCCTGTCCCCCAACTGGACCCCGGCCTTCGCCGGGGAGGTGTTGGATGTCGGGAAGCGACCAAGGCTCATGCGGCGTCGAGTTCGGGATAGTGGCGGAAGATGCCGTCGGTGTTGAACGCGATCCGCCGGTCGCTGTTCAGATAGGCCCTGATCGCGGGGATCTCGGCGACCTGGTCGCGGATGCGGGTCAGGTTGGGATAATCGGGTTCGAGCGTGCGCATCCGCTGCGGGAACATGTAGCGCAGCCCCTCGACGATCTGGAACAGCGAGGTGTCGGCATAGGTCCAGCGGTGGTCGATCAGCCATTCGCCCGGATTGGCCTGTGCCGCATCGTCGAAGTGACCGAGGAATTTGGGGAGCCGCTCCTCGCGGAACTGCTTCGCGGCGCGCGCGGCCTCGGGCTTCTGGTCGGCGTAATAGTCCATCATCGCGACCGGGTGGTGGACGTTGTGCACCTCCGCGACGAGATCGGCGAACGTCAGCTGGAGCTGGTTGAGCCACAGCCGATCGGCCATGTTCGACGGCGCGAGGTCGTGGCGTTCGCCCAGATACATCAGGATGTTGGCGACCTGTGCGATCACCAGACCATTGAGTTCGAGATAGGGCGGCGCGAAGGGCGTGCGGCCGGTGCGGTCGTTCAGATCGGCCATCAGCGCCTCGGCACCGCGATCGTGCGCCGCATCCGTATAGGGAATCTCGCCGCCTTCGAGCGCAAGCCGGACGAATTCGCCGCGGCCCTGAAGGCCGGGCCAGTACCAGAGCGTATAGGCCATCATGCCTCTCCGGGCGCACGCGCCTTTATCGCGAGCGCGTGGATCTGTGTGCTGAGCAGTTCGGCGAGCGCGTGGTTCACGAGGCGCTGCCGGGCGACGCGGTTAAGCCCTTGGAACGCCGGTGCTTCCACCTCGACACGAAAATGCGTCTCGCCGGTGCCGTCGTCCCCCATATGTCCGGCATGCAGCGCGCTCTCGTTGACGACGGTCAGATGGGTCGGGGCGAGCGCGGCGGTGAGGCGCGCGGTGATCTGGTCCTGTACGGAGCCGGTGGCGAGGTCTGTCATCCGACCTATATAGCCCGTTTTGGATAGACGGGGAGCCGGTGACGCAAGACGCGAGAAAAGAGCGCAAGGACCGGCCCAGCCCCCGTTTCCACGGGCGCGTGGAGGGCAGCGGGCGTGTGTGCATGTGGCCGGGCTGTGCCGAACCCGGCGAATTCCGCGCGCCGCCGCTCGAGGGGCCGAGCGATGGCGGGCCGCCGCAGTTCCGCTGGTTCTGCCTCGAGCATGTCCGCGCGTTCAACGCAGGCTATAATTATTTCGACGGGATGACCGCGGACGAGATCCACCATGCGCAGCGGCCGATGGCGGGATGGGAACGCGAGACGCGGGCCTTTGCGCATGGCGGCGGCGACACGCCGCCCAAATGGGCAGACTTTGCTGACCCAATCGACGCGATCGGCGCGCGGTTCGGCGAGCGGATGGCGGCTGCGCGCAAGGATGGTCGCGTGCTGTCCGATGGCGAGCGGCGGTCGCTGCGCGTGCTGGGGCTGGGGACGGACACCGACCGCACCGCGTTGCGCAAACGCTATAGCGAACTGGTGCGGCGCTATCATCCCGATCGCAACGGCGGGGACCGGGCGCATGAATCGGAGCTGCAGAAGGTCATCGCCGCCTATCAGCATCTGAAGGGTGCCGCGGCGTTCGCCTGACGGGTCAGGAGGCGGGGAAGCTTGCCCCCTCCTTGGTGCCATGCGCCGTCTCGCGGTCATAGGCGACATGATAGGCGTCGAGCCCGGCCAGTGCTGCCCGTGCGGCAGCGTCCGCGGTCCGGCAGGTTGCCCGCCGGATCGCGGCCAGGATGTCGCCGCGGTGGCGGTAGGTGTAGCGGACATGCCCCGCCTCGTGCCGGGCGAGCGCCGCGACGTAGCGGTCCCAATCCGCGCGCTCCGCGGCGGTCAGCCGGGCGGTCAGCCGGGCGGTCGCGGCGAGTTGCGGCATGCGCACCGTTGCCTTGTATCGGATCGTCGTCGCCGCAAGATCGCAGCCGCCGTGTCTGGTTCGCGGCCAGGACCAGCGCAGGTCCCAGCTGCTCAGCGCATCGACCCGGCGGCCGTCATGCGCATCGGTCGGTCGGGCGGCGTCGATCGCCCGGCGGACCGCCATCGCATCGCCGCCATCGACCGGGTAATAGTCGATCGTCACGTCCGGTATTCCGGCAAACGCGGCGTTAGCCTGCGCGCTCGACTGGCTGGTGAGCCCCGCGATCGCGAGCAGCGCGACGAGGGGCCGGATCGGCAGGGCGTGGTCACGCATCGGCCCAGCGACGGAGCAGATTGTGATAGACGCCGGTCAGCCGGATCGTCGCCGGGTCGCCCATCCCTTGCGCCGCGGCGACCGCCTGCACGCCCTGGTCGAGATCGAACAGGATCCGGCGCGCGCCGTCGTCGCGGACCATCGACTGAAGCCAGAAGAACGACGCGGTCCGCACGCCGCGCGTCACCGGTGTCACACGGTGCAGGCTGGAGGCGGGATAGACGACCATGTGCCCGGCGGGCAACTTGACCGATTGCGGTCCGAACTGATCCTCGATCACCAGTTCGCCGCCGTCATAGCTTTCGGGATCGTCGAGAAAGAGCGTCGCCGACAGGTCGCTGCGGATCCGGAAATCGCTGCCGCGGCGGATACGGATCGCGGTGTCGACGTGCAGCCCGAAATCCTGCCCGCCGGCATAGCGGTTGAACAGCGGCGGGAAGACCTTCAGCGGCAGCGCGGCGGCGATGAACAGCGCCGACTGCCCCAGCGCGTCGAGGATCATGCCGCCGGCGTCCTTCGCCGCGGCGGACTCCTCGGGCAATTGTTCGTTGCGCTTGGCGAGCGCGCTTTGCACGCCCGAGGTCGCGTTGCCGTCGACCCACTCGGCCGCGTCGATCAGCGCACGGACCCGCGCGACGCCGGCGGAATCGAGCACGTCTGGAACCGCGATCAGCACTGCGCGCCCTCCCGCAACGCCGCGACGCCGCGCGTGCGGAACGCCGCGATGTCGCTGGCCGCGAGAAACGCCTGCGCCTTCGTCACGAACGCGGCGTTGCCTCGCGCGCCGGCCTGTTCGAGCCAGCCGAGCGCGGCGTCGATCTCGCCCGCCGCACCGAGCATCCGCGCATGGTTGAAACAGCCGCGGAAATCGCCGCCCTCTGCCGCGCTGGCATAGCAGGCCGCGGCACGCGCGAGGTCGCGGGGGCAGCCCCAGCCATCCTCGGCGAAGCTGCCGACGAAGTTGATTGCCTTCGCGCTGGCAAGCCCTGTGTTCATCGCCGCAACCCTCTCCAGCAAGGCGAGCGCGGCCGGCCTGTCCTCGGGCACGCCGTCGCCCAGCGCCAGCAGCGTCGCGTAATTGTACATCGCCCAGTCGAGCCCGCGCGCAGCCGCGACCCGGTAGCATTCGGCCGCGCGCGCCTTGTCGACCGGCGTGCCCCAGCCGAGATCGTAGCAGCGCCCGACCATGTTGAGCGCCATCACGTGATGCTGCGCCGCCGCCTTGACGAACCAGGCCAGGGCGGCAGCCGGATCGGCCGCGACGCCGGTCCCGTCGAGCAGCATCTGCCCGTAGACCGCCTGTGCCTCCGCCACGCCGGCGTCTGCCGCCTCGCGCACGAACGCCGCGCGGTCCTCCGGACTGCCGGAGAGGCGCGCGGCGATGGCGTCGGGCGAAAGTGTGTCTAGCGCCGTCACTCTGGCCCTCAGAACCGCAGGTTGACCGTGCCGAACACCGTACGGCCCGCAGCGAGCGAGGCATAGTGGCTGGCATAGGTCTGCGAGAAATAGGTCTTGTTGGTCAGGTTCTGCGCGTTGACGCTGAGGTCGATCATGTCGGTCAGCTTGTAACTGGCCCGCGCATCGAAGCGCCAGTAACCGGGCGTGCTGCGGGTGAGGACCTTGGTCGCGGGGGTTACCGTGACGACGCCCGCCGCGGTCTGTCGCGCGGCGCGATTGTCGGCATAGCCGCCGATCTGTTCGTCCATGTACAGTGCCGTGCCACCGATCTGCAGCCGGCGCGTCACATCGACACTGGTCGTCGCGGTGAAGCTGTTCTTCGCGGTCTGCGGCACCTGCTTGCCGGTGTTGACCGACACGACGCCGGTGGTCCGCGCAGGCTGGACGACGGTCGTCACCCCGTTCGCGGTGGTCGTGATCGCGGGGGCGGTCAGCGTCGTGAAGCCACCGTCGATGATCTTCGGATCGAGATGCGTGAACCCGCCGAACACCGTCCAGCCGGGCAGGATCGTCCCGCTGACGTTGAACTCGAACCCGCGGATCCGCGTCTCGCCGATGAACGACGCGGTGTTGGTGTCGTCGAGCACGCGCGCGTTGGAAATCTCCGTCTGGAACACCGCCGCGCCGAGCTGCAGCTTCTCGGCGAACAGGCTGGCCTTGGCGCCGACCTCGTACGATTTGGTCTTTTGCGGCTTCAACAGCCCGAGCACTGCGGCGGTGATCGCGTTATCCTCGCGGCCCTCGCCGAGCAGGCTGTTGGGCGGCGTCGCGGCGGTCGCGTAGCTCGCATAGAGGCTGGTTTCGGGCGTCGGCTTGAAGACGAGCCCTGCCTGCCAGTTGAAGAGGTTGTCGACGCGCGTGAGCTTCGTCTGCGTTGCGCCCGGCAGGGTGATCGTCGATTCGAACCGGTCGTAACGCGCGCCCAGGTTCAGGATCAGCGCGGGCATCAGCGTGATCGAATCGAACGCGTAGACCGCCTTGGTATTCGCGTCGTTCTGCGTTTCGGTCGACACCGCGCCCCGTGCGATCGGGGTCTGCGTCGTCGACGTGTCGCTCGCGTAATTGACCCATGGCGCATAGGGATCCGGATTGAACAGGCTGACGCAATAGGAGCGCGCGATCGTCGCCGTGTTGCAGCGTGGCGAGATCGTCGAGCCGTTCGCCGACACGAACGTGCCGCGCCGCGTCTTTTCCCATGAAAGCTCGGTGCCGAGCGAGAAGCTGTGCTCGATGCCGCCGGTATTGAATTTGCCGTAAAGGTCGGTCTGGTCGACGATGCTCTCGCTATAGCCGTAGCGCGTGTTGCCGCGCGTCCAGACATAGCCGCCATTGGTCACGTTCGCGCCCGTATTGGTCGCGGTGGTGCCATAGACATTGCCCTGGCTGTCGTCGGGGAGGGTGAAGATGAAGCTTTGCATGCTGTGCGTGTAGCGTGCGGTGTTGCGCAGCGTGATGCCGCCGAAATCATGCTCGACGCGGATCGTCGCCTGGTTGGTGTCGGCGTCGCGGAAGTCGCGCGCCGCCAGCCCGTAGAAGTTTTTCCGGGAGACAAAGCCGGTCTGGCCGCCCGCGGTCGTCACGGTACCGAGCGCGGGCCGTGTCGTGACGTTGCCGGTGCCGGGGTGATTGTTGATCGTGTAGAGATAGGGGATGCCGCTGTCGGGCAGTTCGCTGCTTTCCATGTGATAGAAGCTCGCGGTCAGCCGGGTCGGCGTGCCGAGCCCGATCGCGACGGAGGGCGCGATGCCCCAGCGCTTCTGCCAGATCGCATCGCGGCCCGCGACGTCCTGGTCGTGCCACATGCCCTGGATCCGGAACGCCGCGGTGTCGGCGATCTTGAGGTTCACGTCGCCGGTGACGCGCTTATAGTCCGCCTCGCCATAGCTGCCGCTGAGCGATCCGAACGTGTCGAGCACGGGCAGGCGCGACAGGATGTTGATCGTGCCGCCCGCCGAGCCGCGGCCGCCGAGCGTCGAATCGGACCCGCGGACGATCTGGACCGATTCGACCGCGAACACCTCGCGCGTCTGCGAGGCGAGGTCGCGGACACCGTCGACGAAGATGCTGCCCTGGCTGTCGAACCCGCGGATGAAGGGGCGGTCGCCGATCGGATTGCCGCCCTCTGCGGCGCCGAAGGTGATGCCGGGCACGGTGCGCAGCGCATCCGCGAGGCTGTTCGATCCGGTCTGTTCGATCACCTCCTTGGGCAGGACGATGACCGAGCGCGGGGTATCGACCAGCGGCGCGACCTGTTTCGGGCCGGCGTCGCGTTCGCGGTGGCCGTTGACCAGGATCTCGTCGCGGTGCTGCACGTCGGCGGTATCCGTCGGGGTGGCCTTGGGCGTCGCCGTCGTCCGGTCGGCATCGGCGGCGAACGCCGGCGCGGTCGTGAAGGCACCGATGCAGGACAGCGCCAGGAAGGCGGGCATCGTGGCAGGACGCGGCGCGGCGCCCCGCGGCGAAACAGTCGACATAGTGAAACCCCTTTTGCTCTTAGAGTATCGCTATTGAGAGTCGTTCGCACTGTCAATGCTAATGCGACTGGTTCTCAAGTCGACTCGTCGAACAGCCAGCTGCGCAAGGCACTGGCAAGGTTCGGGGGCACGTCCGCGACGATGCGCAGCGCGTCGATCTCGGCGACCAGCGCGGACAAGGGCAGGCCGAGCCGGACCGCCTCGCGCTCGAGCGCCTGCCAGAAGATCGGTTCGAGGCTGATCGACGTCTGGTGACCGGCGATCGTGATCGACCGCTTCACGGGGCCTGCAAACCCGCCGCGCGGGGGGGCGATCACGCGCGCGGTGGCCGAATGGCCGTCACTCGGTGTCGAAAAGCGATGCGAGCTGTTCGATGATCGTCCCGCCGAGCTGTTCGACGTCCATGATCGTGACCGCGCGTGCATAATAGCGCGTCACGTCGTGGCCGATCCCGATCGCGACGAGCTCGACCGGCGACCTGGTCTCGATCCAGCCGATCACCTGACGCAGATGGCGTTCGAGATAGGATCCCGAATTCACGCTGAGCGTCGAATCATCGACCGGCGCGCCGTCGCTGATCACCATCAGGATGCGGCGTTCCTCGGGCCGCGCGACGAGCCGGGCATGCGCCCACATCAGCGCCTCGCCGTCGATATTCTCCTTCAGCAATCCCTCGCGCATCATCAGCCCGAGCGAGTTGCGCGCGCGCCGCCACGGTTCGTCCGCACGCTTGTAGACGATGTGGCGGATGTCGTTGAGACGGCCGGGCTGGGGTGGGCGACCCGCTGCGAGCCACGTCTCGCGCGACTGGCCGCCCTTCCACGCACGCGTGGTGAAGCCGAGGATCTCGGTCTTCACGCCGCAGCGCTCGAGCGTGCGCGCAAGGATGTCCGCGCTGATCGCCGCGATCGAGATCGGACGTCCGCGCATCGACCCCGAATTGTCGATCAGCAGCGTGACTACGGTGTCACGGAAATCGGTCTCGCGCTCGGCCTTGTAGCTAAGCGACAGCGTCGGGTTGACGATCACGCGGGCGAGCCGCGCCGCGTCGAGAATGCCCTCCTCCTGGTCGAAATCCCACGAGCGCGATTGCTGCGCCATCAGCCGGCG
>NZ_JPDP02000015.1:0-42407 GCF_000732685.2 Sphingomonas sp. STIS6.2
GGTCGAGGGTGAGAAGCTTTCCCGATTTACCATCTATTTCGAGAATGCTTGGGCCTTCTCGATTACCGTTCCTTTTTGGGAAGCCAAAGCGGACCATTTTTAGCAAAGCTGCCGTTCGGCTGTCGCCCATTAGCGGTCAATCACTATGCTAGACGCTTTCTTCGAAAGCCGACATTCTGGCGGCATGATCGGCGATCGAAACAACGCCAAAACGTGGCTGTTCTGGCTCGTTGCTGCGGTTTGGCTCGCGACCGCGATGCCGATCCTTATCTTCAGTCTCATGATCTTGGAAGTGCCGCTATGGCCGTCCTTCAGCACGGAAAGCACCGCTGAGGGCATCTCGCTTTGGGCAGTCTTTGCTGCGTGGCTCTACGTCACCCCTGTAGTGCTTTTGGTCGTCGCTCGTCGGCACAGGCGAACGTCTGCTTCTTAGATTTCCCTCGTTCGAGCTGCCGGACTGCATACCACCCATCTGGTGCCTGGTAGCTAACCGCGCCAATTGCGGGCGTTCTGGGCGGTGGCGCACTAGCTGCCTCCCTGATAGGCGGCAGCGTGCTTTACCGCTTAGCCCTCGCCAACGCCGCAACTTTTGCTGTTGCCGCCGCTGCGAGCCGCACGCTCGCGCCGCTGATAGAAAGCCGCATCCACCTGCTTTGGTTTTGGCTGAGCGCGGTCGTGGTCGAAATACTAGTCCTTCCGCTTGGACATCAACAACCAAGCGGGAGAAGGTTGGTCATCAATGGACTTGCAGCGACGGTCGCAATCTTAGCAGCCCGCTGGGCTGTTGAGGGTCCCCCCTGGTTTAATCCGCGCTAGGTTACTCAATCAGCAGACCGGTCGATCAGGCGTCCTAAGGCCATTTCTTAGGCAGCACCGAAGCTGATCATCCGCTTCTCCTTGCTCAGCGATAAGCTGCCAGTCTGCTTTCGCCCATAAGCGGACAAAAGCTCGCTAGACTTCAACTCCGCGTTGACTGCATGCTGCTCGCGCATCGAATGAGTTGATTAATGAAGACAGTAGCAAGACCGGGGATGGCACTCGCAGCGGTTTTTCTTGCGGCGATGGTGCCGATTGCTCAAAGCGCTCCAGTGTCTGACTTTGTAAAGGGTGGCGTCGTCGGCTTGCTTCTTGTTGCATCGTTGCTGCTGATCGCGTTGGCCGTAAAGCCGCGTCCCGCCTGACGGCAGCTTCCCACCAGCTTCGGCCGTTCCGTTTTCCACCAATCCCGGTCATTCCGCCAACGCCCAATAGCGGACAGAGCGGTGACCGGCTAAGATCAGCGCCTATGACACCCATCGAAGCCTTCGAGCCTTTTGCCGCGTCGCTCATCGGCCTGCCCATAAGTCACGTCTGGCGTGGCTATGGGTCCGCCATCTTCATCGAATGCGGCAAGTTGCACCCTGTAGCTAATAGAGATGGCTCGACAGGCCACCCCGAAGGTGAAGTATCGCTCGGTGTCGAATGGAGTTGGCGCATTGAGGACGCGACGGCGATCCGATGCGGAAGCTGGAGCGAGGAAGGCCTGTGGGAGCGAGCCCTCGACGACTTACGCCACGCCCGGATTGCGCGATGCGAGCTATTTGGCGAACTGCCCGAAGTGTCCATGACTACGGATGGCGGAGTCCGGTTCCTGTCATTCTCGACTACAGGCGGCCAACCGCAATGGCACTTGGTGGACCGGCGCAATGGTGCGCCGCGATGGTTCACCGTTCGAGAGGGGCGGCTACACCTTGGAGACGGTAGTGAGCCTGCCGCCTGAATGTCCGCTTGCCACCAAGTCGCGACGTTCGGAACGGCCGAAGCTGGTGGTTAGCAGTCCGGCCGCTTATAGGAGCGCAGCATGGAATTAGCGGACGTTATTTTGCGGGCGAGCCGCGCTCATCTAGCTTGGTCTCGCCTCCTCGAAGACGCCGTATTGCAGTAACCTTTCCGCCAGCGAGATCATAGGCAACCGCGTCATAGGACCAACAGCAATGCGCTGGAACGTTACCGCCCCAGCTCCCGGCTGAATTAAAGTACTCGATAAAAAGGAGGCGTCCCAAGGACGAAAAGCCGGGAGATATTTTGAAGACAACACCATCAGCAGACAGCTTTTTACCAAATGTATTGATCCAGTCTGCCTTGCTGTGAGCTACCTCTTTGCCGTCCTCAAATACATGCACGGCGTCAGATAAAAGCGCCGCATAAGCGGCTGTGTCTTTTGTTTCGATTGACCGAACGAGTTCCTCGCTTAGCCTAGCTTGGCCCGGTAGTGACGGAGCAGGTAGGACCTGTGCGCTGCTCGGAAGCAACGCGGCCATAATCAAAGTAACGCCAACTATCTTGCCAAGCATCGCTCTCGCCTTTTTATCTAGCGACCGCTTTTAGGAGCTCGGCCGACGTGAGCAAAGGCCCTGAATTGGGCGTTTCCGGCCCGTCCGCTGCTGGGTCCGCTTTGCCGATCGCGAACGTCGCAACGTGGTGGAAAGCGGCCTGTCCGGTTTCGGGCGGCGATCGGCATGAACGGACGTTCGTTCAGGCGGTGGGGCAGGGGCGCATCCGCCCGCTTGCTGGTGGACACCCGCCCGTCCGCTATCGGGCGACTGCTACCGTAAACAGTCGTTCGTAGAGCGGGCGCGGCGCCAGATACAGGAGGTGGGAGAGGTCCGAACAGCTTCTTTGGTCTGTAGTCTTCGACGATTTGATCGCCCGCAATGTAACTGCTGGGTTACGAATTCGTCGAAATTCGAAGCGATCGGCCGATCAGGGAAAAGAATGCGCGACTGGCGTCGCTGACCGCGACATCCCATTCGGGATGCCATTGAACGGCGACGACGTCACCGCCGCAGGGCCGCGCGGAGAAGGCCTCGATCAGGCCGTCGTCGGTCGCAACCGCTTCCACGCGGAGCCCCCCACCAAGTCGGTCGACGCCCTGGCGATGCACCGACGTCACCGTGACGCTCGACCGCGCCATCGCCGTTTCGAGCAGGCCGCCGGTCTGCAAGGCGACATCGTGGACATGATCGAACAGCGTTTCATACGCCGTCGCGTCGCCGGTCTCACGGTGGTGCCCCGCTTCGGTATCGGTCAGCGTGCCGCCGAACAGAACGTTCAGTTCCTGCAGTCCGCGACAGATGCCGAAGACTGGTCGGCCCGCCTCGATCATCCGCGCGGCAAGATCGAACGCGACGGTATCGCGGTCAAGATCGAGCGCATTATCCTCTGCGTCGATCCCGCCATAGCGATCGCCCGCCACATTCGACCGGGATCCAGTGAGCAACAGGCCATCGAGCCGCGTCGCCAGCGACCGGGAGTCCAGCGCATCCGCGACTGCGGGCACCAGCAGCACCGTCGCGTTTGCATATTGCACGAGCGGATCGATGAAGCGGGTGGCGACCGTCTGGATCGGACGATCGGCGACCTCGTTGCAGCATACCACGCCGATCACCGGGCGCTCGGGTTCCGCATCGTGACGGCCGGAATCACGACACGAGGGAAAGAAGCGCGTCATGCCGAGCGCCCACGCAAGGTCTCGTGCAACTGAGTGGCGGCGTCGCCCTTGAGGTTCACCGCGGTCGGCTGCGCCACGACGCTGTCGGGCGGTACATCCTCCAGCAGCCAGACATTGCCACCAATCGTCGCGCCGCGTCCGATCGTCACGCGCCCCAAAATCGTTGCGCCCGCATAGATCACGACGTCGTCCTCAACGATCGGATGGCGGGCCAATCGCTCGCGCACGGACATGTCCGTCACGCCGAGCGGGCTGCGCGCGCCGAGTGTCACATGCTGGTAGATCTGGACCCGGTCGCCTACGATCGCGGTCTCGCCGATCACCACGCCGGTGCCGTGGTCGATGAAGACACCCCGCCCGATCGTGGCGCCGGGATGGATGTCGATGCCGGTACGCGTGTTGGCGAGTTCGGACACGATTCGCGCAACGATCGGCGCTCCCAGATTGTAAAGCGCATGCGCGATGCGGTGATGGAGCATCGCGACAATACCGGGATAGCAGATCAGGATTTCATCTGCGCTGCGTGCCGCCGGATCGCCGAGAAACGCGGCCCGGACATCGGCGTCGACCAATTCTCGGATCGCGCCGAGTTCACCGACGAAGAGGCGGACGATCATCGCCGACTGGCCGGGATCGAACGCTTGCGCTGACTCCTCCTGCCAATAGGCGAATTCGCTTTCGACCTGTCGCTGCAAGATCGTTAAAGCGCGGCGCAACGCTGCGGCGACGAACCTGTCTTCCCCCGCGCTATCCCCGGCATAGCCGCCAAGTCGCCCGGGAAACAGCGCGACGACGAGATCGCCGATCGCGCGCTCGACCTCGATGCGCGACGGGAAATGAGCGACGCTGTGTCGTCCACCATCTTCGCGTCGCCAAGCGGCGCGTGCCGCGCGCAGGGCCGCGATGGCGTCGTCGAGATCGGGCACTTGCTGATGTGGCGCGGCGGTCATCGCAGGTCCGGATAACCACAGCGGATCGCCGACTGTTCTAACCTAAGGATCGGGGCCAGCGCGTCGACGTTCGCGGTCACGATACCTGCTAACCCGAGCACGGCGCGATCGTCCGCGAGGCAATGGTCCGCCATGACCTGCTGCAAGGCGAAGCGCAGTGCTGCGATCGTCTCGATGCTTGTGATCGCGGACGTCACGAACGGCAGGGTCGGAGAGGCGGGGCTGCGCGCGACGACCTTGAGCAGGGCGGTCAGATCTGGTTCGTGACGCATCAGCGTCGCATAGGTGACGGTGTCGATCGCGGCGATATCCGCGTCCCCGGCAGCGACCGCCGCGACACTGGCGCGGTGCGATCCGGTCTGCACTACGCTGGCGAAGAAGACACTCGTCTCGGCGATCGGCGCTAGCGTCGCGCGGAACAGGTTCATGCCCGTGTTCGACTGCGGATCGTTGATCGCGGCGCGGGTGTCGCGGTAGTCGGCCAGCGATCTACGCCCATCGTTCGCGCGCGCCACCAGCACGCTGGCGTGCGTCGCGTCGCTACTTGTCGACCCCGGCACGTCGTAGATCGGCAAGGCGATGACTTGCAGAGCAAGGCTATCGTCGGCGATCAGTGGATAGCCGCAAGCCTGCCCGAACAGCAGGTTCGGGTCTCGCCAGAGATCATGGACGTGGCGCTTCCGGTCGAGGACATCGGGTACGCCTTCGACCCCGCGTGTTCGCAGGATACGGACGATTGCGGACCAGATCCGGTCGTTCGTGCCCTGCTGCGCCGGATGGTCGTACATCCCGAGCGAGGCGATCAGCGGCGTCATGCGGAGCGTGCCCGATGATCGGGATGGAGCATGTCGTCATGCGATCGAAACGCGAACCGCCAGATGATCTCGCCATAGCCGCGATAGATCGGCGCCCCCTGTTCGACGAAATGGTCACGGTGGCTATAGTGATAGGACGGCAGGCGATACCAGGGCAGACGCGGACGCTCGTGGTGAGCGGCATGAAGGTTGTTATTCAGAAACAGCACTGCGAACACGCCGCCGCGCTCGACGATGGCAGCCCGTCCAGGGCTCGCCAAGTCGGCGCGATGCTCCGCGTATGACCGTAGCATCGTCAGCGCGGTGCCTGGATAGACGAATGCTATCAGATAAGTGGCAAGGTTCATTCCGACATGATCCAGCCACCATAAAACCGCGGCTACGCCGATCAAATGCGGTGTCCAATCTTGTGCGACAGTGGCAGGGCTGCGGACGGCACGCCGCGCCTCGGTGATAAGGAATCGGCTGATCGACAACGCCGGGCCAAAGATCATCTGGCCGACCAAGGTCGATTGCAGCGAAGCGGCAAGAGCGCCGTGTCTGGATAGACGGTAGCGCGATTCCGGGTCGTGCCGGGGATCAGTGATTACCTTGGCGCCATGATGCGCAAGATGGCTTCGGCGATACAGCCGATACGGCAGCCAAAGCGACAGGGGGGCAAAGCCGATCGCGCTGTCGATCCGGCCGACTCCGGTCGGATGGCCGTGGATCGTCTCGTGTTGCAGCGATCCCTGCCAGGCGACCAGCCATCCGCCGAGGACGACCAGCACGGGCAGCGGAACCTGCGCGTGAAACGCGGTAAGCGCGATCCAGCCGGCGTAGATTAGAACGGCGATGGCGAGCGTGGGCCACTCGATGACGGGCATCCTTGCGACGAAATCTCGCATATCCGGCTCCTTTGTGCTGGCAATATCCCCTGGATCGATGGGAATTGAAAGCAAGCAAAGGTGCGCCGCTGGGATAGGTTTGCTTCGTCATGAGGATACGGACGTGCGCCGCCCCACCCGTGAAGTATGGAGATTTCGGACAGGGTGCTCACATTGCCCGATTTTAGGCCGGTCTCACTTAACGGCCGCCGTGCAGCTAGGCGTCACCGATTGCCTGGATGATACGATGCGCGGCAACGACGTCGCGATTGACGACGGCGGAAGTGAAGCGATCGATGATGGCGCGTAGGCGGCTGGTCGGCGCCGTCGCCGCATTAAGTAGCGGGCCATCGATGAGGCGACTGCCCCATTCCACGCCCAAACGCTGCGCTTCGTCATCAGCACCGACGACGATCGACGGGAAGGGCAATCCGATTTTCGGTGCCGCAAAATGACCGTGATGCGAGCCTGCGCCTCCGGGGGCGACCAACAGGGCGCCCGCAACGTTCGCGGTATAGGCTTTAGGCGACAGTCGGGCCCACCATGCGGCGGCCGCACAGGCACTACCCTGTGCCAGGAGCATGACGGCACGATCGGACGCCGATACGGCGGCATCAATCCGCGCGGCCAGCGCCGTTCGCTCGGCAGCGGTACGACTGTAAACAGCGATATGCTGCGCATCGCCAAACCGCGGAAACTCTCGGATCCGCCCGAATATAGAGACGGCCTTGTCGGGAACGAGTGCGATGAGCGTCAGCCGACGGCTATCCAGGATAGCAACAGACACAATCGGTCTCCCTTTGCGTGAGCGGTTGATGCTGCCTTTATCCGGTCAGTGGCGCAACGTAGCTGCTCAGATACGCGCCAGACCGTTCTATCTTGGGCCTCGACCGATCTCAGGCCCGCTAGATTACGCTGCGATATGACTGTCCTGGCCACCAAATCATGCAAAGCGGCGCTTTCCACCTTCCGGCTCAGTGAGGTCCTTCAGCCTGAAAAGGCTTTTCGGGGTGCATGAAGAACGACAGACCGGCGCCGACCAAGAGTAGCGCCAGCGAGGCGCAGAACGGGATCGACCAGCTGCCAGTCAGGTCCACCGCCGCGCCGAACACCAGCGGAGAGAGGATACCGGCAATGCCGAAGCCGAAGTTCATCATGCCGCTGGCGGTGCCGGCATATTGCGGCGCGATGTCCATCGGGACGGCCCAGATCGGCGCCACCACAAGCTCGGAGAAGAAGAAGGCGAGCGACAGGCACAGGGCGACCGTCGTCAGGTCGTGGGTGAGGACCACGGGCACCAGAAACACGAAAGCGCCGACCATCCCGACGATGATCAGATTGCGCCGCGCTGCCTGCAGGCTGCCGGTCTTGCGGTAGATATAGTCGCTGGCTGCTCCACCGACCCAGTCGCCGATCACGCCACCCAACAGCACGCCGCCCGAAAACAGCGCCGAGTGCTTCAGGTCGAGCCCGAAATTCTTTAAGAAGAACGAGGGGAGCCATGTCAGGAACACCCACAATGTCCAGCCGTAGCAGAAATCCACGGCCGTGACGGGCGCGATCCGTCGCGCGAGCCGCCACCACGGGACGGGCGGCGTGGTGGCCGCCTGCTGCACGGCCGGAGCCAGTTCGGCGCGTTCCTCGTCAGACATGCCGGGGTGTCGTTCAGGGTTCTCCCGCGCGACCACCAGCCACAGGACCACCCAGACCGCGCTCGCGACTCCGAGCACCACGAATGCCCCCCGCCAGGATACGAGGGCCATCAAACCGACCAGCAGCGGCGGGGTCAGCGCATTGCCAAGCCGCGCTGCGGCGTGCGTGATCCCTTGTGCAAAGCCCCAGCGCGCCGGTGGCAGCCATGTCGCCATGGCGCGCGTCGCAGCGGGAAACGCGAACCCTTCGCCGATGCCGAGCGCGAGACGCAGCGCAAACAGCGACGCCATCCCGCCGACCAGCCCCGTCAGCACCGTCGCCACGCAGACGATGGCGCCGCAGATCACCAACATGCGCCGCGGCCCGAAGCGGTCGATGACCCGACCACCGAAGAGCTGGATGAGTGCGTACGGATAGGAGAAGGCGGAGATCGCCAGGCCGAATTGGGTGTTGCTCATCCCCAGTTCGGCGGTCATCCGCGGCCCCACCGTCGCCAGGTTCACCCGGTCGATGTAAAGGACCAGATACATCAGGCAGAGCACCGCGAGGATGCGGTTCGGGATGCTCATCCACCGCGGTACGCGACGCGCGACCGCGTCGGACCGGTTCAGGCCATGCCCTGTCATGCAGGTCGGCCCGTCCCCTTGATCTGCGTCCTGTGCATCACGCGCCGTGCGGCCGGATCGAACGCATCACGCCGGTGCATCGTGCACCGATTGTCCCACAGCACCAGATCGCCCTTGCGCCAGTGATGGCTCCAGCCGAACCGGTCGCCGTCGACATGATCCCAAAGCTCGTCGAGCAGCGCTTCGGACTCGGCCAGATCCAGACCATCGATATACGCATTACGGCGGCGGCCGAGATACAGCGCGGGGCGACCGGTTTCCGGATGCGTGTAGACCAGCGGGTGCAAACTACCCGGCGCCTCGCGCGGATCGTCGCTTGGCGTGACGCCCTGGCGCAGGAAACCACCGCTATTGTAGGTGCCGTCGTGCTTGACGCGGCGTCCGGCGATGCGCGCCTTCAAGTCATCGGGCAGCGCCTCGTACACGGCGTACATATCGATAAAGCTCGTATTGCCGCCCGTCGGTGGCACTTCCAGCGCATAAAGCGCGCTCGCCTGGGGCGGGACTTCGACATAGGACATGTCCGTGTGCCAGACCGCTTCGCCGTTGCCGAGGCTGCCGATCGGGACGCCGCCCTCGACCACGTTAGAGACGACATAGAGTTCGGGCAGTCCCTCGACGAAGCGGCGGCCGGTCTCCTGGATCGGCGCGAGATCGAGGTCCCCGAACCGGCGGCTGAAGGCGATCAGATCCGCGTCCGAAAGCGACTGGTCCCGGACGAGCAGGACCAGATTGTCGAGCCAGGCCTGGTGCAGGTCGGCGAACTGTTGGTCATCGAGCGTCCGAAGATCCACACCGCGAACCTCCGCGCCGACGCCCTTCCCAGTTTCGACCACGTCAAGGCCAAGTCGATTTTCCAGAAGATCGCCCATCATCCCGTACTCCATCATCGCACGTAAACAGTCGACGAGGGTCGACCGCCGCATGATCGTTTTAACGATTGACCCCCGACGTGGACCGCAAAGCATTTGTTTGGGCCGGTCAAACGGGGCATATTTGTGTGCGGCAGCGACGCAAACTGACCGCTGCGTGGATCGCTGAAGTCGGTAGAGGCATTTCCACATAGGCCATGATCCCGACCAGCCTCACGCCGATTATCCGTCCCCAAGGATACCGGTCCATACTAAGGAACTTTGCATGGTGCGCATCACGCTTGAACTTGCCAGCAAGATTATCATGGCGACGCTGGAGAGGCGGGTGGAACTCGGTTTCAAGCCGCTCTGCGTGGTGGTGCTCGATCCCGGTGGGCACCTCGTCGCGCTGCAACGTGAAGACGGGGCCTCGATGCTGCGACCTCAGATCGCAATTGCCAAGGCGAGCGGCGCGCTCGCGCTCGGCATCTCGAGCCGCAAGATTGCCGAGATGGCGTTGGAGCGACCAACGTTCGTCGCGTCGATCGGGCCCATCTCTCCGGACGGCGTCGTGCCTGCGGCGGGCGGCGTGCTCGTAATCGACTCAGACGGCCAGTTGGTCGGAGCAGTGGGTGTGACGGGCGACACCTCGGATAACGACGAAGCATGTGCGCTTGCAGGTGTCGCTGCCGCCGGGTTATCAGCCTTGGGTTGAAATCCGCAAACTGGTCGTGATGACTGCCTCCATCCCACTTGGGCCGGCTGACTTTGCGAACGAAGCGGCAATTCGCGGTTACGTGGACGGGATCGCCACGTTCGATCGATCAGCCCGCTATCGCAGTAAGCGCGAACGTTCCCACCCAAAGCGCTATATCAGGAATGCTTAGGATTAGTTTGCTACCGTCGGTGATAATGGCTTTGGCGGATGAAGCTGAGAATCGTGCCAGAGATGTTCAAAGCGTCCGCTCTCCACGTCCGGTAACCGAACGTCTGCTGCCAGCAACCAGCCAACATGAGCCAAACTCTGTAGCTGAATGAACGGCAGAAATCGGGAACCTGCGAGTGGCGCGTGAATGACCGACTCTGGGTCACTTAGCGCGAGGCCTTAGCGGTTCCGGTCATCTGTAGGAGGCGGGCATAGTCCTGCTCTGGTTGGCCATATGTATCGCCCGCCAGGGCCATAAGCTTTGTCCGATCGTGGACCAGAACCTTGGCCCGGACTGCCCGGATCGCATGCTCCTCTTCTAGCCGGTGAAGTGCGTCCGTAACGCTGCTACGGCGAACGCCGAGCATCAGACGGAACTCCTCATGCGTCATGCAGATCTCGTCGGCCTGGACACGGTCGTGGTAGAGCAGGATCCACCGGGCCATGCGGCGTTCGATCGGATGCGCCAGAGATGACACGACGGTCCGGCCCATCTGCAGCATGAACACGTGCGCGAAGCGGAGCAGTGTCATGCGCAACGGAGGGCTTTGGTCCACGGCTGCCAGCAACGCCTTAGCGGGCATGCGCAGCGCCTGGCCGCGCTCGGCGCGCATGGTGACGTCGTAGGGGGAGCGATCGTCGCCCATCACCAGCGGCCAGCCGATGAAGCCCTCCGCGCCGACCAGACCGACCGCATAGCGACGATCGTCATCGAGCGAGTCGAGTACGCCTGCAATGCCCTGTTCGAGAAAGCAGATGCTTTCGATCGGATCGCCGGTTCGCGTGATGAAATCCCCGACCGCGAACGATACCGGCTCGAGATGCGGCGCCAGCAAGCCGAAATCTTCCGGGGAGAGGCTGGCTAGCAGACGATTGCCAACCTTTCTTTCGACAGGAACTTCATCGCGATCGACCGCTGCGCGAGGCGTTGCGCCGGTGATTGAAACGATCGTCGACACCCAATTCTCCTTCTAACCGGCGGACTTTGCACGGTTCCGTACAGCAACGTTGGCCATTCTGCTTTGTTCATGAGCGATCAAACAGGAGGATCACATGAGCGATCAAACAGGAGGATCACATGGTTTCCATCTCGAAGCGCCCCGTCGCGCGCAGCCTTTTCGCGGCGACGCTGCTGACGGCATCGGCCAGCGTGCTCGCGCAATCGGCCCGCACGCCTAGCGCACCGCCCCCCGCCGCTCCGCCGGAAAGCGCGACGCAGCCCCCCAAGGCGGCGCCCGACATGCAGAAGGTGCTCGACGCGCTCGCGGGTCTCGGCGGCAAGCCGATCGAGACGCTGACCCCGGCGCAGGCGCGGATGCAGCCTTCGGCCGCCGATGGCGCCAAGGCGGCGATGGCTCAGCAGGGCATGCCAACCGCGCCCGACGCTTCGGTAACGACGCAGGACGTGCCGTATGGCTCGGACGCCCAGCAGTTCGCGCGGATCTACAAGCCCGCGGCAGCGCCCGCGAATGGCAAGCCGATGCCGGTCGTAGTCTATTATCACGGCGGCGGCTGGGTCATCGCGGACGTGAACACGTATGATTCGGCACCACGCGCGATGGCCAAGGCGCTTAACGCGATCGTCGTGTCGGTCGAATATCGCCACGCGCCCGAGTTCAAGTTCCCGGCGCAGCATGACGACGCCGCAGCGGCGTATCGCTGGACGTTGCAGAATGCGGCGAGCTGGGGTGGCGACCCTGCGAAGATCGCAGTGGCGGGTGAGAGCGCGGGCGGCAACCTCGCAGTCGCGACGGCGATCTACGCCCGCGACAATCGCCTGACGCTGCCGCGCTACATCGTCTCGGTCTATCCGATTGCCAACAGCAGCATGACGCTGCCGTCGCGCAAGGACTCGGCGAACGCCAAGCCGCTGAACGCTGCGATGCTGAAGTGGTTCGGCTATTATTACCAGACCAGCGCCGCCGATGCGCAGGACCCGCGCCTGAACCTGGTCGCCGCCAATCTGCGCGCCCTGCCGCCGACGACGATCATCAACGCGCAGATCGATCCGCTGCGCTCGGACGGCGAGACTCTGGCCGCCGCGATGCGGACCGCCGGCGTGAAGGTCGAGCAGAAGACCTTTCCAGGCGTCACGCATGAGTTCTTCGGCATGGCGAAGGTCGTGCGTGGTGCCAAGGACGCCAACGAACTGGCGGTCGCGCGCCTGAAGGCCGCGTTCGCTGGGGCGCCCCGCCGCTGATCGGCCCGGCGGGGTGGCTGGTGCCGCCCCGTCGATCATTGCGTGACCGGCATCCGGCCGGCGCGGTCTGACAACGGAGAGCCAGCGATGCGTACCCCACCTTATCCGCCCGCGGACATGCCCGCGGATCTGCGTCCGCTTCACGACGAGATGGACGCTTACATCACCGAGCATCTCAAGGGCTTCGTCTCGCATCGAGCGGATGGTGCGTTGGTCGGGCCGTTCGCGCCGATGCTACGCTTTCCCGCGTTCGGTCGCGCCGCCTGGACGTATACCAAGGCGCTGATCGACAACGCGACGCTGCCCAAGGCGGCGCACGAGGTCGCGGTCCTGGCGACCGGCGCGGTCTTCAACTCGCGCTACGAACTTTACGCGCACGAGCGGGTCGGCGAGGCGGCGGGTCTGTCCCCCGAGAAGGTCGCGACGATCGCAGCCGGCCAGCGTCCTGCCGACCTGACCGAAGAGGAACAGGCCGCCTACGACGTCGCGGTCACGTTGGCGGGCGGACGGCAGCTGCCGGCCTCGACCTACGACCGTGCCGTGCGCGCGTTCGGCGAGGACCGGACGGCCGAGCTGGTCTATCTGGTCGGTGGCTATTGCCTCGTGTCGCTGCTGCTCAACGCCTACGACATGTCGGTCCCCGGTCGCGAGGAAGATCTGCCCGACGATCCCCAGGAAGAGGGAAAGCGCGCATGAACGGCAGGCGGATGGCCGGCGCGATCGCCGGCGGGTTGGTGGCCGGGCTCGGCATCACCGCGATGATGATGGCGGGCGAGAAGAAGATCGGCACGCCGTCCGAACTCACCGATCTCGAACGGGCCGGTGCGCGGCAACTCGGCGTCCGCTCCGTACCGTCGAGCGACCTGCCGGATGTAACCGAACAAGCTGTCGTCCAAGGTAGCCACCTCCTGCTCTCCGCGGCAGCCGGCGCAGTTTATGCGCTGACGGTGGACGAGGATGCAGGCGTAGTGCCGTCGGGTATCGTGTTCGGCCTAGGGTTTTACGTCGCGATGCACTGGATCACCGGGCCTCTGCTGGGGCTCAAGAAACCCGAATGGCAGGCGGACGCGGCGACGATCGGTACGCACACGATCGTCCACCTCGTCTTCGGCGTCGCGACCGCGGCCGGCGCGAAGGCAGCGGCCAACGCCTGACCGTTCCGGACTACCGACGCCCCAAAAGCGCGAACCGCGCGTTACCGCGCTGAACCACAAGGATTCCCATGTTGAAGACCCCGATCCGCTATAGCCCCGACGTCGAGACGATCGGTCCCGACGAGCAGGAGACGATCGACGGTCTCAACAAGACGTTCAGCTACATCGTCGAGAAGACGCATGAGGACCTCGGTCATGCCCAGCGCGGCGTCCATGCCAAGAGTCATGCCTTGCTCGAAGGCGAGATGGTGGTGCACGACGATCTCGCCGACGAGCAGGCGCAGGGCATTTTCGAGCGCGGGCGTCGCTACCCCGTCATCATCCGCATGTCGGCGATCCCCGGCGATCCGATCCGCGACAGCGTCTCCCTGCCGCGCGGCTTCTCGATCAAGATCATCGGCGTCGATGGCGAGCGCCTACCAGGCGCCGATGACGAGGTGACGCAGGACTTCCTGATGGCTTCGGGTGTAGCCTTCTCGAACCCGACTCCGGTCGGGTTCCTGCGCAACACAAAGCTGCTTGCTGCGACGACCAATCGCGCGGAATGGGCGAAGGAAGCGCTGTCGAAAGTGTTGCGCCCGATTGAGCAGGCGTTGGAAGCGGTCGGCGGCGAGAGCGCGTTGTTGAAGGGCTTTGGCGGCTATCCCGACACCAATCCGATCGGTGACCGCTATGGTACGCAGGCGCCGCTCCGGTTCGGAGACTATATCGCCAAGTTCGACATCGTGCCGGAATCGCCCAACTTTCGCGCGCTGTCCGACCAGAAGCTCGACGAGAGCAAGAGCCCCGACTCGATCCGCGAAGAACTGATGGCGGTCTTCGCGAACGAGGGTGGTGCCTGGACTCTCCGCGCGCAGCTTTGCCGCGACCTCGAGGAGAACCCGATCGAGGATGCCGCGACGCCGTGGCCCGAGCAGAGCAATCCCTACATCCCGGTCGCGACCATCACGGTGAAGCCGCAGAAGAGCTGGTCCGAAGAGCGCGTCACCGTGCTCAACGAACAGACCGCGTTCCGCCCCTGGCACGGCGTCGAGGCGCATCGACCGCTCGGGTCGGTCATGCGCGCGCGCCGTGCGGTGTATCCGGTGATCCAGGATCTGCGCAGCCAGTTGAACGGCTGCCCGATGCACGAGCCACGGTCGCTGCCTGCGCTCGACTGATCGGGTATGCACGGAACCGTACCGAAACGTCGCAGGGCATTCGGGTGTTAACATCCTGATCCAGCAGGAGCTTCCCATGCCCTATCTACCCTATCGCGATGACATCGAGACGCCTGAGCCCGGCGAGCAGGAAAGTATCGACGGCATTATCAAGGGGATGACGCAGGAGAGCGAGACGGTCGAGAAGCGCGACGGCCATGCGGTGCGCGCCAGCCACGCCAAGAGCACGGCCTGCGTCATCGGAACGATGGTCGTCGCCGCGGATTTGCCGCCCGAACTGGCGCAAGGGCTGTTCGCGAACCCGGGGACGTTCGACGTCGCGGTCCGCTTTGCGCAAGGGCCGGGCGAGAAGCTCGGAGACCGCGTATCGACGCACCGTGGCATGGCGATCAAGGTATTTGGTGTCGACGACGCCAAGCTGCCCGGTCACGACGCGCCGACCCAGGACTTCGTACTGGCGAGCGGCACGACGTTCCCGGCCGGCACTGCCGCCGGGTTTTTAGCGCAGGCTAAGAAGATCGGCCCGACCGTGCCGATGCCCGAAGGCGTCAAAAGCGCGGCCGCATCGATCGCGCGCAACATCAACAAGGTCCTGAACGCGGTCGGTGCCGAACCGAGCCCAACGCTGGACTTTTACGGCCATCCGTTCAGCCATCCGCTCGTCGAGACCTATTTCAGCCAATGCCCGATCCGCTACGGCGACTATGTCGCAAAACTTGGCGTGTTTCCGGTCGCGCCTGAGCAGCGTGCGCTCGACGATTGGCGGCTCGATCCGCATCAGGATGAGGATGGCTTCCGTCACGCCGCGATCGCGTATTTCGACGACAATGACGCGGTGTTTGAACTGCGCGCGCAACTCTGGGCCGATGCCGAGACGCAGCCGATCGAAGATACGTCGGTCGACTGGCCGACGCGGGTCAGCGAATACCGCACGATCGCGACGATCCGTCTGCCGCGGCAACCCGCCTATGGCCCGGATCGCGTCCGCTATTTCGACGAGGTCATGACGTTTCGCCCGGCGCACGCGCTTGAAGCGCACCGCCCGCTCGGCGGCGTGATGCGCGCACGCATGCAGGTGTACCGCGCGCTCAGCGATTTCCGCCACCGCGAGACCGGCATCGCCGCCGCGAACACCGCGGCCATCGCCGATATTCCGGCCTGATGCCGCGCTCAGCAATTCTGTTTTCGAAAGGGTACCCATGAAGCTCCAAGGCAAGACAATCGCGATCCTGATCGCACCCCGCGGCACCGAGGAACCCGAGTTCGCGCAGCCCAAGGCGGCGGTCGAGCAGGCGGGCGGCGCAGTGACCGTCATCAGCCTCAAAACCGGCGACGCGGAGACGTTCAACAACGACCTCGATCCCGGCAAGACGTTCGCCATCGACAAGGCGATCGACGACGTGTCGGCCGCCGACTTCGATGGCCTGGTAATTCCCGGCGGGTGCGTCGGCGCTGATACGCTGCGGTCGTCGGACAAGGTCGTGGCGTTCGTCCGCGATTTCTTCGCCGCCGGTAAGCCCGTCGCGGCGATCTGCCACGCGCCGTGGACGCTGATCGAAGCCGATCAGGTACGCGGTCGTACGCTCACGTCGTACCCGACGCTCGCCACCGACATCCGCAACGCGGGCGGGACCTGGGTCGATCAGGAGGTGGTCGTCGACCAGGGGCTGATCACCAGCCGCACCCCGGATGACTTGCCTGCGTTCTGTGCAAAGCTGGTCGAGGAGTTCTGCGAGGGCCAGCACGAGGCGCAGGCGGAGAACGCATGATGGCGCGTTTTGCCGACAAGGTCGTCGTGATCACCGGTGCCGCCTCGGGCATCGGCGAGGGGGCCGCGCGCCGCTTCGCCGAGGAAGGCGCGATCCTGGTACTGGGCGACATCGACACCGGCGCGCTCGGCAGGTTGGCAGCCGAACTGGGCGGCACCGTCGAGACGCGGGAAACCGACGTTACCGACCGCGCCACGTGCGAGGCGCTGGTCGAGGCGGCGATCGATCGCTTCGGTCGGATCGACGTGCTCGTCAATGACGCCGGCGTCGATCATCTCGGCAAGCTGGACGAAGGCGACTTCGCCGAATTCACCAAGGTGATCGAGACCGACCTGTACGGCGTCGTCCACATGAGCCGCGCGGCGATCGCACATCTGCGCACGTCGAAGGGCTGCATCATCAACGTGTCGTCGGTGTCGGGGCTCGGCGGCGACTGGAACCATAGCTTCTACTGCGCGGCCAAGGGTGCGGTGAGCAATTTCACACGCGCGCTGGCGATGGACGAGGCCAGGAACGGCGTGCGCGTCAATGCGGTCAACCCGTCGCTGACCTATACCGCGCTGACCGCGGGAATGAAGGAACAACCTGACCTGATCGCCAAGTTCGAGGAGCGGATCCCGATCGGACGGGGTGCCGAGCCCGTGGACATCGCCGGTGCGATCGCGTTCCTGGCGAGCGACGACGCGCGCTTCGTGACGGGCGTCAACCTGCCGGTCGACGGCGGACTGACCGCGTCCAACGGCCAACCCCCGCTGTCCTGACATCGCGAGAGCGCAGTAACGCGCTGTCGGTCCTTTTCGGAGTCCATTCGGCAATGACAACCCCCGTTACCCTCCGCGCGGAGATCGGCGCCGTCGATGTCTGACGCGCCCAAGGTCGCTATCGTCACCGGTGCCTCGCAAGGCTTGGGGGAGGGGATCGCAGACGCGTATCGCGCGCGCGGCTGGCGTGTCGTCGGCGTGTCACGATCGATCGCAGCGTTGCAATCGGACGACTGGATCACCGTTGCGGGGGACGTTGCCGATCCCGAAACCGCGAGGCGCGTCGTGATGGCCGCGCGCGACCGGTTCGGGCGAGTAGATACGCTCGTCAACAATGCCGGCGTTTTTATCGGCGAGCGCTTTACCGATTACACGGCGGAGCAGTATCGCCAGATCACGCAGACCAATCTCGACGGCTTCTTCCACATGACGCAGGCGGCGCTGCCGCTGATGGTTGAGCAGGGCAGTGGCCATATTCTGCAGATCGTCACGACGTTGGCGGAGCACGCCAATGTCGAATTCCCCTCGGTGCTGGCGTCGCTGACCAAGGGCGGGCTGGCTGCGGCGACGCGCAGCTTGGCGATCGAATATGCCTCCCGCGGCGTACGCGCCAACGCGGTGTCGCCCGGCATCACCGAAACGCCGATGCACCCTCCCGAGACGCGCGCCGGGCTCGGAGCGTTTCACCCGCTCGGTCGGATGGGCACGGTCGCGGACGTGGTCGGCGCGGTGCTGTACCTCGAGGATGCCAGTTTCGTGACCGGCGAAATACTCCACGTCGACGGTGGGCAGGTCGCCGGTCACTGACAGATCAGAAAGGTACGATCTCTGAGGGGGCCAGCGGGCGCCGAGCCCCCTAACCCCCTTGGCGCTACTGCAAGACGTGTTTGGCGAATCGGCGGACGAACGCGGCGCTGGCCTGTGGATGCGCGACCGGGAGCATATGGCCTCCGCCGGTCATCTCCAGCGTCGCGCCAGGAATTGCGGCTACTGCCTGCTCGCCATCGATCGAGGGGGCGATCACTTGGTCATCACGACCATAGAGCAACGCGACCGGGACCGTCAGCTTGGCATAGCGACTGACGATCGCGGCAAGGTCAACGTCGGCGCTGGCCAATTCAACTAGCGCAGCATTGAACGCAACCGGGCGATCGCCAAGCGCGCCGCCACCGCGCGTGCCAAAATCGGCCGGGACCGGATCGGGAGCGAAGATCTTACCCCAGCGCAGGCCATACGCCGCACGGCTGATCGGCGTGCCAAGCAGATTGGCGAAGAGCGCGCGCCCGCCAGGGTTACTTTCGATCGCGTTTGCCACCGGGACGGGCATCGATCCAGGCGGCTGCGTCATCGGCGCCAGCAGCGCGAGGCCTGCGACCGAACTAGGGCGGTGCGTGGCCACGCCGAGGGCGACCGCACCGCCCAGCGAATGACCGACGAGCAGCGGCGGACGATCGAGCGCGAGCGTGTCAATGAACCCTGCGATGATCGCCGACTGGCCTAGGATACCGGGTTGTTCGCCGGTCGGCACCGAGTAGCCCGAGCCGGGCCGGTCGACCAGGATGACACGGTACTCGTCGGCCAGCGCATCGGCGACACCGTAGGAGAAGTTGCGGAGCTGCGCGCCCAACCCGTGGATCAGGACGATCGGCGGTCCCGCACCGCGATCGACATAGTGGATCCGTGCACCCGCGACGGTGATGAAACGGCCGTCGGCGGGCACGTCCTGCTCGATCTGCTTGGTCGCCACCCGAGTGTAAACCGCGGCCGCTGCCAGCGTCGCAGCGATGATCCCAGCCGAGCGAAGTGCGATCGAGCGTTTCGGGGCGTCATCGGAAACCGATTTGGACGCAAAGAAGCGGCGCATGTCGGCGAGCAGCAGATCGGGTTGCTCCAGCGCGGCGAAGTGGCCGCCCGCGGGCATCTCGGTCCACTGGGCGATGTCATAGGTCTTTTGCGCCTGCGAGCGCGGCGGCGGCGGAAAGACCGGGTCGGGGAATGCCGCGACTCCGGTCGGTACGGTAATCCGCGCTCCCGCGGGGAAAGTGCCCGAGTCCTCGAGCATGCGGCCACGGTACATCCAGGTCGAGGTTACGAACGATCCCTCGACCAGATACAGCATGATGTTGGTAAGGAGCAGGTCCTCGTCGAACGCCTGCCACAGGTCGGGGCGGCCACGTGCGTCGCGTGGCACATCGGCCCATGCGCCGAACTTCTCCAGGATCCACGCCGCGACGCCGACCGGGCTGTCCGACATCGCCACGCCTAGCGTCTGCGGGCGCGTGCCCTGTTCCTGCGAATAGCCGGTTTCTTCCTTGGCGAGCCTGGCGCGTTTCGCGGCCCAGGCGACCTCGTCGGGCTTTTTCGGCACCGCGTCCTTGGCCTGGAGCAGCACCATGTTCAGATGGAGTCCGGCGATCGCATCGGGATGCGCGTGCGCCATCCAGCCACCGATCGCAGAACCCCAGTCCCCGCCCTGCACGAGATAGCGTCGCGTGCCGAACAGCTCGACCATAAGGCCGTGCATGAGTTCTGCGGTCTGCTTCGGTCCGATCGGGGACACGGGGCGGCCCGAAAACGCGTAGCCGGGGAGCGAGGGAACAACGACGTCGTGACCGTCGGCGACGAGCGGCGCGATCAGCGCCTCGAATTCGAGGAACGACCCCGGCCAGCCGTGCAGCAGCAGGAGCGGGGGACGTGAGCCATCGCCCCGCACATGAATGAAGTGGAGGCGCTGCCCCTGCACGTCGGCCGTAAACTGCGGAAGCATATTGAGCCGCCGCTCCTGCGCGCGCCAGTCGTAGTCCGCCAGCCAATAGTCGACGAGCCGCTTGAGATCGGCGAGGCCGACGCCTGACTGCCAGCTTCCCGCGTCCGGCATAAGGCTCCAGTCGAACGCCTCGACCTTTGCGCGGATGGCGGCGAGGCGGTCGTCGAGTACCGCTATGAAGAAGGGTTCTGCCATGTGTCGATCCTGCCGATGGGGGTAAATCTTATTTCCCCGATTGAAAGCCTAACGTCGAACGCGCGAAGGTCGCCTAAAGGCGCTTCGAGGCGAGATGAACGGGCGGCTGCTTTTGGGAAGCGGGCACGGCGGTTTGGACGTCTGGAATTGGGTCATTCTAACCCGCTAGTATCGCGCCGCTGCGCGATAAACGCGTCGATCTTCGTGCCATCCACCATGGCCGGATCTAAGAGATTGGCGGGCCCGCCTACGACCATCGTCCCCCCCCCCGGGGGGGGGGGGGCTGTAGTCCACCCGCAATTCGAGCGGCTGGCATTGCGATGAACGGGGTCGGGGAGGGCCGATCCTGCGACCCCATTAAACACGCTATTCCCCCCGCCTCGCCCGCGGTCTTTTCGTGTCGCAAAAGGTGCGATCAAACGGCCTGCGGAAACTGGCCCAGGTCCTAGGCCGCGTTGCGGTTTCGGGGGGGCTCATACGCCGGTGCAGTTTGGTGCAGATCGCGGCCTCGCAACGGGGGCGACGTGAATTAGCAGAATGGCACCGGATTTGCGCGTCCTCCCCAGGATGCACGGGACGGCGCAAGCCGGCACGCTCACCCGCGGTCGCTGGATGTTGGGCTCGTTGGGTTCGGGGCCTCAGGGGCTGGGTGGAGCATTAAACTGCGCACGCCATAGGCGTTCCTTCTATATTTAGATCTTACAGGGCCTCTGTGTGACCGCTCGGCGGATTTGCACTATCAACAAAGGCGCGGACGCGCGCGAGGATGGCGCGCAACTCGGGGCTCTGGACCTCGGCGATCACGTCGTCGACCGTCGCGGTGTCCATCTTCTTTTGGCGCGCAAGCTTCTCGGCAACAGCGCGGACGAACTCGCTCGGCTTGCGGAGCATGCGGCGAACGCACTCGCGCACCGTTGGCGGCTGTAGCAGGATGAAGGCGTTGGAGATCTGCTCGCTCTGTTGTTCGTCAGGCAGGGCGTCCTCGATCGGCACGCATCGCCGGATCCAGTCGAGGAAGCCGCACGCCTTCAGTCGATCGAGCGCCTCACCAACGGCGCTACGCGAACGGTGTATCTTGTCCGCGATCCACTGATAGGTCGGATCAAGCCGGCCGTCTTTACGGCCGCGCAGGCGAAGCAGACAGCGCAGCACTTCGAGGCCGATCGAGCCCAGGGCGCCGTTGCGCTTGCCCGGTAGCTTTGTCTCATGGTCAAACGCTTCGGCCGCGCGCATCCGCGCGTTGTGTTCGGTCTTTGGAAACGTGTTGTGCGTGCGCCAGAGGGACACCTCGGACCCACCGGCATTGTGGCTGTTGCGGCGCACTGGCGAGTTTGACCGTGCGCGGTCGCGGATGCCGGTTGTGACTTCGTTAAACGAGCGGGCGATGTTGCTCGTGCCGGAAGGAGCGCGGGCGGAAGTGGCGGCGGGCAGTGAATTCGACATCGTGTCGGCTCCCGAAGGAAGTCGATGGCAGGCATTCGGCCGTCACTTGCGACGTGGCGGCGGGTGCGGTTGCGTTGAGCCCGAAGGCTGGATGTCGAGGGTTTCCAGCTCCGGTGATTTTCCGGTGCAGCCCGCTTTTTGTTACGGGTTCCTGCGGGCTAGCGGGGGAGGGGCTCTCTTGTTCGCCGGGCAAGAACGTTGGAAATCCGAATGAAGGACTTCGTTCGTAATGCGGGGGTCACAGGTTCGAGTCCTGTAAGCGGCACCATACTACAGAAGCGCGGTTGAGCAGGGCGAATTTTAAGATTTGCTCGCGTTGCGCTTGACTTGTAGGATAATGTTGCTCAGATGTTCTCACCGCAGCAATAGGCGGGGGATGGCATGGTCCAGACATCAGGCACCATTAAGCGGACCGCATTTTCACGGTGACTACGGACGGGCATGGTGCCATCGGCGCTAGGTCCTGACGCTCTCGAACGCAAATTCAATCCATGGCATGATCCGGCGGATGGCCGGTTTACATTTGCAGGCGCGGGGCGCCATGATGGACCGACCCAAACCGATACGACGAGCGCCAGAAACGATCGTGCGCATTCTGGGAGCGGTCGCGCTCCAAGCCTAGGGGATAATCATACATCGCGGACCGCAAAACCGCCAAAGGCTGAAACGCCCCGCGCGCGATCGCTCACGGGCGACGACCCTAAATCGGTAGAACGCAGGTCGGCCAAGGTGCAGTCCACGCGGATCCCGGCAGCGCGGCCCGGTGGTCAGCCGAACCCCGTCGCCGAATTCGTTGATGGCGTCGGTCAGGGACTTTATGATGTTGGGGAAGGAACCGTGGCGGGAGTCCATGCTGCGCTAACAACAAATCCGGTAACGACTGTTCGCAACGCCGGCCGTGGCATCGCGGCCATGATCGACACCGCAATCGCTGCTGAGGATACCCCGGCCCATATCCAGGCCTCCCGCGCGGCAAGCGCCGTTGCCAACGCCTCGGCGCGGGACATCGGTCGCGCCGCAGGAAAGGTTGCTGGGAACGTCGCACTGGCGGTAGCGCCGGGGGCGGCGCTCTCCAAGGCTGCCGCATTGCGCCGACCCGCTATCGCGAGGCCGCGTATAACCTTTGACCCGCCGCAAATCGGCTGGGTCAAGGAGACGACCAAGTCAAAAAAGCCTTGGAAACCCTATAACGATTCGGCGCCCGGCGCGCGCGCCGGTCAGGCGCCAACGTTGATGCGGACGATGCCCAACGGTTCTAAGCGGCCGGTGAAGTTTGACGGCATTCAAGGCGATTATATGGTCGACCGAAAATAGGCTGTCGTAAACAGGCCTCGTTTGCGGGCCCAGATTTTGCGGCAGCCTGAGGTATCAGCACAACACCGTCTGATCGGGACGTGGGAGGTCCCTACGCCTGTCGAGAAAACCAAGGCACTGAAACTGCCCAAGCAGATGAGCATCACGAACATCCACGTAAGGGTTGTGAAGCCATGATCGCTATGCAGGTTGCAGAAATTATCGCGGAGTATGCCGTGTTCCTCGAACTGACCGAAGACGAGGAACTTAACCCTGACGCCGCCGTGAAGATGATGGAAGCCTTAGCTAGCCATCTTCAAGAGATGGACAAGGGATTTCTCCGTGAGCTCGTGGATGCGTTTCCGATCATAGCGGAAGAATATAGTAGCGAGGCGCAAGAGGTGGTGCGCAACATATCTTATGGCTATTATCTTGAAGAGGCTCTTGCATTTGACGACCCGGTCAAGCTGGCTACATTGGAAGCGTTGCGCGACGCGAGGGGCTGAGCGGCCGTCGCTGTGACCCATGAAAACTTCTAAATCCCACTTCGTAGCGCCGCGGTTGCGCGCGAGCGTCGTGAGGCTGTGGCGCAATAGGTACGAGCGCCACTCGCGGCCCTTCAGCAGTCCGAGCTTCGTAAGCATGGTGTCCCAGGCCCGGTCGACATCCTGCACCGCTCGCCCGTGGTAATTGACCAGCCAGCCGCGGCCGGCGCGGTCCCTCAATTTGATTTACGTGAGGTCGCGTATTCGGCCCATAGCCAGCGATCGAGCGTCAGAAGGACGGGCAGCAAAGCTCGATGCTTCTTGTTTTGCGTCCCGCCCTGCAGGTTCAGGTCGATCGTTCGTACACCTGGCCACCATTGCAGACTGCCGCGTTGCCATCGCGGAGTGGCAACGTTAGGAGACAACATATCATCGCATATGAGGAAGTCTCTTGGCACGCTGGACGATGCGGACTGTGACACGATTATCGGGCGGGGATGTGCCGCTTCGGCTGCGGCACACGCTTGGCGCGATCGGGATGATGGCAGGGTCGCCAGTGGTTGCGCAGGCCGTGGAGGAGCCGGCGGAGCGGAACGAGATCGTCGTGCTCGGGACCCGGACGTCGCGGGACGCGACGCTTTCCTCCGATCGCGCGACCGAAGTGATGTCGCAATCGAGCCGGTCACTCGAACAGGACATCCTGCGTGCGGCGGGGACGTACCGGTTGAGCGACGCGCTGGAATTGGTGAGCGGCAGCAGCCAGCAGAATAATCGCGGGGGCTTTGCCGACAATTTCGCGATCCGCGGCTTCCTGAGCACCGCCGATGGCGGCGGCGAATATTATACCGATGGCTTCATCGCCAATCGCGGCAGCGCCCCCGCGCGGGACCCCGCGACCATCGAGCGCATCGAGATCCTCAAGGGCCCCGCCGGCGCCGTCTTTGGCGATATCGATCCCGCCGGACGGGTCAATATGGTCAGCAAGACGCCGCGTTTTGCATCCCAGGCGTCGGCCTCGCTGAACTATGGTTCGTTCGACACGCGCCGCATCGAACTCGACGCGACGGGGCCGCTGACCGGGACGCTCGCCGCGCGGATCGTGGTCGCGACCGAAGACAGCGACGGCTACCGCGATTTCGTCACGGTGAAGCGCCGCGTCGTGTCCCCGTCGCTGACCTTCCGGCCGAGCGACGCCGTACAGCTCACCTATCTTGCCCAGCATATCGTCTATGACGCGCCGTTCGATCGCGGTGTGGCGGCGGTCGATGGCGATCCGCTCGCGCTGCCGGCGTCGCGGTTCCTCGGCGAACCCTCGAACAGGCCGACGCGCGCACGCGACACCCGCCACCAGCTGACCGGCGAAGCGCGGCTGGGTGGGACATGGTCGCTCGTCGGCGGCGTCGCCTATCGGACCGGCACGTTGCGGGGCTTTTCGGCGGATCCGTCGCGCGTCGTCGACGGACACACGCTGTGGCGGCAGCGTCGCGAACGGGGTTACGAAGTCGAGGATCTGTCCGCGCGTCTCGAAGTGCGCGGCGAAGTGCACGCCCTCGGGCTCCATCGTCCGAGCCTGGGCATCAAAGGCTACACGCTCGACTATCTCGAATTGCTGAACCGGCGAAATCCGACCGCCGCCAATCCCTATGCGATCGACGTCTTCAACCCCGTCTATGGCGAGACACAGGCCTTGCCGCTCCTGCCCAGTATCGATCAGCGCGAAACGCGACGCGTGGTGTCGCTCTACGCACAGGACGCCTGGGCGGTGACCGATCGGCTCGATCTCGTCGGTGGCGTCCGCCTCGACGGCTATCGGCAGCAGCTCGCGCGCAATCTCGTCAAGGCGACGACCGTGTCCAGGGGGCGCCCGGTCAATTTCCGCCTCGGCGCGCGCTATGCCGTCACCGACGCGCTCTCGGTCCACACCAACTGGGGTGAGTCGTTCCAGCTGAATTCCGGCAGTGGTGCGGGGGGTGTCGCGTTCGCCCCCGAACAGGGGCATGGCTATGAAATCGGCGCGGCGGGCCGCTGGCGCGGTATCGATGTCGGCCTGACCTGGTTCGATATCAAAAAGGGCAACGTCCTCACGACGGATCCGAACGACGCCAATTTCCTGGCGCCGGTGGGATCGCTGACGAGCCGCGGCGTCGAATTCGATGCGTCGCTGCGGCTTGCCGCGCGGTGGCAGGCGGTGGTGAACTATGCCTGGACGCGGGCGCGCACCGACGATCGGTCGTTCGCCACGCCGCTGGCGCTGAACGTCCCCGATCATTCGGCGACGGCCTTCATCGTGCACCGCTTCGATCCCGGAACCGGCCGGGACTGGCAGATCAGCGGCGGTGTCGCCTATGTCGGCAAGCGGTCCGGCGCGACCGACGCCAGCGGGCTCATGCTGCCCGATTATGTGAAGGTGAAGGCGTCCGCCGACATTCCGCTATCGAGTTCGCTGACGGTCCGCGCCGAGGTCGATAACCTGTTCGACGAGCGCTACGCGCAAAGCTCGTACAATTCGGTCTGGATCTATCCAGGCGCGTCACGCACCGTGCGCGCGTCGCTGCGAGCGGAATTCTGAATGGCGATAATGACGGACCAGACGCGCGCTGCCGCACCCGATCGCAATATCCCGCGCAGGCGACTGGAGAGCATCGACGCGGTGCGCGGGATCGTGATGATCCTGATGCTGCTCGACCATCTGCGCGAGACATGGCTTGTCCTCGTTCCCATGCCCGATCCGGTGGATGCGAACACGGTCATGCCGGCACTCGCGATCGCGCGCTTCGCCGCCAGCTTCTGCGCGCCGATCTTCGTCGCGCTGACCGGCCTTTCCGCCTATCTCTTCGGCGTCAGCCACACGCCGCGCGAAACCGCCGCCTTCCTGGCAAAGCGCGGCGTGCTGCTGATGGCGATCGACGTGCTGTACCTCTCACCACTTTATTGGGGGGTGGTGCCGCAGCCGACCTTCTGGCTGCAGGTGATCTGGTGCCTCGGCCTGTGCATGATCCTGCTCGCCGGGCTGATACGGCTCCCCCGGCCGGCACGGATCGCCTTGGGACTCGTGCTGGTGTGTGGCCACAATCTGCTCGATCCCGTTCGACTGCACCAGGGGGACACGCTGTTTCCGGTCTGGGCGTTGCTGCACCAGCGCGACGTCATCGCCCTGCCGTTCGGGTTCCTGGCCAGGACGACCTATCCGATCCTTCCGTGGCTGGGGGTCATGCTGCTCGGTCACGCGATCGGGCCGTGGTTTGACCGCATGGTCGAATCCGCGCAGCGCTGGCGATATCTGACGCGGCTCGGCATCGGGATGATCGTCGGCTTCATCACGCTGCGCGCGTTCAACCTCTATGGCGACGCGCCCTGGCATGTGGTCGACAACAGCCCGCTGCGGACGGCGATCAGCTTCCTGTCGATGACGAAATATCCGCCGTCGCTCCTGTTCCTGCTGCCGACCCTGGGCGGCGGAGCGCTGCTGCTGGCGCAATGCGAGCGACTGGCGAGCTCACGGCTTGTCTCCGGTCTGGCCGTCTTTGGCGCCGCACCGATGTTCTTCTATCTGTTTCATCTCACCATGCTGCGCATCCTCTATCACGCGGCGCTGGCGTGGTGGGGGCCGACCGACGGCGCGGTCTTCATGGTCGATGGCTATGCCTGGGTGCTCATATGGTACGTCGCCCTGATCATGCCGTTTGCGCTTCCGACGATGTGGTTCGCACGGTTGAAGCAGCGTCGTCGGGATATTGCGTGGCTGCGGTTTTTCTGATGGCAGGTCCGCATCGGTGCGGTGACGACGCGATCACGCGGCCCCCGCCGGGCATGCCGCAGCTCAGGCGGCGTGTCTGACGGCCATCGCGACGATATGTTCGATCACCTGTTCGGGAATCGGGTTGGCGACCTCCAGCCCGAATCCCCCGAGATAGGACCACGCCACCCAACCGGGATATTGGGCGAGCCCGGGTATGTCGAGCGAGAGAAACCGACCGATCGTGACGCCATATTCGGACTGGATATTGAAACCCCGGGACGAGACATTCTGAACGATCGCCGCGTGTGTGTCGCCGAAGCCGGTGACGATCGTCACGGGGAGGCTGATCGCACGACGCGTGCAATTGCGTCGATCGAGCAGATCGTGGCTGATGTCGCTGGCGAGGCGGCGGTAGGTCTTCATACGCCACATCTAGGCCATCAACCCTAATGCCGCGTTAAGCACGCGTCGCTCGCGTCAAAAGGCGGCGAACCCGCAATCCGCGTCCTCGTCGATACCAACCGGGGCGGGGGGCGTGGTGGTCGCCGATGGAGACGAGCGCAGGCGCGTGTCGCCCTGTAGGTCCGGTCGTTCGATCATCTGCCGAAATGCCCCGGCGCCACGCTGCGCGCCCTCGATGCGGAATTTCGCCGCCTGGTCCGACAGCGCTGCGACTTCGGCGGTCAGGTTGCGCGCCGCCGCGGAGGTCTGTTCGACCATCGCCGCATTCTGCTGCGTTGCCTGGTCCATCGCACCGACCGCCATGCTGACCTCGGTAATCGCGCTCGACTGAGCACGATTGTCGTCCGCGATCCCGGCGAGCAGCGTGTGCACGCCGCGCACATCCGTCGAGATCGCCGACAGCGCACCATCGACCCGCTGCACGCGTTCCACCGCGGTGCCGATATCGGCCTGCGTCGCGGTCAGCTGGTCGCGCGCGCGTCCGGCTTCCTCCTCGGCTCGCATGGCGAGCGCGGACACGAGGTCGGCGACGACCGCAAACCCACGGCCCGCCTCGCCGGCACGCCCTGCCTCGACCGCGGCATTCATCGCCAGCACGCGCGTCTGGAACGCGATCTTGTCGAGTCCTTCGATCACGCTGTCGATCCCGGTCGCGCTTTCGCTGACCCGGGTCATCGCCTGGACCGCCTCGTCCGCGATCCTGCGCCCGTCCGCCACGGTGGTGATCGCGCCGTCCGCCCGCTCGACGGTCTGGCCCGCGGCGACCGCCGTAGCCTTGAGGCGCTGATCCATCTGCGCGATCGCGGCCGCGGTCTGCTCGAGGCTGGCCGCGTTGCTTTCGGTGCGCCGGGCGAGATCCTCGCTGGCCTGCGCGATCTCCTGTGATCCGGTCCGGATCATCATCGCCCCTTGCGCGACCGATCCGATCAGCCCGCGCAGGCTGGCGAGCGCGCTGTTGAAGTTGCTCTTGAGCCCGGTGAACGGCGCATGCAGGTCCGCGACCACCTCGGCAGTCAGATCGCCCTGCGCCAGCGCGGTGAGGCCGGTGCCCAGGCTGTCGACGATCAGCGCGGCCTGTGCCTGTTTCGCGGCCTCGGCCTCCTGAAGCTGGTTGCGGAACGCCAGCATCGCCTTCGCCATGTCGCCCAGTTCATCGCTGCGATCCGCGCCGGTCACCTCGGCGGCGAGATTGCCGTCGCCGAGTGCGCGCATCGTGCCGGCAAGGACCACGATCGGCTGCACGACCCGGCGCTGTGCGACCATCACGAACGCCAGCGTTCCGGCAATGCCGACCGCCAGCGTGATGGCGAGCAGGATCATCGCGATCGTGCCGAGCTGCTCCGCTTTCTCGGCGGACCGTGTCGAATTCGTCTCGATCGCATCCGACGCCGTGCCCATCGACACTTCGAGCACGCGGAACTGATCGAAGAACCCGGGCAGCATCGCACGCGCGGCGACCGGATCGCGGCCGACGCGATCGATGACCTGCGTCGCGACGCGGACATAGGCTTCCATCGGCGCCGCCAGCCTGGACGTTACCGCGGCGACCGCGGCGTCGCCGGTGTACGCCGAATCCGCTGCGATCCCTTCGCGCAGGGCGACGAGATGCTCGCGGAAATCCTTCTGGATATCATCCGGCTTGATCGCGCTGCCGGGCTCCGCCGCCTGGAATGTGGCGAGCACGTCGCTGCGGATCGCGTCGTGCATCATGTCCGCGCCCTGGTGATTGGAAAGCAGCGTCGTCGCATCGGTCAGGCGGTGCAGCGCGGCGCTCTGCATCCACGCCGCGCCGATGCCGGTCACACCGCAGAGCAGCATCAGTCCGAACAGGACCATGCCCGCCATCCGGATCATACGGGTCAGCGACATCGCATCACGCGACCGGGACTTCGTCATCATAGTTTTGCTGGCCTGTTTCGTACTGGGACACATTTCGACTTCTATAATAGGCGGGAATGCAGTGCTCGGAGGTGGCGCGTGGATATTATGACGGTGCCTCGACTGGTCGGACCCGCCCTATTACTGTCCGCGGCCTGGACGTTACCTGCCTGGGGGCAGTCCGGCCCGCCAGAAGTCGTGCAAGACCCCCCGCCACGGGCCGTCGCGATCACGGGACGCTATGTCGTCGATCTCATGGGCAACGTCGCTGGCGGCGACGCGCGGGGCGCGCGGGTGCTCGATAATTTCGAGGTCACGGCCGATGGCGACCTCGCCCGGCTGGCCGGCTGGCGCGGCGCGCGCGCGCATCTCCATGTACTCAGCAATCAGGGGGGATCGATCAATGCGCTGGCGGGGACGGTGCAGGGCGTCGACAATATCGAGGTCGCTGACAGCCGCGTGAAGCTGTACGAGGCGTGGGTCGAACAGGATCTTGCGGGTGGGCGCGCCGCGCTGCTGGTCGGGCTGTCCGATCTGAACGTCGACTTCTACCAGAATGATTCCGCGGGCATGCTGGTCGCGCCGGCGTTCGGCATCGGCTCGGAGCTCGCGGCGACGGGGCCCAACGGGCCCTCGATCTTCCCCTCGACCGCGCTGACGATGCGACTGAAGACGTCCATCGGCACATCTGGCTATTTCCACGCTGCCGTCGTGAATGCGAGGGCAGGGGTGTTGGGCGATACGACGGGGATCGACCTCGGAATGCACGACGGCGCGCTTCTGATCGCGGAGGCCGGGACACGCGCCAACGGCAAGCTTGCGTTCGGTGCGTGGCGATACACACGGCAGCAGGACGACATGCGGGCGTGCGACGGCAACGGCGATCCGGTCAAACGGACGGCGATCGGCGCCTATGTGCTGGTCGATCAGCGGCTGGTCGGTGACGACGGCCGGGGCATTGATCTGTTCCTGCGCGCGGGCATATCGGACGGGAAGACGACGCCGTTTCGCGGCGGTTTTCAAACCGGGCTGCTCGCACGCGGCCTCGTTCCCGGACGGCCCGACGGGCAATTCTCGATCGGCGTCGCGCAGGGCCTGTTATCGCAGGCTCTCCGTCAGACGGTGCGCGATGCGGGCGATCGCGCCGATGCCGCGGAGACGGGCATCGAGATCACCTATCAGGATCGGGCGGCGCCCTTCCTCGCGGTCCAGCCCGACGTGCAATATGTTCGCCGCGCCTATGCCGGCGCAGGCCGCCGGTCGGCGTTCGTGGTCGGGCTGCGGCTGATCGCCGAATTTTCACGTCGCTGACGGTCAGCCTCATCGCGGCTCCTGCGGGTCCCCGGGGACTGGCGTTGCCGTGAGCAACGGCCAGCCGCGTCCGATCCGCGCAGCTCGCTCAGGCGGCCTGTGAGTGAAGCGCGTGCATGCGAGAGACGAAGGGAAGCGTTTCGACGAACGGCACGGGGCGGCTGAAATAATAGCCCTGCGCGCTGTCGCACTTCTCAGCGACCAGGATATTCAACTGGTCGAGCGTCTCGACCCCCTCGGCGGTCGACAGGATCCCGAGGCTCCCGCAGAGCCCCGTCACCGCACGCACGATCGCCAGGCTGTCGCTGTTGGTGCCGAGATCGCGGACGAACGACTGATCGATCTTGACCCGGTCGAACGGGAAATTGCGGATATGGCTCAGCGACGAATAGCCCGTGCCGAAATCATCGAGCGAGATGAGCACGCCCAGTTGCTTGATGTCACGCAACTGTTTCAGGACGCTCGCCGTGTCGTCGAGCATCGCGCTTTCGGTGATTTCCAGTTCCAGGCGACGCGGATCGAGGCCGCTGACACGCAGCGCGTGTGCGACGACCGCCGGCAGCGTCCCCGACTTGAACTGCAGCGCCGAGAGATTGACCGCGATCTTGACGCTGTCCGGCCAGCATGCCGCATCCCGACAGGCGCGCGTCAGGACGAATTCGCCGACCGCGCCGATCAGCCCGATCTCCTCGCACACGCTGAAGAATTCGTTCGGGGGGATGATGCCGCGCTCGGGATGATACCAGCGTGCGAGTGCCTCAAAGCCGACCACCGCATGCGTGCCGATCGCGACCTGCGGCTGGTAGTGAACCTCGAACTCTTCTGATTTCAGTGCACGGCGCAGTTCGATCTCGAGCTCGCGCCGGCGGGTTGCGAAGACGTGCATGTCGGGCGTGTAGAAACAATAATTGCCGCGCCCGCCCGCCTTGGCGCTGTACAGTGCGAGATCGGCATCGCGGAGCATCACGTTGGGGTCGAGCGCGTCGACCTCGACCATGGTGACGCCGATGCTCGCGCCGATCTGGATATGGTGACCACCAATCTCAAAGGGTTGCGTCAGTGCCTCGATGATGCGGCGGCACAGTTGCTCGATCGCATGGTCCGACGTGACATGCTGGACGAGGACCGAGAATTCGTCGCCGCCCAGCCGGGTCACGACGTCATGATGACGGACCAGCGTGACGAGACGCGATGCCACCGCGACGAGCAGCGCGTCGCCGACCGGGTGGCCGAGCGTGTCGTTGACGAGCTTGAACCGGTCGAGGTCGAGACACAGCATCGCGCAACGATCACCGCTGCGGGCGTTGCGCATCATCTCGTCGAGCCGTTCGCGCAGCATGGTACGGTTGGGAAGATCGGTCAGGGCATCGTGCCGCGCCAGATGCGCGAGGCGCGCGGACGCGTTGCGCGCTTCGGTGACGTCGGCAACGGTGTCGAGAAAGCCGCCATCGACCAGCCGGGTGCGCTCGATCGTGATGGTCCGTCCATCCGGCCAGCGCTGTTCGATCCTCGCGCCATAGGCGGAGGCCGCGCCGTCATATTCCTCGACCAGTCGACGATGCTCGTCGGCCGTGCTGACCGACAGACAGGGACTGTTGCTCAGCAGCTGGTCGAGCGTCAGGCCGGGAACGGCATGATCGAGCCCGTAGATGTCGAGGAACCGCTGATTGGTCAGCACCAGCCGCCGGGACGCATCGAACAACGCGAGCCCCTGGTTCATGTTGTCGAGCGCGGCCTTGAACCGCAGATTCTGAAGCGCGCTTTCCGCCAGCGCGACCTCCAGTTCCTGCGCCATCAGGCGGTTCGCGCGATCCGATCGCCGCCGGTCGACATCGGTTTCGGCATAGGTCGCCGACACCAGCGCGAGCAGGCGATCCGTGTCGATCCCGCCGTCGGGCCGTCGCGCGCGTTCCGCCTGGCGTGCCGCGATCCGGTGGAGCACCGGCGGCTCGGTAGTGATCGGGGGCGGGGGCTTCACGCACATTCCCCGATCAGCGTGATCGTCATCGTCTGATTGTGGAGGCACGGCACCGCGGTCTGATTTTGCGGCGCGATCTCGCCATAGGAATAGAAACCCGCCAGCGCGATGTCCGGGCCGAGCGCGGCGGCGACCGCGGCGATTTCCTCTTCGGTGCGCTGGCCCATCAGCAGCCGCCGCCCTACACAGCTGATCGCGAGGCAGGCAGAGGGTGACGTACCCCATGCGGTCGTCTGCTCGAGCGCGTGGTGCGCCGCGGTCGAGGCGCCGTTGATCAGCTCGTCGAACATCCCGCGCATCAGCCGTGCCTTCCACCCCTGCGGCATGTCGCCGGCAAAGGTCAGCGTCCCGGCGTCACGGTCGATGGCGAGCAATGTGCGGACGACGCGAACATCGGGGTGGGCGGGATCCCAGATCTCGAGAGGATAGAGCAGCCCCGATGCAGGCAGATCCACCGCCTCCTCACCGAGATAGCGCTCGTACAGTGCGAGCGCCGGCTCGCCGTCGAGTCCGCGCAGTACCGATCCCGCCGCATCGTTGATCGTGCGTACGGGGCCGAAGGGCTGCCAGCCTCCCGCGCTGCCATGCGCGAACCGGACATGGTCGCCGTAGAAGCCGATGGCGGCGACGACGTCTGCGTGGTGTTCGCCGCGTGCCAGGATCCGCGTGTCCGCAAATCGCGCGCCATCGCCCGCCAGCCCGCCGCTCAGCGCGACGTGATCGCCAATCACCGTGCGCAGACCGGCGACGAGGGCGCTGCCATTGACGTTCAGGCCGTTCGACAGGACGAATATCCCCGACAGCCCGTCGCCCCCGAGCTCCTTGCCAAGCGCGGCACCGGCTGAAAACGACAGGCCTGACGACGGCAGCGGCTGGACCGCGAGGCGCAGCTCGGTCCGGTCGAATCCCATGCCGAGGATGACGACCCCGTCGTCGTCGAGCCGATCACCTTCGACCATCGTCCCCGAACTGCAGCCGACGATCATCGCGGTGTCGTAGCGGTGCGCGAGACGGTCGATGAGCGTGCAATCGGCAAGGCGGTCGGTCGGGCCGAACACGATCACCAGATCGGGCGCCGCTGGAAACATCGCCGATACGCTGTTCGCGTTGATTTGCTTCGACCACATGAGCGCCGTCCCGGAAATGGCAGTGAACGCTGCTTGTGCCGGTGGACTGGTTTCCGGCCTGTTGCCGGCGACCTAAGGGAAACCCCTTAGTCAGTGTGCCGATTCCTCCAGCCCGGAGCTGACCGATCGCACATGAACGGCCCAAGCCCATTGAGAACGAAACAGGAACAGGATAGACGTGCCGTCATCGAGTCGGCAGGAGGATCAGGCGATGGACAGGGACGATGACGGGGTTGAAACGACGCGCGAGACATTCGGCAGGTGGCTGCTGAAACAGCGCGATCGCGGCGACTGGATCGATCCGGTCGCGGATGCAGCACGCGCCGATCGTCAGTTTCCGAAGAACGGCGACCCGGAAGCCGTACGCAAGCGCCTGCGCGAGATGTCGGCGGATGGCGATGCGTTCGCGGCGATTGACGATGCCGAAATGGACTGGATGGTGCAGTAATGGGCGCGCGACTTCGCCTGGCGCTGGTGCCGGCAGATCCGCGGCAGGCGTTGCGCCAGCTGGCCGACGAGCGCGGAGAGAGCCTTTCCGCTTTGTCGCGCATGATCGACCGGTCGCCCGGCTATCTGGCGCGCTTCATCAGCGAGGGGCGTCCGGCGGCCCTGACCAGCGACAACCACCAGCGGCTCTGCACGTATCTCGGCGCGGGGGAGTTCGGGCTCGGGATTCGCGACATCTGGGTTCCACGCACGTGACGCGGCGCTGCATCGGGCGCCGTGCGTGACCAATGTCCGATCCTGCAAAACCGCCCACGCGTGCGCGGCTGATCTACACCGCGCTGTGCGTGCTCGACCAGACGATCGACGATTGCTGTCCGCACCCGGTGAAGCCAAATCCGGGGTTGCGGCTGGCGCTGGCCTTGCTGCATTTCTGGGGTGAGGGCGACCGGTCGCCGTTCGACCAGTTCTGGCGGGTGGTCACCGCGGCACCCAATGCGATCACGCGGACGCCGGACACGCGGGCGACCTATGCCCGGACCTATCTCAGCGCGATCTGCCGGCAGGTCGGGATGCCGCTCAGCGTCGATATGCTGATCGGCCTGCGCAAGGCGCGCGGCCTGCCGACCTATGAACGGCCGCCCGCCGATTGCCTGTGCCCGGTGATGGCAGAAGCATCACAAGACGACGGCGGCGACCCGATAAAGGCCGCTGGACGATCGCGCGATCGTGATGCTGCCGTTGGAAAAGGACGGCAGGGCGCGTGACGGGGCGCCGTCTGTCTCGATCCGGGATTCGCGGACGACATGAGGCTTGTCCGCCGCGGCCATATTTTAGACGCTCGTCGCAGAGCTTACTGCTCCAAGACGGTAAGAGCTCGGCATCCCGCCCGCGACATCGACGGTGTCACACGGAGCGGGCGGGATGCTTCACACATTATCAACTAGTTGATCCTAATCAAGCACTCGAGGCTCTCGCCTCCAGTGACGAGTACCCTCAGCGCCCCGCCATGATCTTTCACACGGACATGCGGGGCGCTTTTCTCGTCTTTGGCCAGGGCACGGATTCCATGCCGAAGCGGACAGCCGGGCGGGTCTGGCAAACGCTCCATGACTCCGGCGAGCATATATTCCCAGAGCGGCGGTTCCCGACCCGCGCTATCGATCCTGGCCGGCGAGCAATTCGCCGAGTTGTTCCAATTGCTCCGGCAATCCTGCCGCCGAGCCCTGCAGTGCCTCGTCGAGCGCCTCCCGGGACGGATAGAATTCGCGAAACGTCAGCAGCGTCTGTGCATCGCGGTCCTCGAAGGTCAAAGTCGTGATCGCGCCCTCTTCGCCTTCGTCATTGGTCCAGACGATGCGGTCGTTCGGTACCACCTCGATATAGCTGCCGTAGAAGGTCATGATATCGGAGCCGCCGGCGCTGAACCCCAGCCGGTATGTGCCGCCGGTGCGGACGTCGAGGTCGCAAGAGACCAGCGAAATGCCGGCGGCGGACTTCGGTACCCACCATCGCTGGAAGAGATCGGCCTGGCTCCACGCCTCATAGACGGTGCTGCGCGGTGCATCGAATGTCCGCATTACGACGAGTTCGCGATCGCCGCAGCGCTCGACCGCATTGCTACCCTGGCTGTCCATCGTTTGCCTCCCGCTTCAGGTCACCGATCACATTCTCCAATGCGGCAAAGCGGCCCTCGCAAAGCTGCCCGTGCGCCTCGATCCACATCGCCCCCGCGGCGAGGCCGCGCGCGTCATCACTAATTTGGCGCCGGTTTATCACCGGGCATATCGGCCCACAGCGTAAAAATGCGCCAGCTATATGCGCGCTATATGCCATTTCCCGGAATCGATCTCGAATTGCTACGATCGATGCGCCTAATCGCACATCCCTGAAGGCATCGTCGTGTGACGAGCGCCGTTCAAGGGGTGCATCAATGAAGTTCCGTCATGCGGCAGTGCTTGTCGCGATCCTCGCTCTTCCCGTCACCGCGCAGGCGCAATCGACACCCGGCGACAAGGCCGAGGCCGCTGCAGACACCGCTCCCCCGGCAACGCTGACGGTCAGCGGTTCGGCGGCGATCGCCTCCGACTATCGGTTTCGCGGCGTGTCGCAGTCCGACCGGCACATGGCCGTCCAGGGCGGCATCACGGTGTCGCACGCAAGCGGTCTCTATGCCGGCGTCTGGGGATCGAACCTTGCCGGCTGGGGGACGTTCGGCGGTGCCAATATGGAGCTCGATCTGATCGGCGGCTACAAGGCGAAGCTTGCCAACAACGCCACGCTCGACGTGGGCCTCACCTGGTACATGTATCCGGGCGGCGCCGATAAAACCGACTTCGCCGAGCCCTATGTGAAGCTGACCGGGACGACCGGTCCGGCGACGCTGACCGCGGGTGCGGCCTATGCGCCCCAGCAGCAGGCGATCGGTAAATGGTATGCGACCGGCGCCGATGCCGCGGCGGGCGTCTATACGAGTCCGGGCGACAAGGACGACAATCTGTACCTGTGGGGCGACGGCGCGCTTGCGCTGGCCGGTACGCCGATCACCGCCAAGGCGCATGTCGGGCACAGCTGGGGGCAGGACGGGCTCGGTCCCAACGCGACTGCGGTCGCGCCGACCGGCGAATATTGGGACTGGTCGCTCGGCGCGGATGCGACCTGGCACAACCTCACCTTCAACGTGTCGTACATCGACACCGACATTTCGGGTGCCGAGGCGACCTATCTGCGCCCCAGTTTCAGCAAGGGGCAGGACGGCAGCGGCAATATCGCCGGCGGCACGATCGTCGCGTCGCTGACCGCGGCCTTTTGAGGAGACGTGGCGATGGACGACCTGATCTGGATCCTCGTCATGGTCGGGCTGGTGGCGGCGACGCTCGCTTATGCCCGGCTCTGCGACAACGCATGAGGACGCACGCATGACGCTCGACCTCTGGCTCGCGGCGCTGACCGCGCTTGGCCTTCTCATCTACCTGGTGGCGGTCCTGATCCGCCCCGAACGCTTCTGAAGGAGGCGGACACCATGACATTCCAGGGCTGGATCCTGATCCTCGGCTTCGTTGCCATCCTGCTCGCGCTGACCAAACCGGTCGGCGCCTGGCTTTTTACGCTGTACGAGGGACGGCGGACACCGCTCCATGTCGTGCTCGGCCCGGTCGAGCGCGGCTTCTATACGCTCGCGGGCATCGACCCGCATGCCGAGCAGGGGTGGCGGCGGTATGCGCTGCACATGCTGTTCTTCAACGTTGCGTTGATGGCGTTTACCTATGCGGTGCTGCGCCTACAGGGCGTGCTGCCGGGTAATCCGCAGGGGCTTGCCGGGCTCAGCCCGAACCTCGCGTTCAACACCGCGATCAGCTTCACCACCAACACCAACTGGCAGAGCTATGGCGGGGAATCGACGATGTCGAACCTCAGCCAGATGCTGGGGCTGACGATCCATAACTTCCTGTCCGCGGCCACGGGGATCGCGCTCGCCTTCGCGCTGTTCCGCGGTTTCGCGCGGCGCGAATCCAAGGCGATCGGCAATTTCTGGGCGGATATGACGCGGGTCACGCTCTATATCCTGCTGCCGATCTCGATCGTCTACGCGCTGTTCCTGATCGCCAGCGGCGTGCCGCAGACGATGGCGGGCGTCGTCGACGTGCAGACGCTGGAGGGCGCGAAACAGTCGCTGCTGCTCGGCCCGGTCGCGAGCCAGGAAGCGATCAAGATGCTCGGCACCAACGGTGGCGGCTTCTTCAACGCAAACTCCGCACACCCGTTCGAGAACCCGACCGCGCTGACCAACCTCGTCCAGATGCTGTCGATCTTCCTGATCGGCTTCGGGCTGACCTGGACGTTCGGCAAGGCGGTCGGCAACACCAAGCAGGGCTGGGCGATCCTGTCGGCGATGCTGATCCTGTTCCTCGCCGGTGTCACCGTCACCTATTGGCAGGAAGCCGCGGGCAACCCGGTGCTCCAGCATCTCGGCGTCGCGGGCGGCAACATGGAGGGCAAGGAGGTCCGCTTCGGGATCGCCGCGTCCGCCTTGTTCTCGGTCGTCACCACCGCGGCGTCGTGCGGCGCGGTCAACAGCATGCATGACAGCTTCACCGCGCTCGGCGGGATGATCCCGCTGTTCAACATGCAGCTCGGCGAGGTCGTGATCGGCGGCGTCGGCGCAGGGATTTACGGCTTCCTGCTGTTCGCGATCCTCGCGGTGTTCGTCGCTGGGCTGATGGTCGGGCGCACACCCGAATATGTCGGCAAGAAGATCGAAAGCCGCGAAGTGAAGCTCGCGGTGCTGGCGATCGCGGTGCTGCCGTTGATGATCCTCGGGCTGACCGCGCTGTCGTCGGTGCTGCAACAAGGGCTGGCGGGGCCGCTCAACAAGGGGCCGCATGGCTTCAGCGAGATCCTCTACGCCTTCACCAGCGCGGTCGCCAACAACGGTTCCGCCTTTGCAGGGCTGACCGCCAACACGCCTTATTACAACGGGCTGCTGGGCGTCGCGATGTGGGTCGGGCGGTTCTTCATCATCGTGCCGATGCTCGCCATCGCCGGGAGCCTGGCCGCGAAGAAGTACACACCCGAAAGCGCGGGCTCGTTCCCGACGACGGGCGGGCTGTGGGTGGGGCTGCTGGTCGGCATCATCCTGATCCTGGGCGGTCTCACCTTCCTGCCGGGCCTCGCGCTCGGTCCCATCGCCGATCATCTCGCGATGATCAGCGGCACATTGTCCTGATCGGGGGCCACCATGGCAAAGACCCAGACAAAAAGCCTGTTCACGGCCGACCTCGTCGTCCCCGCGATCAAGGCGTCGTTCCTCAAGCTCAATCCAAAGGAACTGATCCGCAATCCGGTGATGTTCGTCACCGCCGTGGTCGCGGCGTTGATGACCGTGCTGCTCGTGGTCGGGCAGGATAATCTGTCGATCGGCTTCAAGCTTCAGCTCGTCATCTGGCTGTGGCTGACCGTGTTGTTCGGCACCTTTGCCGAAGCGCTCGCCGAGGGGCGCGGCAAGGCGCAGGCGGCGTCGTTGCGCGCGACCAAGGCGGAACTGACCGCCAAGCGGCTCAAAGGCGACGGGCGCGAGTTCGACGCGGTGCCCGCCAGCCAGCTCAAGGTCGGCGACATTGTGCTGGTCGAGACCAACGACCTGATCCCGTCCGACGGTGACGTCGTTTCGGGCGTGGCCTCGGTCAACGAAGCGGCGATCACCGGCGAGAGCGCGCCGGTGATCCGCGAGGCGGGCGGCGACCGCTCGGCGGTGACCGCGGGGACGCGCGTCATCTCGGACGAGATCCGCGTCAAGGTGACGGTCGAGCCCGGCAAGGGCTTCCTCGACCGGATGATCGCGCTGGTCGAGGGTGCCGAGCGGCAGAAGACGCCGAACGAGATCGCGCTGACGCTGCTGCTCGTCGGGCTGACGATCATCTTCCTGATCGCGGTCGGCACCGTCCCGGGCTTCGCGTCCTATGCCGGCGGGTCGATCCCGGTGGCGATGCTGGCGGCGTTGCTGATCACGCTGATCCCGACGACGATCGCGGCGTTGCTGTCGGCGATCGGGATCGCGGGGATGGACCGGCTGGTGCGCTTCAACGTGCTCGCCAAGTCGGGGCGCGCCGTGGAGGCCGCGGGCGACATCGACGTCCTATTGCTCGACAAGACCGGTACGATCACGATCGGCGACCGGCAGGCGAGCGAGTTTCGCGCGGTGTCGGGCACCAGCGCGCAGCAACTCGCCGAAGCCGCGCTGATTGCCAGCCTTGCCGACGAAACGCCGGAAGGCCGCTCGATCGTGCTGCTCGCGCGCCAGACGTTCAACGTCGCGACGACCACGCTCCCTACCGGGGCCGAAATCATCCCGTTCACCGCGCAGACCCGCATTTCGGGGGTGAAGATGGCCGACACCTTGATCCAGAAGGGCGCGGTGGATTCGATCCTGCGCGCCAATGCCGGATCGGGCGAAACCGCGGCGGCGACCGAACTGCGCCGGATCACCGACGAGATCGCTCGCGCCGGCGGGACTCCGCTGGCGGTCGCGCAGGACGGGCGCCTGCTCGGCGCGATCTTCCTCAAGGACGTGGTCAAGGCCGGGATCCGCGAACGGTTCGGCGAGCTGCGCGCGATGGGGATCCGCACGGTGATGATCACCGGCGACAATCCGCTGACCGCGGCGGCAATCGCGGCCGAGGCCGGGGTGGACGATTTCCTCGCCCAGGCGACGCCCGAGGACAAGCTGGAGCTGATCCGGAAGGAGCAGACCGGCGGCCGGCTGGTCGCGATGTGCGGCGACGGCACCAACGACGCGCCCGCGCTCGCCCAAGCCGATGTTGGCGTCGCGATGAACACCGGCACGCAGGCGGCGCGCGAGGCGGGCAACATGGTCGATCTCGACAGCGATCCTACCAAGCTGATCGAGGTCGTCGGCCTCGGCAAGCAGTTGCTGATGACGCGCGGGGCGCTGACGACCTTCTCGGTCGCCAACGACGTCGCGAAATATTTCGCGATCATTCCGGCGATGTTCGTCGTGCTCTATCCGGGGCTTGGCGTGCTGAACGTGATGCGGTTGGGGAGTCCTGAAAGCGCGATCCTGTCGGCGATCATCTTCAACGCGGTCATCATCCCCTGCCTCGTCCCGCTGGCGCTGCGCGGCGTCGCCTACAGGCCGATGGCAGCCGGACCGCTGCTCGCACGCAACCTCGCGGTGTACGGCCTGGGTGGCCTCGTTGCACCGTTCATCGGCATCAAGCTCATCGACCTTGTGGTCGGTGGCCTCGGTCTCGCATAAGGAAAGACAGACATGGGCAAGGATTTCACCTCCGCGCTGCGGCCGGCGATCGTCATGACGATCCTGTTCGCGGTCCTTCTCGGGCTCGTCTACCCGTTCGCCATGACCGGAATCGGCCAGGCGCTGTTCCCGAGCCAAGCGAATGGCAGCCTGGTACGCGACGCACGCGGCACCGTCATCGGCTCGACCGTGGTGGGACAGGCCTTCACGACCGATCGCTATTTCCAGACGCGGCCATCGGCGGCCGGCAAGGGCTATGACGGTCTGGCGTCGTCGGGGTCGAACCTCGGCCCGGCGAGCCAGGCGCTGGTCGATCGCGTGACGCCCGACGTCGCGAAACGCCGTGCCGAGGGTGTGGCCGGTCCGGTGCCTGCCGATCTGGTCACCGCCAGTGGTTCGGGGCTCGATCCCGATCTGTCGCCCGCCGCCGCGCTGGCCCAGGCGCCACGTATCGCGCGCGTTCGAGGCGTGCCGGTCGAGCGGGTTCGCGCTTTGGTCACGGATGCAATGGATGCGTCCATCCTCGGGGAGCCGCACGTCAACGTGCTGGCGCTCAACCGCGCGCTCGACGGCCTGTCGGCCTCGGGCGCGCCCGCGCGCTGATGCCGGTCTCGGGCGACGGCAGACCTGACCCCGACGCCCTCCTGCGCGCTGCTGCGCAGGAGGGCAGGGGGCGTTTCAAGGTGTTCCTCGGCGCCGCGCCCGGAGTCGGCAAGACGTTCGAGATGCTGTCCGAGGGCGCGGCGCGGCGCCGCGACGGCGTCGACGTCGTCGTCGGCGTGGTCGAGACGCACGGCCGGGCGGAAACCCAGGCGCTGACCCGCGGCCACGATATCATTCCGAGGCGGGCGGTCGCCTATGAAGGCCGCACGCTCCAGGAGATGGATCTGGATGCGATCCTCGCGCGCGCGCCGCGCCTCGTCCTCGTCGACGAGCTCGCACACACCAATGCGCCGGGCAGTCGACACCCCAAACGCTATCAGGACGTCGAGGAACTGCTGGTCGCGGGGATCGACGTCTATTCGACCGTCAACATCCAGCACGTCGAGAGCCTGAACGACATCGTCGCCAGCTTCACCCGCGTCCGGGTGCGCGAAACGGTGCCTGACAGCGTGCTGGAAATGGCCGAGATCGAGGTCGTCGACATCCCGCCCGACGAGCTGATCGAGCGACTGCGCGCCGGCAAGGTCTATCTGCCGCACGAGGCAACGCGTGCGCTGTCGCACTTCTTCTCCAAATCCAACCTGTCCGCCTTGCGCGAACTCGCGCTCCGCCGCGCGCAGGCGGTCG
>NZ_JPDP02000016.1:0-36390 GCF_000732685.2 Sphingomonas sp. STIS6.2
GGCTGTCGTCGTTTCCGGTGTCCTTCGCTGGTCGCGACAGACCGCTCGACAGGAATGCCGAACCGGCCGTGCCGGTGCGGGTGTTCGTTTGTGGGATCCCGGCATCAGGATAATGCTTCCGTACGGCGCGCGCGCTATCGTCGGTATCGCTCGATTGCGGGCCCCAGGGGGGCAGCTGATGCTCCGGATCGGTGAAGGGCCACACGATCCTGGTGCGAGGGGCAGGCCGGCCACCAGCCTGCCCCTGTGCTCGATCAGAAGCGCATCGTCCCGCCGAACGCGACGGTCCGGCCGCTGACCGTATTGGTCATCACCCGCTTTGCAGTGCCGTCGGCATATTGGACGATCGGCTCGTCGGTGATGTTGATCACGTCGAGTGTCAGCTTGAACCGCGGCGTCAGATTGACATAGGCCGAGGCGTCGAGGTTCGTGGTGCCCTTGATATACTCGCCGATATTGCCGTTGCCGCCATCGCCCCAGCGATAGCGCGAGCGCGTCGCGATCGAGCCGCGTGCGCCCCAGCGATCGGTGTCGTAATAGAGCGTCGCGTTCGACGAGAATTTCGACAATGTCGGCAGCGGCAGGCGGACCGGCACGCCCGCATAGAAGACGTCGGTCGACCCGCTGGCGACCGTGACGTTGCCGAGTATGCCGAGCTTGTCGAACGGCGCGGGCAGGAAGTCGAAGTCGCGCTTTGCGGCGACCTCGATCCCCTTGATCGACGCGCCGGGGCCGTTGATCGGGCGCGTATAGTTTACCAGCACCGCAGGGTCGACGCCGACGGGCAGCAGCGCCGCGGGATAGCCGGTCGAGGCGTAGGACACGAGCCGCGTCTCCGACGTGATGTACGAGTCCATGTGCTTGTAGAAAGCGCCGATCGCGAGCGATCCGCGCGTGCCGTCATAATATTCGAGCGACGTTTCGATCGAATCGGCGATGAACGGCTTCAGATTGGGGTTGCCGGCCGCGATCGTGCCGCCGAACGAGGCGAGGTTGAGCGTCCCGGCCGCGCGCATGTCGCTGAGCGCTGGGCGGCTCAGATTGCGATTGCCGCTCAGCCGGAAGACGATCGACCGGCTGAGGTCGAAGGCGAGGTTCGCTGCGGGCAGAAAACCGTCATAGCGGTTGGTCACGCTGACCGGGACGAGCGCGCTGCCGACCAGCGCGGTTCCGGCGGATCCGAGATCGGTATGGTAATAGCGCACGCCGACATTGGCGCGCAGGCCGATCGCGCCGAGCCGGGTGGCGAGGTCATATTGCAGATAGGCGCCATAGGTCCGTTCGGTCAGGTCATAGGCGGTGCCCGCGACGGTGCTGGTCGCGTTGACGGTCATGCTCTGACCGAGCAGCGCATAGGTGGCGGCGACATCGCCGATCACATAGGGGGCGAGCGTGCTGTCGGTCAGGACGCTGGTCGGGACGTCGGGCACGCCCGGCTTGTTCTCGTAGCTGGGCGCGACCTTGCGCTGCCAGCCGCCATTGGTGAAGCGCTTGAACCCCGCACCCGCCTTGATCGTCGACCCCGTGGCGACGGTCCAGGCAAGCTCTGCCTTGCTGTTGTAGAATTCGCTCTCGATCCGGTCGGCGCGGGTCTCGAGGCCCTGCAGGTCCCATTGCGACGCGTCGGTGGTGTCGAAGCCATAGTCGGTCCGCGGCGAGGCGGTGTTCAACCCCGAAAAGGAATAGCTCTTGCCGACCGCCTCTAGATAGACCTGCGCATAGCGCGACGCGAAGGTCGATCGCGACCAGCCGCCCAGGACGTTGAGCGTCAGGTTGCTGGCGAGATCGGTATGCGCGTTGAGCGCGGCCTGCCAGAAGGTCGTCTGGTCATGCGTCACCTTGGATTCGGTGCGCATGTCGACACGGTCGAACGACGCGCCGACGATGTCGTTGAAATCGTCGAAGGTGACGCCGGTCAGCAGCTGCGTGCCGGTCACGTTGTTCGCGGCGACGCCGTTGGTCCCCGCGGCGCCGATCACGCCCGAGCGCCGGTCGTTGTTCAGCCGGCCATAGAGCAGGTCGAGCGAGACGTCGGTGCGGTCGTCGGGATGATATTGCAGTGCGGTGGTGACGCCGAGGCGTTCGCGCTTGTTGAAGAAGGTCGCATAGGTCTGCGCACGGCTGTTCCAGACGCGCGCGGCACCGGTCGCACCCACCAGGAGCGCGCGGTCCGCCGCGGAGACGGCGGGCCCGACATTGGCCGCGCCGAAATTGATCTGCGACCAGTTCCAGTTGCGATAGCCGAACTCGACGGTCTCAGCGGTGCTGTACGCGACCGAGGCGAGGACGCCGAAATCTCCCCAACGATCGGATATCAGCCCGACGAGGCGCGGTGTGACCGTCTTGGTATATTGGTTCGCCTGGCCGCGGGCGGAGGCGACGACGGTGAGCCCGTCATAGTCGAACGGCTTGGCGGTGTGCAGCCCGACCGTGCCGCCGATGCCGCCCTCGTCCTGCTGCGCCGCATAGGATTTCTCGACGACGACCTTGTTGAACAGCTCGGATGCGAAGATGCTGTAGTCGAACGCGCGCGACCGGCTGACCGACGAGCGGCTGTCCAGCCCCGACGAGGTATTGGTGAGCACCTCCATGCCGTTCAGCTGCGTGCGGGTGAAATCCGCGCCCAGGCCGCGCAGCGAGATCTGGCGACCCTCACCGCTGTCGCGGGTGATTGCGACGCCGGGGATGCGCTGAAGCGCCTCGGCGAGGTTCTGGTCGGGAAACGCGGCGATGTCCTGCGCCAGAATCACCTCCTGCGACCCGGTTGCGGCCTTCTTGATCTGCTGCGCCTTGGCGACGCTCTGGCGGTAGCCCCGGACGACGATGTCGGCACCGTCATCGGCGAGGGGGGCAGGCTGCGTGGCCTGCGCGATCGCCTGGGCTTCGGTCCCGCCGGGGGATGCGGCAGGAGCATATGCCGTCGTCACCGGCCCCATGTGCCGTGCGACGGTGACCGTACCGCCGACGATCCTGCCGTCGACCGCGCTGCCCGCGGTGATCCGCGCGAGCGCCTGTTCCGCGGTCATTCGGCCGCGCAGTCGCTGGCTGCGTGCGCCCTGCAGCAGCGACGGCGACGTCGCGAGCTGCAGCCCGGTCAGCCGTGAGAAGGCGAGGAGCGCGTCGGCGAGACCCTGTGCGGGAACGTCGAAGCTGAACTGGCGTGGTGCCGGTGGTGCTGTCTGCGCGATCGCAGGCGCGCAGACAAGGCCGGACAGTGCAACGGACGCGAGCAGACGCCGCGCCAGACGAATTCTATGAAACATGATTTCCCCCCGAGATGGTTCGAGGGCAAGACGGGCAGGCGCCCGGAAACCCGACAAAGTATTTGGTTTCAGTTATATGACAGCGAAGTCTGATGCCGGTCGGTGTTTATACTGACGGTGGCGCTGCGCAATTTGGGGGATCGGGCGGCGTCCGCGCGAACTCCTTGTCGCACCCTCTCCGAAATTGTCACAAACGCGGCCTAGGTCGCCGGGATCAACAACCCGGACGAGCCATGCCAGCGACGCTTCCCCAGATCGACACCCGCGCGGGCGAGCCCGCGGTCGAGGACTGGCGCGCGATCGCGGCGACGCTGAGCCGCTATGTCCGTGCGCGCACCAGCCGGGTCGATGTCGTCGAGGACGTCGTGCAGGAGACGCTGTCGCGGCTGGTGCACCAGGGGCGCGTGCAGAAGCTGGTCAGCATCTATGCGCTCGGCTTCCGGATCGCCGCGAACCTGCTGGTCGACCATCATCGCAGGGACCGCCGCTATGTCGCCGAACGCGCGGAGGAGCCCGTCAGCCAGGCGCCCCTGCCGGACCGGGTGCTGGTCGGCCGCGAGGCGGTCGCGATCCTCCGGGACGCGCTCGACGCCATGCCGCCGCTACGCCGCGACGTGCTTGTCCGCCGCCGTTTGCAGGGGCAAAGCTGCGCGGCGATAGCGAGGGATCTGGGGTTGAGCCCGAAGGCAGTCGAGAAACACATCACCCGCGGCCTGGCAGACCTTCACAAGGCGATGCCGGGAGAGGCGATCGCGTGCGGACGCGGGCGATGAGCCGCGAAAGCCAGATCGCCGAGGACGCGGCCGCGTGGATCGACCGGCTCAACCAGCCGGCGTTCGATGCCGCGGCGGGGCCGGATTTCGATGCGTGGATGGCAGCGTCGCCGCGGCACCGCGCGGTCTTCGCCGAGATGCAGGCGCTCTGGCAATCGGAGGCGCTGGTCGAGGCGCTCGGGACCGCGGCGTGCGCCCCTGCGGCCGCGATCCCGCCGGCCCCGCGGGTCGATCGCGCGCGTCGGGGGCGGCGATCGGCGCCGTGGCTCGCCGCTGCTGCCTGCGCGATACTGGTTGCGATTCTCCTGCTCGTGCCGATGCTGGCAACGACGCGCTATCGCACCGGTCCTGGCGAGAGCCGCACCGTCGTGCTCGCGGACGGGTCGCGCGTCGATCTGAGCGGCGACACCGAGCTGCGCGTGCGGATCCTGCCGTGGCACCGCGGTGCCGAGCTCGTCCGCGGCGAGGCCTATTTCGACATTCACCACGAACGCAGCCGGATGTTCCGGGTCGCGAGCGGCACCACATCCGTGCGCGTGCTGGGCACCGCGTTCAACGTCGATCGCCAGTCGCCGACGCGCACCGCCGTGGTCGTCTACCGCGGTGCGGTCGAGGTCGGCGTCGCCGGGGAAGCGGATCTGGTGCTGCACAAGGGCGACGGCGCACGCGTCGTCGACGGGCAGGTCACCGCGCAACCGCGCATCGCGGCGAGCGCGCCCGAGTGGAAGTCGGGGTGGTTCGAGGCGTCGGACGTTCCGCTCGCGGTGCTGATCGGCAAGGTTCAACGTTACTCGGCGCGGCCGATCCTGTTGGAGGATCGCGGCCTGCAGGCGCTTCCGATCAGCGGCCGCTTTCATATTTCCGATACCGACCGCGCATTGCAGGCGGTGCAGGCGGCCTATCAGGTCGATGTCGCTTACGGGAAAGACGCGATCGCCATCCGCCCGGCGGGCGGGCCCGGAAATCCCTAGGATCGCCACCGCCCGTTCTTTTGTTTGTCGGGTTTTGCCCGGCTGCTCCGTCTTTCCGGCATAGCAGGTCGCGCTGCGACGCCGGTCGGGCGCTGCAGGCGGGCGCTGCCGCAGGGAGTGTCCTTATGGCTCAGTTCGATCGCCGCAATCTGGTCAAGGCCGGCCTCTCGCTCGCAATGCTGGGCGGGGCGGGGGCGCCGCGGTTGCTGGCGAAGGCGACGTTCACGCGCGATCCGTTCACGCTCGGTGTCGCCTCCGGAGACCCCTGGCCCGACGGGTTCGTGATCTGGACCCGGCTGGCGCCCGAGCCGCAGACCCCGGACGGCGGCATGCCGCCGCATGATGTTCCGGTCCGCTGGGACATCGCCGAGGACCCCGGTTTCCGCAAGATCGTCCGGACGGGATCGGCGGTCGCCGACGCGACGCTTGCGCATTCGGTCCATGTCGAGGTCGACGGGCTGCGATCGCACCGCCCCTATTGGTATCGCTTCCTCGTCCAGGGTGCCGGATCGAGCCCGGTGGGGACCGCGCGCACCGCGCCTGCGGCGGGCGCGTCGCTCGATCGGCTGCGGCTGGCGATGCTGGGGTGCCAGGATTTCGAGACGGGCTTCTTCACCGCCTATGCGCATGTCGCGCGCGAGCCCGATCTCGACGCGGTCTTCCATTATGGCGACTATATCTACGAGATGGCGACCCGGGCCGAGCCCAGTCCGCGCAAGCACCACGGCGCCGAGACCTATACGCTCGACCAGTATCGTCGCCGCTATGCGCAGTACAAGGCGGATCCCGACCTGCAGGCGGCGCATGCGGCGGTCGCGTTCATCATGTCGTTCGACGATCACGAGATCGACGACAATTGGGCGGGCGAATTCGACAAGGACGGCAACCCGCCGCCGGTGTTCGCCGCGCGCAAGGCCGCGGCGTTGCAGGCCTGGTACGAGCATGTCCCCGTCCGCCGCGCGCAACGGCCCGGGACCGGGCGCGCCTATCGCCGGTTCGATTACGGCACGCTGGCGCGGATGCACGTGCTCGACACGCGCTCGGCCCGCAGCGACCAGCTTTGCGAGCGGCCCGGGATCGCGCGGGGCGAACTAGACGCCTGCGTGCCGGTCGACCGGCCGGGGCGCACGATGCTGGGGGCCGCGCAGGAGCGCTGGCTGGACGACGGGCTCGCCAATGACGCCCGGTGGAACTTCATCGCGCAGCAGGTGCTGTTCATGCCCTATGACGCGCGCAAGGACGGCGCGACGACGCCGGTGGTCGGCAAGGATAATTGGAACGGCTATCCGCTGGCGCGGCAGCGGCTCGTCGACGGCATCGCGCGGCGCGGGCTGACTAATGTCGTGATCGGCAGCGGTGACCTGCACCAGAATGTCGTCGGTTCGGTCCCGCGCGACGCGAACGACCTTGGCGGTGCCGCGATCGCGACCGAGTTCCTCGCGACCTCGATCTCGTCGGGCGGCACCGGCGGTGCGCGCTATGCGGGCGAGGCGCGCGCGCTCGACCATAATCCGAACGTCAGCCTGCTCAACAACCAGCGCGGCTATCAGCTGTTCACCGTGACGCCGGACCGCTGGCTTGCCGAGGTGAAGGTGATGGATCAGGTCGATCGGCCGGGCGGGTCGATCTCCACCTTCGCCAAGTTCGTGGTGGATCCGAAACGGCCTGGGCCACAGCCGGCCTGACCCGGCCGCGCGACCCCGTGCCGACGCTCAGTGGTTCTCGATCGAGGCCTGCGTGTCGGTATGCGGCGCCTCGAACGTCGCCCATTCGCCTTCGCCATCCGGGTCGGGCCGGGGCGGCGGCCCCGCAATGCCGTCGTGATCGGGGCGGTCGCCGGTACGCGCACGGTGGAGATGGACCTTGGCGATCATGTTCGCCGAAATCGGTGCGGTGATGAACAGGAACAGCGAGATCAGCAGCTCGTGCGCGGTCCAGACGCCGAGCCGGACCTGGAAGAACAGCACCGACGCCAGCAACAGCCCGCCTAGCCCGAGCGTTGTCGCCTTGGTCGGGCCGTGCAGCCGCTCCATCGTCGAGGGGAGGCGGACCAGCCCCCAGCTGCCGATCAGCACGAACGCCGCGCCGAGCAGGATCAGGCCGGCGATGACGATCTCGACGAGGCCGCTCATTCGACGATGTCCCCGCGCAAGAGGAACTTGCAATAGGCGATGGTGCTGACGAACCCGACCATCGCCAGCAGCAGCGCGGCCTCGAAATAGGTGTCGTTGCCGCCCATCATGCCGATCACGACGATCACCGCGATGACGTTGATCACCATGGTGTCGAGCGCGAGGATCCGGTCGGCGAGCGCGGGCCCGCGGTACAGCCGCCAGCCGTTGAGCAGCAGCGCGAGCGCGATGGCGATGGCGGCGATCTGCAAGGCGGTGGCGATCATGCGAAGATCCTTAGCAGCGGCGCCTCGTAGCGGGTCTTGATCCGCGCGATCTCGGCGTCCGCGTCCGCGACGTCGAGCGCGTGGACCAGCAGGAAGCGCCCGTCGGCGGACACGTCGGACGAGACCGTCCCCGGCGTCAGGCTGATCGTCGCGGCGAGCACGGTGATCGCCTCGGGCGACGACAGTGCGACCGGAACGACCAGCCAGCGCGAGCGGAGATCGCGGTTGCGCCGGAACAGGATCAGCCGCGCGACCTCGAAATTGGCGACGACGATGTCGCAGAGCACGAGGCCGACATAGCCGAGCAGCGCGCGGCCGAAGCGGACGCGGGGGCGATCGGGCCAGAAGGGCTCGGTGAACTTGGGCAGGACGATCCCGAAGACCAGACCGAGCAGGATCCCGCCGACCGTGATGCTGTTCGCCATCAGCAGCCAGACGACGACCAGCATCGCGGTCAGCGCGGGGTGGGGGAGGAGGCGCTTGATCATCGCGTCGCCTCCGTCAGGACCGCCGCCGCATAGCGATCGGGGGCATAGATCTGCGCGGCGGTTGCCTGCGCCTGCGCGGTGGCCCAGCCGGCACCGAGCGTCAGCAGCGCGAGCAGCACGAGCAGCGTCGCCGGCGCGATCAGTTCGGCGCGCGACCGGTCCGCGCCCGCGATCGGGTCGGCATCGTCGGCCGCCTTCCAGAACAGCGTGCTGCCGCTGCGGGCAAAGCCGACCACGCCGATCAGCGTCGTGCCCAGCACCGTCGCCCAGATCAGCGGCCATGGCTCGGCCGTGACGCTGCTCTGGAGAATGAACAGCTTGGCGACGAACCCCGACAGCGGCGGCAGCCCGACCGCGGCGATCGTCGCGGCGAGGAACAGCAGCCCGGTCGCCTGCTGGCCTGCGAAGCGCGGGCTGGGGACGATCGCGTCGCCATATTGGCCGCGTCGGCGCAGTGTCACGTCGGCGACCAGGAACAGCGCCGCGCCCGCCAGCGTCGCGTGGACGAGATAGAACAACGCGGCGGCGGTCGTCGCCTGCGTCCAGCATGACACCGCTAGCAGCAGCGTCCCGGTCGAGCCGAGGATCGCGAACGCCGCCTGCTCACGCATCGCGCGCGCCGCCAGCACGCCGACGAAGCCGATGATCGCGGTCAGCACGGCGGCGGGCAGCAGCCAGGGCGCCGGCACCCAGGCGGCGGCGCCCGCGGCATCGCCGAAGATCAGCGGCACGACCCGGATCATCGCATAGACGCCGACCTTGGTCATGATCGCGAACAGCGCGGCGACGACCGGCGCGGTCGCGGCATAGGTGCGCGGCAGCCACAGATGCAGCGGCACGACTGCTGCCTTCAGCGCGAACACCGCGAGGAGCAACAGCCCGGCGAGCCGGATCAGCCCCTGGTCCGCCGCGCCCAGTGCGGCGATGCGCTGGCCGAGATCGGCCATGTTGAGCGTGCCGGTCAGTCCGTAGAGCAGCCCCAGCGCGATCAGGAACAGCGCCGAGCCGACGATGTTGACGACGACATAGGCGACCCCCGCCTTCAGCCGCGCCGCGCCCTGACCGTGGAGCATCAGCCCGTAGGAGGCGATCAGCAGCACTTCGAAGAACACGAACAGGTTGAACAGGTCCCCGGTCAGGAACGCGCCGTTCAGTCCGAGTAGCTGGAACTGGAACAGGGGGTGGAAATGCCAGCCCTTGCGGTCGACCGCGGTGACGACCGCGTGGAGCATCACCACCAGCGCCAGCATCGCCGCGAGCACCAGCATCATGGCGGACAGCCGGTCGAGCACCAGCACGATCCCGAACGGAGCCGGCCAGCCGCCGAGCGGATAGGCGCGGATCGCATCGTCCTGCGCGATGCCGAACAGCGCAAGCGCGACGACCAGCATCGCGACACAGCCGGCCAGCGACAGCGCGACGCCGACATGGCGCCGCCGCCGCATCACCATCAGCGTCAGCGGCGCTATGATCGCGGGGATCACGACCGGCGCGATCACGAGATGGTCGAGCAGCGTCATGCGCGATCCTGCTCCGGGCCGGGGACGGCGTCGGCGATGCCGTCGACCTGGTCCGATCCGCTTTCGAGGAAACTGCGCAGCGACAGGATGACGACCAGCGCGGTCATCCCGAAGGTGATCACGATCGCGGTCAGCACCAGCGCCTGGGGCAGCGGATCGGCATGGTCGGTCACGCCCTTGGCGAACAGCGGTGGGCGGTCGACGACGAGCCGGCCGATCGCGAACAGGAACAGGTTCACGGCATAGGACAGCAAGGTCAGCCCGAGCACGACCTGAAAGGTGCGGCCGCGCAGCGCGAGATAGACGCCGCCTGCGGTCAGCACCGCGATCGCGCTGGCGATCAGGAATTCGAGACTCATGCCGATGTCTCCTCGTCGGCCTGATCGCGGTTGCGCGCCGCGCGCTGCGCGACGTGGCTGAGCTGGGCGAGCGCCATCATCACCGCGCCGACGACGACGCAAGCGACGCCCGTATCGAAGAACATCGCGGTCGCCAGCTCGACCTCGCCGACCAGCGGAATGTGGAAATAGCCGAAGCTGCTCGTCAGGAAGCGCGCGCCGAAGACGAGCGAGCCGAGCCCCGTCGCGGTCGCGATCAGCACGCCGACCGCGATCAGCGGATGTTCGCCGATACGGCGGCGGTCGTCGGTCCAGTCGAAGCCCGAGGCGAGATATTGCAGCAGGATCGCAATCGAGACGACCAGCGCGGCGATGAACCCGCCGCCGGGCTGGTTATGCCCGCGCAGGAAGATGTAGAGGCCGACCAGCAGCGCGAGCGGCAGCAGCAGCCGCGTCGCCATCACGAACATCATCGGATGGCGCTCGGGCGAATGGGGCATGTCGTGCCGCCATTCGCGTAACCGCCGCCCCGCCGTGCCGCGCGCCGCGGGCTCGAGCAGCGCATAGATGGCCAGCCCCGCGATCCCGAGCACGATGATCTCGCCGAGTGTGTCGAACGCGCGGAAATCGACCAGGGTCACGTTGACGACATTGGTCCCGCCGCCGCCCGGATAGCTGTTCGCCCAGTGGAAGGACGAGACCGTGTCGCGCAGCTCGCGCGTCATCACCGCCCAGGCCGCCCAGCCGGTGCCGATCCCGGCGACCGCCGCCAGCAGCGCATCGCGGCTGCGGCGCGGCAGGCTCGAGAGTTGCGGCGGAACCTTGGGCAGCAGGTGCAGCGCGAGCAGCATCAGCAGGATCGTCACGACCTCGACCGCGATCTGGGTCAGCGCGAGGTCGGGAGCGGAAAGATGGACGAAGGCGAGCGCGATGACGAGGCCGATGACGCTGATGAAGACCAGCGCGAGGAAGCGCTGGCGTTGCATCGCCACGACGATGCCGGTCGCGACGACCAGCGCGAACCAGGCGACGACCGCGACCGGCGACGCGGGCAGCGTCGCGCGCGTCCCCGCGGGCAGCCCGCCGGTCGTCAGCGCGGCGTCGATCCCGAACAGCACCGCCACCGCGAACAGCACGAACAGATAGCGTTGCAGCGACGGCGCGTGGATCGCGAGCGAGGCGTCGCGGCTGCGCGCGACGATCGCCGCCATCGCGCCGTCGAACAGCCGCTTCGCATCGAGCGTTCGCCGCCCGTCCAGCCAGCGCGCGACCGGCGCGCGCCGCCACAGCAGCAGCGCACCGATCACGACCGCGAGCGCGCTCATCCCCAGGGCGGGGTTGATCCCGTGCCACAGCGCCAGATCCAGCGCGGGCGGGCTGCCACCGATCACCGCCCCCGTCGCGGCGCGCACCAGCGGCCCGGCGATCGTCATCGGCAACAGTCCGAAACCGAGCGCGACGAGCAGGAGCACGATCGACGGTCCGATCATCGCCATGCCGGGATCGTGCGGCGCGGCGACATCCCCCGTCGCGCGAGGCCCGAAAAACTGTCCGGTGGCGTAGCGCAGCGAATAGGCGACCGACAGCGTCGCCGCGATCGTCGCAAGCAGCGGCACGAGCCATGACCGGCCATCGTGCGCGGCATGCAGGCTTTGTTCGAGCATCATCTCCTTGGAGATGAACCCGCCGAGCGGTGGCAGCCCCGCCATCGCCGCGACCGCCAGCGTGCCGAGCGTCGCGGTCAGCGGCATCAGCGCGGCGAGCCCGCCGAGGCGACGGATGTCGCGCGTCCCCGTCTCGTGATCGACGATGCCCGCGTTCATGAACAGCGCCGCCTTGAACGCGGCGTGGTTGAGGATGTGGAACACCGCTGCCGCGGCCGCCGCCGGCGTGCCGAAGCCGAGCAGCATTACCATCAGCCCGAGCTGGCTGATCGTCGAATAGGCGAGGATCGCCTTCAGATCGTTGCGGAACAGCGCGACGCCCGCGCCGAACAGCATCGTCACGAGGCCGGTCGAGGCGACCAGATAAAACCACAATTCGCTGCCCGCCAGCACCGGCCACAGCCGCGCGAGCAGGAAGACGCCTGCCTTCACCATCGTCGCGGAATGGAGATAGGCGCTGACCGGCGTCGGCGCCGCCATCGCGTGCGGCAGCCAGAAATGGAACGGGAACTGCGCCGATTTGGTGAACGCGCCGAGCAGGACGAGCGTCAGGATCGCGGGATAGAGCGGCGATGCCTGGACGACGGCGCCGCGCGTCAGGATCGTCGCGAGCTCATAGGATCCCGCCGCCTGGCCGAGCAACAGCATCCCCGCGATCAGCGCCAGCCCGCCGCCGCCCGTCACCGCCAGCGCCATCCGCGCGCCCTGCCGCGCGTCCGCGCGGTCGCGCCAGAAGCCGATCAGCAGGAACGACGACAGGCTGGTCAGTTCCCAGAATATCAGCATCAGCAGGATGTTGTTCGACAGCGCGATGCCGATCATCGCGCCCTGGAACAGCATCAGGAACGACAGGAACCGCCCGGTCGGCTCGGCCTTGGCGAGATAGCCCTGCGCATAGATCACGACGAGCAGGCCGATGCCGAGGATCAGCCCGGCGAACAGCAGCCCGAGCGGATCGAGCCACAGGCTGAGATCGAGTCCGAGCGCCGGGATCCACGCGATCCGCGCGGTCAGCGGGGTTCCCGCAAGGACCGCGGGCGCGGCGAGAAGCAGCAGCGCGAGCCCCGCCGCGCTCGCACCGGCTGCGATCCCGACATGCATGCGACGGCCGCCACGTGCGCCGAGCGCCAGCATCAGCGCCGCCGCGAACGGCAGCACCATCAGGAGCATCAGGGGCATGGCAGATCGTTTCCCGGCGACGTCACGCCCCGCGCCATCGCACGAAACGTCGCTTGGGTCGACCGGACCGCCACCATGATCGGGCATCTGCGGGGTGTTCGCGGCAATCCGGGTGCCTTTTCCGACACGTGATGTGGGTGTCATCACACGCGGACGCGCGTTCACGTCCCACCCATGGCGAAGGCACGCATGGCGAAGGAGCGACCATGCGCACGATCGACTTCAGTTCCTGGCAGACCACGTTGCTGACGTTGTTCGGGCTCGCGCTGGTGACGGCGATCGGCGTCGGCATCCGCCTCGTCACGATGATGACGATCCAGCAGCGCCGCGAGCGGATCAACCGGCAGATCAACGAACGGCTGCGTACGCTGATCGCGGCCTACAAGACGCTGGGCGGCTCGTTCACGGGCACGCTGACGGTCGACCCCGCGCATCGGCGCGACCTGCGTCGCCGGGGCGAGGAGGTCCCTGACGATGCGGCGGATGTCGCGATCGACACCGGATCGGACCGCGGCCGGCGGATCCGCGACGCGGTCGAGGCGGCGCTGTCGGACATCATCCTGCTCGGCACCGACGAGCAGGTCCGGCTGGCGGCGCAGGCCGCGGGCGAACTCGCGGCAGGCCGCCCGGTCCCGACGCACGCGCTGGTCGTGTCACTGCGCGATTTCGTGCGCGCCGCGCTCGATCTCGCGCCCGTCCCGACCGACCTCGTCCTGCCCGCGCAGGGCCCGACGCGGCCGGCCGCCGGCGGCGGCCGCGGCAAGGGCGAGCGCGAGGGGGCCGCTGCAGGCCGGGGTTCGGGCGGGGGCGGTGGTGGACAGGGCGGAGGCGGCGGGGGCGGCGACACGGTTGCAGCGGGGGAGGACGCTCCGGCTCCCGGTACCCGCGCGTAACGCCGTTACGGCGCGACCTCTGCCCCATAAGCGCGCGTGAACAGATCGAGCGCGCGCGCCGCCTGCCGGCGCGCTTCCTCGGGACCGGGCATGCCGACGACCCCCCAGAGCCGCAGATTCTGCTGGGTCTGGGCGAGCAGCAGCAGGTGCATCGCCGCCTGCACCGGATCATCGGCGCGCAGGTCGCCGGCGTCCATCCGGCCGCGCAGATAAAGTGAAAGCTGCTCGATCACGATCTGCGGGCCGCGGGCATAGAAGATGCGGCCGATCTCGGGAAACCGCCCGCCTTCGCCGACGATCAGCCGGTGCAGCCGGATGTTGTCGGGGTGAAGCAGCTTGCCCTGGAAGCGTTCGAGGAAGTCGAGCAGCGTCGTCGCACAGTCGCGCCCCGGGCGCAGCGCATCCTCGAGGCTCTGGCGGAAGTTCGACGTGACATCGTCGAGCACCGCGCTGAACAGATCCTCCTTCGACGGAAAATAGGCCCAGAGCGTCCCCTTCGATCCGCCGAGCTGTACGGCGATCGTCGACATCGAGGTGGCGGCATAGCCATGGTCGAGAAATGCCTCGCGCGCGGTCGCCACGATCGTCTCGCGACGGGCTTCGCGGTTCAGATCGCGGCGGGTTTTCGGCTCGGACATAGGCGTACTATACGGTACGATTATTTATTGACAAGTCCACGACCCGGGACCATCTGCCGAGCGTACGCAGGAGTACGATGATTCAATGCGACTGATTCGATTCGCCGGCTGCACTGCAATCGCAGCCGGGCTTGCCGGCTGCGCGGTGCCCGATCTGGGGCCGCCGCCCGTCCTGGCATCCGCGGACACCTATGCATCGCGCAACAGCCTCGCGTCGAACGGCCCGGCGTCGCGCGATGCGGCGTGGCCGGCGGCGCAGTGGTGGCGGGGTTACGGCGATGCGCAGCTCGACACGCTGATCACCGAAGCGCTGGCGGGATCGCCCGACATCGCGATCGCGGCCGCGCGCGTGCGGACCGCGCGCGGCGCGGTGCAGCAGGCGGGTGCCGCTAACCAGCCGCGGCTCGATGCCGAGGGCACGGTCGGGCTCAACAAGCAGAGCTACAATAACGGCATCCCCGCGGAATTCATCCCGAAGGGCTGGAACGACACGGGCCGGCTGGCACTCGACGCAGGGCTCGATCTCGACCTGTTCGGGCGCAACCGCGCGGCGCTGGTCGCGGCGACGTCGGAGGCCGAGGCGGCGCGGCTCGACGGCGAGCAGGCGGCGCTGACGCTCGCGACCGATATCGCCGCGCGCTATGCCGATCTCGCGCGGCTCTATGCCGAACAGGACGTGCTGCAGCGGGCGAATGCGGTGCGCAGCGCGAGCGAGCGGCTGGTGAACGAGCGTGTCGCGATCGGGCTCGATACGCAGGCTGAGCTCAAACAGGCGCGCTCCGCGGTGCCGGCGTCGCGGGTCGACCTGGCCAGCAACGCCGAACAGATCGCGCTCGCCAAGAACGCGATCGCCGCGCTGATTGGGGCCGGGCCCGATCGCGCATTGTCGATCACCCGGCCGGCGGTCCCCGTGCTCGCCACCGAACTGCCCGCCGACGCGGCGATCGGCCTGATCGGCCGGCGCCCCGACGTCGCCGCCGCCCGCGCGCGCGCCGAAGCGGCGGCGAGCCGGATCAAGGTCGCCCGCGCCGATTTCTACCCCAATCTCAGCCTGTCGGGGCTGATCGGGCTGCAATCGCTCGGCCTCGACAACCTGTTCAAGGGCGGATCGAGCATCGGCAATGTCGGCCCGGCGATCAGCCTGCCGATCTTTCGCGGCGGCGCGCTGCAGGGCCAGTATCGGCAGGCGCGCGGCCAGTATGACGAGGCGGTCGGCAGCTATGACCGCATCGTGATCAATGCGCTGCGCGAGGTCGCGGATGTCGTGACCAGCCGGCGCCAGGTCGCAGCACAGATGCGCGATGCGCGCGCGTCGCTGGTCGATGCCGAAGGCGCGTATCAGGTCGCGCAGCTGCGCTATCGCGGCGGCCTGTCGACCTTTCTCAACGTGCTGAGCGCCGAGGAAGCGGTGCTGACCGCGCGGCGTTCGGTCGCGGCGATCGATTCGCGCCGGTTCGCGCTCGACGTGCAGTTGGTGCGCGCGCTCGGCGGCGGCTTCCAACCCCTTATCCAGACCAGCGGGACACGATGATGGACACCCCATCCCACGACAGCGACCAGACTCCTGCCGAGGAGCCCAAGGCCGATCCCAAGGACAGCCCCAAGGTCGACACCGCCAACCCCGGCAAGCGCAAGCGGCTGCTGCTGATCTTCGCGGCCGTGCTGGTCGTGATCGCCGTCCTGTATTTCGTCTACGATGCGCTCGTGCTGTCGAAGCGCGTGACGACCGACAACGCCTATGTCGCGGCGGAAACCGCGCAGGTCATGCCGCTGGTCAGCGGGCAGGTGATCGCGGTCACGGTGAGCAACACGCAGACCGTCAAGCGCGGGCAGGTGCTGATGCGGCTCGACGATGCCGACCTGCAGATCGCGGTCGCGCAGGCCGAAGCCGATCTGGCGGGGGCCGAGCGCCGCTATGGCCAGACCGCGGCGACGGGCGATGCACTCCAGGCGCAGGCCAATGCGCGCGGTGCCGATATCGGTGCCGCCCGCGCGCAGCTGCTGCTCGCCCAGGGCAATCTCGAGCGTGCGCAGATCGATTATCAGCGTCGCCAGGCGCTGGTCGCGGCGGGCGCGGTATCGGGCGACGAGGTGACCGCAGCGACGAACGCGCTGCGCACCGCGCGCGCCAATGTCGCGATCGCGCAGGCGGGGATCGCGCAGGCGACCGCGACGCGTGCCTCCGCGCTCGAGGATCGCGCCGCCAACACCGCGCTGACCCGCGGCACGACGCGCGACAACGCCCCCGAGGTCCTCGCCGCGCGCGCCAAGCTGCGCCAGGCCCGGCTCGACCTGTCGCGGGCGGTCGTGCGTGCGCCGATCGACGGCGTCATCTCGCAGCGCAACGTCCAGATCGGCCAGCGGCTCGCGCCCGGCACCGCGGCGATGGTGATCGTGCCCGTCGACCAGCTCTATGTCGACGCGAACTACAAGGAAGGCCAGCTGCAGCATGTCCGCGTCGGCCAGCATGCGACGCTGATCTCCGACCTGCACGGCGACGACGTCGTCTATCACGGCCGCGTCGTCGGGCTTGCCGGCGGAACCGGCGCATCGTCCGCGCTGATCCCCGCGCAGAACGCGACCGGCAACTGGATCAAGGTGGTCCAGCGTCTGCCGGTGCGCATCGCGCTCGACCCCAAGGAACTGCGTGACCATCCGTTGCGCGTCGGGCTGTCGATGGACGCCGAGATCGACATCTCGGGCGATCGCTAGGAACGGATCGATGGCCGCCGACACGTCCGCGCCGGTGCTGACCGGCCCGCGCCTCATCCTTGCGGGCTTCGTGCTGGCGCTGACCAATTTCATGGTGGTGCTCGACACGACCATCGCCAACGTGTCGGTGCCGCATATCTCGGGCGGGCTCGGCGTGTCGCCGACCCAGGGGACCTGGGTCGTCACCTCCTATTCGGTCGCCGAGGCGATCTGTGTGCCGCTGACCGGGTGGCTGGTCCGGCGGTTCGGGACGATCCGCGTCTTCATGGCGGCGATGATCGGCTTTGCGGTTTTCTCGGCGCTGTGCGGTCTCGCCTCGTCGCTTGGCGCGATGGTCGCGTTCCGGATCGGGCAGGGCTTTTGCGGCGGCCCGCTGATGCCGCTGACCCAGACGCTGCTGCTGACGATCTTCCCCCCGCAGAAGCGCGCGGCGGCGATGGGCGCCTGGGCGATGACGACGGTCACCGCGCCGATCCTCGGGCCGATCCTGGGCGGGACGATCAGCGACAACTGGTCCTGGCCGTGGATCTTCTACATCAACCTGCCGATCGCGATCTTCTGCATCGTCGGCGTGTTCACGCTGCTGCGCAAATCGGAGACCAAGACCGAGATCGTGCCGATCGACCGCTTCGGCCTGTTCCTGATGGTCGTGTGGATCGCCGCGCTGCAGATCATGCTCGATCTCGGGCGCGAGCATGACTGGCTGGGGTCGAGCTTCATCGTCGGCTGCGCGATCATCGCGGCGATCGGCTTCGTCACCTTCCTGATCTGGGAGCTGACCGCGGGCAACCCGATCGTCGACCTGCGCGTGTTCCGGCACCGGGGGTTCACCGTCGCGGTGACCGCGCTCGCCTTCAGCTTCGGGACCTTCTTCGCCTCGGTCGTGATCATCCCGCAATGGCTGCAGTCGACGATGGGCTATACCGCGAGCGATGCGGGCTATGTGACCGCGTTCAACGGTGTGCTCGCGGTGATCTTCTCGCCGATCGTTGCCAAGCTGAGCAACAAGGTCGACCCGCGCGCGCTGGTGTGTTTCGGGATCTTCTGGCTCGGGTTGACGTCGGTGCTGCGGACCTTCTGGTTCAGCGGCGCGGATTTCTGGATCCTGGCGGCGCCGCAGCTCGTCCAGGGGCTGGGCATGCCGTTCTTCTTCATCCCGCTGACGATCATCGCGCTGGGCGCGGTCAATCCCGAGGAGACCGCGTCGGCGGCGGGCGTGATGAGCTTCCTGCGGACGCTGGCGGCGGCGATCGGCACCTCGATCGGCAGCACCATGTGGCAGAACAACGCGCAGACGAACCGCGCCGAGCTGACCAACATCCTCAACAATGGCGATCAGGTGATCGCCAACGCGCAGCAGCACGGGCTGAGCGCGGAACAGGGGCGCGGGCTGATCGAGCGGGTGGTCGAGCAGGAAAGCTTCGCGCTGGCGACGAACCACCTGTTCGCCTTTGCCGCGCTGATCTTCTTCGTGTCCGCCGCGATCATCTGGCTGGCGCCGCGGCCCGCCCGGCCGGTGGACCCCGCCGCCGCGCACTGATCCGGTAATGAGAAGACGGGGGGCACCGCGGCGCCCCCCGTCCGGTCTCAGTATTTCACGCGCAGACGCGTATAGTAGAAGCCGCCGTTGAAGCCGAACGGCCCGCCGTTGCGCGGATAGACCTGGCCGTCCGACGTGCCGCCGGTGAGCGGATAGATCTGCACCGTCGAGGTCGGCTTGAGCCGGTCGGGATGCTCGTCGGTGAAGTTCTGCGCGCCGACCGCGACCGTGAAATGCTCGGCGAAGGTGTAGCTGAGCTCCAGATCGGTGACGAACTTGCCGCTGAACACCTGGTTCGGCACGCCGTTGGTCTGGCCGTAATCCTGCGCGCTGGTGAACGAGCTGTAGTAATTCTCGCGGACGTTCAGGCTCAGATTGTCGAGCGTCCAGCCGGCATTGAAAACGACGCGGTGCTTTGGCGCGAGATTCTCCGCGTCGATCAGCTGCGCGGTGCCGACCACCCGGGCATCAAACTCGGTAACCTTGGTGTCGTTGTAGTTATACGCCAGCGAGAAGTTCAGCTCCGCCTCGCTGAACCGCGTGCGGTAGGTGCCGACGACGTCGATGCCCTGGGTACGTGTCTTGAAGCCGTTGGTGAAATACTGGACCTGGCCGCCGACACCGACCGGCAGCAGCGCCGGCTGCGCGGCAAGGTCCGCCGCGGTGACGATGAAGGGCGAGGTCAGCCCGATCCGGTTGCGCAGGTTGATCCGGTAGCCATCGACCGTGACCGTCATTCCGCGGACCGGTTCGAGGATGAAGCCCAGGCCGTAATTGGTCGACTTTTCCGGGGTCAGGTTGCTCGCGCCATAATATTGCGCGACCGCGGTGTTGGTCGGGTAGGTGCCCGCCTGGAACGCGACGCCGTTGTTGAACGAGGTCGTGACGATCGAGACGTTCGACTGGCCCGGCGACGGTGCGTGGAAGCCCGTGCCGAAGCTGCCGCGGACCGAGAAGGCGTCGGCGAACTTGTATAACGCGTTCACCTTGCCGACCCAGGCATCGCCGAACGTGTTGTAATGTTCGTACCGGCCCGCCGCGCCGACCGTCAGCGCGTCGGTCAGGTCGGTCTCGAGCCCCACATAGGCGGCATAGGCCTTCTGGCTGAACTTGCCTGCGGTGGCGGGGCTGGTGCCGGCATAGCCGCTCGCGCCGACGCCCTGCGCCGCGGTCGTGCCGGAGGCGACGTACACGCCCGGCGCGGTCTGGGTGAAGAGCTGTTGCGCGATCGCATAGGGGCCGGCGGCATAGGATTGCGTGTCGCCCGCGGTCTGTTCGTAGGTTTCCTTGCGGAACTCCCCGCCCGCCGAGATGGTCAGCGGTGCGGCGAGACCGAGGTCGGCGGCATAGGTGAAGTCGGCGTTGAAGTTGGTTTCCTTCTGGATCAGGTCGCCAAAGTCGAAGCTGGTCTGCGTCGCCGGGCCGTAGGAGAAATTGGCCGAGTCATACATCGACAGCGACAGCTTGTTGCGCGCCAGCGTGCCGGACAGGTCATAGCTGAAGGCGCCGGACGTGCCCTTGTAGCCGAGCACCCCGTACACTTCCTGCGTCTTGCCGACGAAGCGCGGCGTGAAGCCGGCGGGGTAGAGCGTACCGAAGCGGAAGGTGTTGCCGTCGCGAACGAAGCCGCCGCTCGGGCAGGTCGCGTTGCCGGTCGGGCAGGGGGTGAGGAAGAAGGTGTTGTTGAACGCGCCGTTCGCGCCCTGATTGCGGACCACGCCGTTCGTGTCGACCGCAGTGCTCGACACCGAGGCGCGGTAGTTGAAGCTCTGATTGCCCTTGCTCTGCGCATAATTGGCAAAGACGTAGATCTTGCTGCTGTCGGTGACGTTGATCGCCGAGTTGTAGACCGACTTGAAGCCGTGCGAGGGCGAATTGCCCCAGATCTGCACGGGCAGCGGATAATTGGGGAGCTGATTCGCGAGCGCCGGGAAATTCTGCGCGAAATTGGCGGCCGACGGGCGGGTGCGGCCGCGGCTGGTCTGGCCTTCGTCGACATATTCGCCGGTGACGTTGATGAAGCCCAAGTCGCCCTTCACGCCCGCATTGCCCGCGATCTGATAGCTTTCGCCGTCGCCCGCATAATATTGGCCGGCGCGACCGACCAGTTCGATCCCCTGATCCTCGCGCAGGCCGTAATTGAGCACGCCGGCGATCGCGTCGGAGCCATATTGCGCGGTCGCACCTTCGCGCAGCACCTGCAGATTGCCGATTGCGAGCGACGGGATCGCCGAGATGTCGGGCCCCTGCGCACCGCGACCGAGCCCGGTGTCGCTGCCGCCATAGACCTGGACGAGCGCAGAGCGGTTATAGCGTTTGCCGTTGATCATCACGAGCACCTGATCGCCCGACAGGCCGCGCAGCGATGGCGAGCGGACGAAGGTCGAGGCGTCCGAGATCGAATTCTGGCCGGCGTAGAAGGACGGCACGATATTCTTGAGCGCGTCGATCATGTTGGCGGCGGGCTGCGACGTCAGTTCGGCCGAACTGATCACATCGACCGGCGACGGCGACGTGGCGAGCGTGCGATCGGTCCGGCGCGTGCCCAGCACGACGATGTCGTTCGACGGCTCGGGGGTGGCGCTGGCGGCGTCGGGTACGCTTTCCTGCACGGCGCTGGCCGGTGCGGGTGTGGGTGCGGCGCCATCCTGGCCGCTGCCGGGCGTCGCTGCGAAGGCGGCGGACCCGGCAAGAAGTGCGACCGCCAGTGCGACGGTCGAGGTCGTGTATCTGATCATCCTAAGCCCCCTTTGAAAAGTGGCTCTCAGGATCCTCCCCCATCATCGCCGTTCCAGACCGCCGATTCCCCTTGGCGCGCCTGCGGAAATTGCCCTGTCACACGCAAGGACGGCCGCCTGTCCGGCTTCGTCCTTGACCTGTCTTGGCAACAAACGGCCATAGCGGTCCCGTCTTTGCAACCGAAAATACGCACGACTTTCATATGGACGTCATAATGTTGCAGAATTGACGCAATCGATTGTCCCGGTTCCAGTCAGCAAGGGGCGGCGGACGTGGCAGGCGGGGCACCGCCACCGGGGCCAAAGCCGGGTCGCGGCGGATCGGCGGCGTGCGACCGGCGGAACCCGAAACGCGGCGGGTGCGGCAGCTTTCGGGTTCCGCGCAGCGCTCAGCGCGCTAAGCAGCGGACAAGGGGAACTTATCGTGTCAATTTCAGTGTCTCATCGCCTCGCCGGGATCCTTGCCGCGGTCACCAGCCTGGGCGCGTGCGTCCCCGCGGGTCGCCAGCCGATGCGTCCCGCACCGCCGCCGCTGACCGTCACGACCGTGGCGCCGGCGCCCCGGCCATCGGCGCCGACGCGGCCGTCGACCAGGCCCCAGCCCGCGGCGGACCTGCTCAACGCGGTCCAGGCGCTCGGCGCGAGCTTCAAGGGACAGGTCGGCATCACCGTGCGCGACATCGACGAGGGCTGGGTGGTGGCCTGGGACGGTGACACGCGGCGTCCGCAGCAAAGCGTCAGCAAGCTGTGGGTGGCGATCGCGGTGATGGACGCCGTCGACCGCGGGCAGATGGCGCTGTCCGACCGCGTCACGCTGACGCGTGCCGACCTGACGCTGTTCCACCAGCCGATCCGCGCGCTGATCGGCGCGGACGGCTATACGACGACGATCGAAGAGCTGTTGCGCGGCGCGATGACGCGCAGCGACAATACCTGCAACGACGTGCTGCTGTGGCGCGTCGGCGGGCCCGCGGCGATCAACCGGATGCTTGACGCCAAGGGTGTCGAGGGTGTGACCTTCGGCCCGGGTGAACGGGTGCTGCAGGCGAAGACCGCGGGGCTCGAATGGCGGCCCGAATGGGCGGGGGGCTGGGGCTTTCTCCAGGCGCGCGCGGCGATGACCTACGAGGCGCGGGCGAAGGCGCTGAACCGCTATCTCGCGGCGCCATACGACGGTGCGTCCGCCAATGGCGTGACGCTCGGCCTGTCGCTGCTCGCGCAGGGCAAGCTGCTGAGCGCGCGTTCGACCGCGTCGCTGCTGACGCTGATGCGGTCGAGCAAGACCGGGCCGCTGCGGCTGAAATCGGGGCTGCGGCCGGGCTGGTCGCTCGCGCACAAGACCGGCACCGGGCAGGACCTGGGCAGCCTGTCGACCGGCTATAACGATATCGGGCTGCTCGTCGCGCCGAACGGCCATCGCTATGCGGTCGCGGTGATGATCGCCAGCACGCGCGAGCCAATTCCGGTGCGGATGCGGCTGATGGGCGACGTGACCCGGGCCGTCGTCGCCTCGGCGAGCAATTGATCGTGCCGGCCGGGCAAGGGGCCCTATCAAGCCGTTTCGGTTATAACTTTCTTTAATAAATTCATGCAATTGGGGGTAACGTCCTGAGAGCAAAGATCGTGGTCCCCCTTTTCAATCTTCATTTCGAGCATTCGGGGTCGCTGGTCGCCGTCGCTATTGGAATCTGCCTTACCGCGAGCTGGTCGGTGGCGATGCTCGCGATCGATCTCGACCGGACCGCGGCAGAGCCCGGCGAACCGCTCGGCTGGCGGCATGCCGCGCTCGCACTCGCCGCGGGGCTCGGCGTCTGGGCGACGCATTTCATCGCGATCCTCGCCTATCGTCCCGACCTTCTGCTCCGCTACGACGTGCCGATCACGATCCTGTCCGCGCTGGTCGGCATCGCGCTGGTTGGCGTGCCGCTGGTCGCGGTCACCCGCCTGCCCCGCCGCGTCGCGCGGATCGCCGCGGCGACGATCGCGGGGGCGGGCATCTGGTGCATGCATGCGGTCGGGCTGACGGGCATGACCGATTGCGTCCACGTGTTTTCCTGGCCGACGAACATCACCGGGCTGGTGCTCGGGACGGTGCTGATGGCGACGTGGCAGCTCCACCGCGGCTGGGCGCGGTCGCGCACCGCCGCCTGCATGCTGTTCGCGCTCGCGATCTGCACGACGCATTTCGTCGCGCTGTCGGGCGATATCGTGATCGGCAGCATCGGCGACGTCCGCGGCAGCCTGTTGTCGCCAGGCCTCGTCGCCGCCTGCATGGCGTTTGGCGTGTCGGTCACCTGCCTCGCCAGCCTGCTGACCTTCGAGCGGTTCAGGACGACGCGCGAGGAAGAGGGGCACACGCTGAGAGCGGTGCTGGAAAGCATGTCGGACGGGCTGGTGTTCATCGACGGCAATGCCCGGTTGCAGCATTTCAACCACCGGTTCCTCGAGATGTACGCGATCCCGGACGGGGCGATCGCGCCGGGCATGACGATCACCGCCTGTATCGACATCGTCGCCCGGCATCGCGGCTGGCTGCCCGAGCGGCGCGCCGAGATCCGCGCGGCGATGCAGCAATGGATCCGGACCGACGCGACGTTCGACCGCGAATGGGCGATGGACGATGGCTGCGTCTATCGGATGCAGTGCCGTCCGATGCAGTCAAAGGGCGTGGTGCTGACCTTCAACGACGTCAGCGCGGAGCGGCAGGCGCTGCGCAACCTGACGCACCTGGCCTATCACGACCCGCTGACCGGGCTGGGGAATCGCCGGTCGCTGCGCGAGCAGAAGGAGGCGCGGATCCGGATCGGCGCGCCCTTCTCGCTGCTGATGATCGACCTCGACGATTTCAAGCGGATCAACGATGCCTTTGGTCACGCGGTCGGCGACCAGCTGCTGGTCCATGTCGCGGCCGAGCTGACGCGGCTGCTGCCCCAGGACAGCTTCATCGCGCGGATGGGCGGCGACGAGCTCGCCATCCTCGCCAGCGAGACGGGTGAGGCGGCGGCGGCGCTCGCCGATTCGATCGTCGCGCAATTGAGCGGCGCGGTCGTCATCAACGGCTGCCGGCTGCTGCCGAGCTGCAGCATTGGCATTTCCCATTTTTCGGGCGCCTGTTCCGCCGACGACCTGATGAAGCGCGCGGACATGGCGCTGTACGAGGCCAAGCGGCTCGGACGGCGGCGCGCGCAAGCCTATCTGCCCGGGCTCGCCGAACGGCTCGCCGAACGTCAGGGGATCGTCGACGACCTGCACGAAGCGGTGCAAACCGGCGGCTTCGCGCTCGCCTTCCAGCCGGTCGTCGATCTGCTGACCGGGGGCACGACGGGCTATGAGGCGCTGATCCGCTGGAACCACCCGGTGCGCGGCTGGATCCCGCCGGGCGTCTTCATCCCGATCGCCGAGCAATGCGGGCTGGTCGAGGATATCGGCCGCTGGGTGATGATGGAGGCGTGCCGCCACCTCGCGGGCTGGTCGCCGCATCTCAACGTCGCGATCAACATTTCCGCCGCGCAGCTGAAGTCGGAAGGGCTGCTGCACAGCCTGACCCAGGCGATCCTGATCCACGGCGTCGCACCCGAGCGGGTCGAGATCGAGATCACCGAGACCGCGCTGATCGACGATGCGGGCCGGACCGCGGTGATGCTCGACCGGATCCGCAAGCTCGGCATCAAGGTGTCGCTCGACGATTTCGGCACAGGGCAATCGTCGCTCGCGCATCTGCGCGACTTCCGCTTCGACCGGATCAAGATCGACCGCAGCTTCGTCGCCGAGGCGGCGAATGATCCGCGCTGCATGGCGGTGCTGCGCGCGACCGTCGCGATCGGCAAGGAACTGGGCGTGCTGACGCATGCCGAGGGGGTCGAGACGCGCGAACAGCTCAACGTGCTGCACGATATCGGCTGCGACGTGGCGCAGGGCTATCTGCTCGGGCGGCCGGTCGTGCCGTTCACCGATGCGACGGCGGACTTTGCCGAGCTGCCGGGGGACACGATCATCGGCGCACCCGGCGACACCGACCCGCGATCCTCGGGGGTGGCGGTTACCCGGCTCGCCGCCTGAGCGTCAGACCAGCGGCGGTCCGAACACCGACCAGCCGGTCCGGTGCGCGATCATCTCGAGCGCGCGGATGCCGAGGATGCTGTTGCCGTGCTGGTCGAGATTGGGCGACCAGACCGCGATCGCCGCACGGTCGGGCACGATCGCGAGAATGCCGCCGCCGACGCCGCTCTTGGCGGGCAAGCCGACCCGCACCGCAAAATCCCCCGACCCGTCATAATGGCCGCAGGTGATCATCAGGCCGAGCACCGTGCGGTGACGCTTGGCCACCGCATCGGCCTCAGGATCATCGGGCATCCGCCGCGTCGCCGCGAGATAGGCGCCCGCTTTTGCAAGGCCACGGCAATCGAGCGCGATCGCGCAGTTGCGGACATAGGCGGCCATCACCGCATCGGGATCGGCATGAAGATTGCCGTGATGCCGCATGAAGCTCATCATCGCGCGGTTGAGATCGCCACCCTCCTGCTCGGACGCCATCACGTCCTCGTCGAACGTGACGCTCTCGGACCCGGTCTCGCGCCCGATCAGCCGGGCGACCGCCGGATCGTCGCCGTCCTCGGGCCGGTGTTCGACCAGGATATCGACGACCGCCAGCGCGCCTGCGTTGATGAACGGGTTGCGCGGCACGCCCTTGGTCCGCTCGAGATCGACGATCGAGTTGAACGGGTCGCCCGACGGCTCTTTCCCGACGCGCGCAAAAACGTCGTCGCCGATCGCCGCGAGTGCGAGGTCGAGCGCGAACAGCTTCGAGATGCTCTGGATCGGGAACGCCGTCGTCGCCGCACCCGCGGTCAGCAGCGTGCCCGACGTCAGCGCGACCGCGATGCCGATCGGCCCGGGCACGGCCTCCTCCTTGCGGTCCGCCGATGCCTCGATCCGCGCGGCGTCGTCGGTGATCTCGGCGGCGATCTCGGTGATGATCTGCGCGATCGTGCTGGGCATGCGGCTCTCCTAGTGAACAGGGTCAACTCGCAGGCGGCGCGCATGATCCGTGGGCGGGGGCGCGGCGGCCTAGTCCAGCCGCGTCGACGTCCGCGCCGCCTGTCCCGCGGTCAGCAGGTCGCCGATCGCGCCCGCGGGGCTTGCCGCGGACAGCGCGGTCATCGCGGAGTCGAGTCGTGCCGGGTCGAAGCCTCCGACCGGCGCGGTCAGCATCGCGAACACGGGCGCGGTGGGGAGCGCGGCGAAGGCGCGGGCATAGCGCCGGTTGAGCCGTGCCAAGGCGGCCTCCTGTCCGAGCATCGCATGGGCGATCGCCTGGCGCAGGACGATCGCCTGGCCCTCCGCGGACAGGCCACCGCGCGCTCCGGGGGCGGGCAGCAGCGTGGTGCCGCTGGCGACGAGCCCCGACCAGTCGCGTGCGTGCCAGTCGAATTCGGCGCGGATCGGCGTCGCGTCACGGATGTCGGCGAGCGTCGCCACCGCTTCGGCGTGGCGGCCGAGCAGTTCGAGCGCGACCGCCTGGAGGCGGCGGCGTTCGTCCTGGATCGCGTCGGGATAGGGAATCATCGCGGTCTCGCGCAGCACGCGGACCGCGGCGTCGGGCGCGCCCGCCAGGATCCGCAGCGTCGCAACGCGGATCGACAGGGGGCCCTGTTCGACGTCGCGCTGCGTGGTGCCGAGCCGGCGTTCGAGCAGTTCGGCGGCGCGGCGATAGAGCCCGGCCTGTTGCAGCCGGTCGGCGAGCATCCACACCACGCGGTCGCCGTCCGCCCCCGTCGGCATCAGGTCGCGGTAATCCCAGAGCAGACCGGCGGCGGTGCCGAGCGGCATGGTCGATTGCGGCGCCACCAGCGCGACGAGATGCGCCTGGACAGTCGCCGACAGCGGCGCCGCGTCGGCGCCGACATTGCCATAGCGCAGCAGCGCGGCGGCGGCCGCCAGCAATGCGGGTTCGTCGCCGCGGCGGGTGGCGAGGCTCATCGCCAGCGTCAGCCCGCGGCGCTCGACCATGCCCCCCCGCCAGCGGAACAGCAGCGCCGCCAGCCGGCGCGCCGCGGCCGGCGGGGCGAGCGTGCGCGCGGCCAGATCGGTCTCGATCGTCCCGAGCGTGGCCGCGGCGCGCTGTTCGGGATCGCCGGTACGTATGGCCAGATCGAACCAGCGACGGCTCGTCGCGGCGGCGCCGAGCGCACGGTCGGCCTCGCCGTGCAACAGCGCGGCCGCCGCGTCGGTCGCCGGGATGCGATCGAGCCAGTCGCGCGCCGGGCCGGGCCTCCCTGCGTCGGTCGCCGCGCGCGCGGCGGCGAGGATGAAGGGGCGGCGCGCCTTGGCGCCACGCGCGTTCAGCGCGGGCATCGCACAGCCGAGGACGCGCAACGCCGGCGCCGCGCGTCCCGCCTCCGCCAGGATCCGCATCCGCCACAGGCAGGTCTCGGGATCGGTCGCGAGCGCAGGGTCGTCGAGCGCCGCGATCGCCGGATCGGTCCGCCCGAGGCGCCCAAGCGCGACGCCGCGCGCGCGCCGCCACGCGGCGACCTTTGCAAGCCCGGTATCGTCGGCCGCCATCACGTCGAGCACGCCGAGCGCCTCGCCGGCGCGGTCGCGCGCGATCAGGGCGACCGCATAGCGCCAGCGTGTCGCCTGCCGCGTCGCGGGCGTGGCGATCGCGAGCGCCGCCCAGGCCGCCTGCTCGCTCATCGCGGTCCAGGCGGTGCGCGCCGGCGGCAGCGGCTGCGCGGCGAGCTCGGCGGCAAAGGGTACAGGCGCCGGGCGGGCGGGGGCGGGTGGCGACGGTTGCCCGGGCGTCGGCGTGCCCGGGTGGGGCGTGCTCAGGTGCGGCGCGCTCGGATGCGACGGTTCGGTAGCACGCGCGGCATGCGGTCCGGCCAGCCCCGCGCCGATCGCCAGCGCGATGGCGAGGCGGATCATGCGAAGGCCAAGGTCACCGCGACCGCGGCTGCGGCGGCGGCGCCAAGGAACAGCAGCGCGAACACGATCGTCGCGACCCTGTTGCCTGCAGCGGCATGATGACCATCGCCCGGTCCGGCCGCGGGCATCGGCGCGATCGCGGTCGCATCGCCGCGCCGACGGGCGTCCGTCTCGGCGCCGTTCGCGACGATCCTGACGCGCGCGGGTTTCTGATCGTGGCTCACTTGCGCTCCATTCCTCCGCTATCCTCCTATTATAGAGGCAAAGACCTGCGGATCGTCGGCATCGGCCGGCATTCGGGGCGACGTCCCGACGAAACCACAAACCGGAGCCCGAGCGATGCGCACCCGCCCTTCACCCAAGCAGATCGCGCTGCTGATCGCGGCGCTGCTGACCGCGCCGATCATGGCACCAGGCGCCGCGGCGTCCGAAGGGGGCGGGGCGGAAGGAGGCGGGGCGGAAGGTGAACCCGTACGGCCGTCGCCGCTGTTCGTGATGCTCGATCCGCTCGACGTACCGATCGTCGAGGGCGATCGCGCGGACGGACGGCTGAAGGTCAAGCTGGTGCTCCAGGCCGCGGATGTCGCGGGCGCGGGGGCGATCGAGACGCGTCGGCCCGAACTGCGCGAGGCGGCGCTGGTCGCGTCGATCGAATTCGCGCGGTTGCATGCCTCCGCGTCGACGCCGGTCGATGCACGACGACTGGCGCAGGACGTCTCCACGGCCCTGCGCCGGGTCGATCCGACGATCGCGGCGGTGTTGCTGGTCGAGGTGGCCGCGCGCCGCGCCTGATCGCGCTCAAGTCCGCGCGCTGCGCCGAACCCCGGCCCGGCGTGTCTCAGGCGTTGGCGTTCAGCCCGTGCCGCGTCGCGCGGGGGCGGGTCGGCAACGGGGTGACGTCTGCCACGCGTTCGGGCCGGCCGGCGCGACGGCAGGCGAAGTCTTCGATTCGCGCGCCGGTGATCCGCGGCGACAGCAGCAGCAGCGCGATGCAGTCGGCGATGTCGGGATCATGCTCGCTGCCGATCGTCTCGACGACGTCGTCGAGCGTCATGCCCGGCGCGGTCAGCGCACAGGCCGCCGCGGCGGACCACAGCGCATGCGGGTCGGTGACCGAGAGCGACAGCGAAACGCGGTAGTCCATGACCTCATCCTCTCCGGCCGTTCGTGACTGGTCCGCCCGCCGGTTCGCTCGACCCTAGTCGAACCGGGCCGCACGGCTATTAAGGGATTACCCGTATCGGCGCGCGCCGCTGCCTGGAAACAGGTACAAAAAAACCGGGATGGCCGATCGGCCACCCCGGTTTCCACGACCCCCCGCCGATGTGCTTGGGGGACTTGGCGGGATCGTGTCTCGTACCGGCTTACCGGAACAGCGAGGTGATCGTCTGCGGTGCCTGGTTGGCGATCGACAGCGCCTGCACGCCAAGCTGCTGCTTGACCTGCAGTGCCTGCAGCTTCGCCGATTCCTTGGCCAGATCCGCGTCGACCAGCTTGCCGACGCCGCTTTCGATCGCGTCCGACAGCTTGCTGGTGAACGTCATCTGTGCGTCGATCTTGCGCGACCCCGAGCCAAGATCGCTCAGCTTGGTGTTGAGCGAGCTGCCCAGCGTGTCCAGGGTATCGACCATCGCCTTGGCCTTGGCAGCCGTGTCGATTTCCGAATCCTGGCCGAGCACGCCGGTACCCACGCCCGCGGACGCGGTTTCCGTCGCCGGCAGGTCGATTTCCTGGTTGGCGATGGAGAGCGTATCGGGATCGTAGGTGTCGGTGCCGGTTGCCTTGTTGGTCAGCGACTGCAACGCACTCACGGTGCCGCCGCCGGTCTTGAGCAGGTTCGTACCGTTGAACTCGGACGAATCGACGATCGTGCTGATCTGGTCGCGAAGGGCGGTGAAGTCCTTGTTATACGCAGCGCGGCTCTCGTCGCTGATGCCATCGTCCGACGCCTGCTTGGCGAGCGTCTTCATCTGGTTGACGACGTCCGAGATCTGCTCTGCGCCTGCGACCGCAACGTCGGCCACGCTCTTCGCCCGGCTGAGCGAGGAGTTGACCGCCTTGAGGCCACCCAGATCGCCGCGAAGGCCCTGGGCAATCGTGAAGGCTGCCGAATCGTCCTTGGTCGATGCGACGTTCAGGCCGCTGTTGATGCGGCTCTGGACGACGGACAGACCCTTGCTGGTCTCGTTGAGGGCCTGGAGGGCCGCCATCGCGCCAACATTGGTGTTAACGGACATTCCCATGATATTCTTCCTTCTGGAATAGTCGGTCGCTTCTGCGTCCTTGAGCCGTACGGCGGCTCGCCGACGGAGCGGTCAGATCCGACCCGCTCCTTATTCTGGGAAGAAATCCGGATAGTTGGTCGTGCTGCGCGGATTATTTGCAGCGCGGGCGCGCGCCTCAGAACGGAAACAGCGCGTCGTAGATCTGCTGGCCCCAGCGCGCCTGCTGCGCCTGCGTCAGCTGGCCGCGGCCGCCATAGCTGATCCGCGCCTCGGCGATCTGCGTGTGGCGGATGCTGTTGTCGCGGCTGATGTCCTGCGGGCGGACCATGCCGGTCACGATCAGCTCGCGCAGCTCGTAATTGACGCGGATCTCCTGGCGGCCGCGGATCATCAGATTGCCGTTGGGCAGCACGTCGGTGACGATCGCCGACATCGTCATGCTGATCGTCTCGGACCGGCTGATATTGCCCGATCCGTTGAACTGCGACTTCGAATTGCCGGCGATCAGCGGATCGGGCGTCGCGACGCCGAGCCCGAGTGCTGCGGTCAGCCCCGCATTCTCGGAGCCGCCGCGCGTGCGTGCGGTCGTGTTGCCGACCTCGGCGCGATCCTGAACGTTGATCCGCACGGTCAGGATGTCGCCCTTGCGCGCGGCCCGCTGGTCGCCGAGAAACGCACCAGCGCCCGCGCGGAACAGCGATGCGTCGGGGGGCGCCAGCGCCAGTGGCGGCGCGGCCGGGCGACGGCTCGGCTGGCCGAGCGAATCCTCGGTCAGCGGGGTGTCGACCGCGGTCATCTCGCTGAGTTTCGGCGCCTTGCCGATCGTCTTGAGCTGGCCGATCGTGCCGCAACCCGACAGGGCGGTCGCGCCGGCGAGGATCAGGAACATCGTCGCAGGTCTGGTCATCGCATGTCTCCTCATTGCGCGGCGACGCGGACGCTGCCCGCGCCCGTGACGACGCCATCGACGCTGTGGTTGGTGGACAGCGCGACGACGCGGACGACGTCGCCCATGCCGCCCGCCGCCAGCGCCCGCGCCGCGGTGGTGATCGCAAACCCGCGACCCTGGAGCGACAGCGTCACCGCCTCGCCGCGACGCACCAGCCGGGGCGCGACGAGATCGCCGGCGCGGACCATCGTGCCCGCGGGCAGCGCGCGTACCGCCTCGCGCCCGCTCGCCGCGTCCGCCGCCAGCACGCCGCGCGCGGCGACCGCGGCGCGCGGCTGCAGTTCGAAATCGGTCGCGCTCAGGATGTCGCCGCGCGCGATCGCGCGGGTGAGCACCGCGACGGGCGTCTCCGCGGGATCCGCCGCGTGCGCCGGGAGCGCAGCCCCCGATGCGAGGACGAACGCGACGGCGATTGCCAGGCGGCTCACCGGAGCTGGCTCGAGGTCGCGAGCATCTCGTCCGCGGTCTTCACCACGCGGCTGTTCATCTCATAGGCGCGCTGCGCAGTGATCAGCGCGGTGATCTCGGACACCGGGTTGACGTTCGACGCCTCGACAAAGCCCTGCAGCGTGTCGCCAAAGCCCGGCTGGCCCGGCGCGGCGACGGTCGGCTGCCCCGACGAGGCGGTTTCGAGGAAGAGGCTGCCGCCCTGCGCCTCGAGCCCCGACTCGTTGACGAAGGTCGCGAGTTGGATCTGGCCGACGGTCTGCAGCGCGGGATCGTTGGCGAGCTTGACCTGGACCTCGCCGGTCTTCGAGATCGCGACGTCGACCGCCTCGGGCGGGATGACGATCGCGGGCTCGACGCGGAAGCCGTCCGCGGTGACCAGCTCGCCCTGTTCGGACAGCTGGAACGATCCGTCGCGGGTGAAGCCGATCTGCCCCGAGGGCAAAGTCACCTGGAAATAGCCGCGCCCCTGGATCGCGATGTCATAGCGATTGCCGGTCTGGTTGGGCGCACCCTGTTCGGTGATCCGGTAGACGCCGCCGGTCTTCACGCCCGCGCCGATCTGGATCCCGGTCGGCACCTTGGCCTGGCCGTCACCGCCCGCCGCCGAACCGGGGCGCGTTTCCTGCTGATAGAGGAGGTCCTGGAACGCCGCGCGCTGGCGCTTGAAGCCGGTGGTGTTCATGTTGGCGAACGTCAACACGCCGGGCTATGCGCGCGAAACGGTCGCGTTGCAGACGGGGGTCACCGCGGGCCGCGTCAACGGCGTGGTGGTCGGCGAACCCGGCCGCGTCGCGGACAAGTTCCTAGAAGCGACCGTCTATGGCCGCAGCGGCGATGCGGGCCGTGCGGAGGTCGAGGCGGGCTATCTCGACCGGTTGCAGTCGCTGCTCGGCGCGACCGGGTCCGAATCCGCGCTGCCCGCGCGGCTCGACGCGATCGCCGCGACCGCGACCGCGATGGCGGGCGCCAATGGCGGCTCCGCGGTCACCGCCCCCTTTGTCGGCATGGTCGAGGACGCGATCGGATCGATGCGCCAGCTCGGTCGCGACGTCGACGTGCTGCGCGGCGATATCGAGGGCGAGGTCGGTGACACGGTCGAGCGGGTCAACGCGCTGCTGCGCACCGTCGACACGCTCAACGATTCGATCTCGCGGCTGCAGGGGCTGGGGCGCAGCGCGTCGGGCCCCGCCGACCGCCGCACCACCGCGCTCGAGGAGCTCAGCGCGCTGATCGGCATCACCGCGCGCGAACAGCCGAGCGGGCGGGTGACGATCGATACCGCCTCGGGCGTCCCGCTGCTCGACCAGCGGCTGCGCCAGCTCTCCTATCCCGCCAGCGGCGTCGGCAGCGCGCAGCCGGTCTATCCGACGATCGACGTCCGGTTCGCCGAGGCGGACGGCACGCTCGGCGCGGCGACCGGGACGACGCTCGACACGCCGGCGATGGGCGGGCGGCTCGGCGGGCTGCTCGACCTGCGCGACCGGCAGTTGCCGGCGTTCTCGGCGCGGGTCGAGACGCTGTTCGCAGGACTCGCGCGGACGATCAACGCCGCGTCCAACACCGGCTCGGCGGTCCCGCCGCCGGCGATACTCACCGGTCGCGCGACCGCGCTGACCGGTGGCGACTGGCTGGGGTTCACCGGCGCGGCGCTGATCGCGGTGACGCGCTCGGACGGCACGATGGTCGCCGGCACCACGCTCGACTTCGACGCACTCGGCGCGGCGGCAACCGTCGACGATGCGATCGCGGCGATCAATACCGGCCTGGGCGGTGCGGCGACCGCGTCGTTCGCCAACGGCACACTCACCATCGCCGCGACCGGGGCAGGGACCGGCGTCGCCATCGCGCAGGACACCGCGCGGCCGAGCGCGCGCGCGGGGATCGGCCTGTCGCACTATTTCGGGTTGAACGACATCGTCCGCAGCGACACGAGCATGCTCGTGCCCTCGGGGTTCACCACCGCCGATCCGCATCGCTTCGCCGCCGGCGAGGCGGTCGATTTCGCCTTGCACGATTCGTCGGGCCGGCTGGTCGCGCGCTATGCGCTGACGGGGGCGACGGGGCCGAGCTATGGCGACCTGATCGACGAGCTCAACGCCAGTCCGCTCGGCGGCTATGGCCAGTTCGCACTCGACGACGCCGGGCGCCTGCGGTTCTCGGCCACCCGCGCCGAATCGGGGGCGATGCTCTCGGTCCTGTCCGACACGACCGACCGCGGCGGCACCGGACGCGGCTTTGCGGCGATCACCGGGCTGGGCGCGGCGGGGGCGGGGCTCGACAGCGCCGGGGTCCGCCGCGACGTGCTCGCCGACCCGACCCGCCTCCCGCTCGCACGGCTCCAGCCCGTCGCGGTGGGGACCAAGGCGCTCGGGCCGAGCGACCGGCGCGGCGCGACCGCGCTGGTCGATGCGCTGGCGAGTGCGGTCGATCTCGGCGATGCGGGGACGATGACGATCGCGCGCTTCTCCGCGGTCGTGCTGGGCGATGCGGGATCCGCCGCGTCGCGCGCCACCGATCGCGCGGACCAGATGGGCGCACGCCGCGACGACGCGATCAACCGCCGCGACAGCGTCTCGGGCGTCAATATCGACGAGGAGCTCGGCCAGATGGTCGTGCTCCAGAACAGCTATGCCGCCGCCGCGCGCGTCATGACCACCGCGAGCGAGATGTACGACACGCTTCTCGGCATGATCAGATAGGACCAGCATCGATGACCCGCATCGCCACCATCCCGCTCCAGCGGACGCTGACCGACGCGGTCCAGAAGGCGCAGCAGCGGCTCGCGCAGACGCAGCTGCAGCTCAATTCGGGCAAGAAGGCGAAGGACCTCGCCGATCTCGGCAGCGCCGCGGTCCGCACGTTGTCGGCGCGCAGTGCGCTGTCAATGCAGGCGGCGCAGAGCGCGGCGACGACCCGGCTCGGCACGACCTTGTCGCTGTACGAGGCCAATATCACCGCGATCGACACGATCGCCGGCGATCTCCGGACACAGCTGATGACCGCGGTCGGCACCGGCGCGACGCCCGCGCTCGGCAGCGCGATCGAAAGCGCCTTCAGCCAGTTCCGCTCGGCGCTCAACGCGACCGACGGCAGCGAGCCGCTGTTCGCCGGCGCGCAGGGCGACGCGATCCCGTTCAAGCCCGCGACACTCGCCGAGACCGCGGGCACGACGACGCAGGCCGCATTCGGCAATGACGACGTCCGCGCCTCGGCGTCGATCGGCGGTGGCGCGACGCTGACCTACGGCGTCACCGCGAGCGAGCTCGGCGACGGCGTGCTCGCCGCGTTCCGGACGCTGGCCGAGGCCGGGCCGATCGGCGCCAGCCCCAGCGCAGGCCAGGCCGCGGCGCTCAAGACCGCGATCGCGCAGCTCGACGCCGCCTTGCCACAAGTCCGCGGGCTCAACGCCGCCAACGGCCTCCGCCAGGCGCAGATCGAGACGCTCGGCGCGCGCGCGGCCGATCGCGCCGCGCTGCTCGAGAAGATCGTCTCGGACAACGAGGACGCGGATTACGGCCAGATCTCGATGGACCTGATGCAGCGCAAGACGATGCTCGAGGCGAGCTATTCGGTGTTCGGCAAGGTCGCCGGGCTCAGCCTCGTCGCCTATCTGCGCTGACCCCGGCGGGCCGGGCGCCGGGCCATGCGCGCCGCGCCGCAACGGTTGCGCCTGCCGCCTGCGCGAATTACGGCGAGCTTTTCCCGTTCGGTCCGGAGACCTCCCCTTGAGCACGCCTACCTATGACGTCGTCGCGATCGGCAATGCCATCGTCGACATTCTGAGCAGCGCCGACGACGCCTTCATCGCCGAGATCGGTGTCGCCAAGGGCTCGATGCAGTTGATGTTCTCGTCGGAAGAAGCCGATGCGCTCTACGCCAAGATGGGGCCGGGCATGGAAATCTCGGGCGGATCGGCCGCCAACACCGTCGCCGGCGTCGCTGCGCTCGGCGGCAAGTGCGGTTTCATCGGCCAGGTCGCCGACGACCAGCTCGGCCAGGTCTTCGCGCATGACGTCCGCAGCATCGGCATCGAGTTCGCGACCCCGGTCCGCGCCGGCGACCCGACCACCGGCCGCTGCCTGATCTTCGTGACGCCCGATGGCCAGCGGACGATGAACACCTTCCTCGGCGCGGGCCAGTATCTGCCCGCCGCGGCGATCGACACCGCGATGATCGCCGACAGCGCGATCCTGTATCTCGAGGGCTATCTCTGGGATCCCGAAGAGCCGCGCGCCGCGATGCGCGCCGCGATCGATTGCGCACGCGGTGCAGGGCGCAAGGTCGCCTTCACGCTCAGCGACGTGTTCTGCATCTCGCGCCACGGCGGCGATTTCCGCCAGCTGCTGTCGGACGGCCTGATCGACATCCTGTTCGCCAATGAGAGCGAACTCGCGGCGCTTGCCGAGACCGAGGATTTCGACGCGGCGGTCGCGAAGATCTCGGCCCAGGTCCCGACGCTGGTCGTCACGCGCGGCGAACACGGTGCCTGCGCGATCCAGAACGGCACGCGCGCCGAAGTGAAGGCCGAGCCGATCGCCAAGGTCGTCGACACGACCGGCGCGGGCGACCTGTTCGCGGCGGGCTTCCTCCACGGCCAGGCACAGGGCCACGACCTCCACGCCTCGCTCAAGCTCGGTGCGGTCTGCGCGGCCGAGATCATCAGCCATGTCGGCGCTCGCCCGATGGTCGACATGAAGGCGCTCGCCGCCAAGCATATCGGCTGA
>NZ_JPDP02000017.1:0-21594 GCF_000732685.2 Sphingomonas sp. STIS6.2
AATCAGACCACCGACACCACTGCAAGGCCGACTTTTTCAACACAATCGGGCGGGAGCGGACATAGGCTCGTCGCATAAGTGCTAAACTTCGCGACAGCGCCACTACGACCAGCAAGCCGAGGGTCAGGCTGTCGCGGATGCCCTTTGCGAAATGCACGCGGTCCGAAACACTTTCGCGACACCATGACCACCTTGGGGCGATTAGCGCATTCTCAACCACAGCCTCATTCAGGCCGCGTCAACTAGGGTATATCCAAGAAAGCCGGATGAGATGAGCGAACAGGAAAAGCGGAGCACGATCCAGGCCGCTCGGGTGTATCTGCGGGTGAGTACTGATGAGCAGGATCTCGCTCGCCAGGAAGCGATAGTCACCGGGGCGAGCAGCTGAATACTATGTGGCAGCAGTCTACCGGGAAAAGGCATCGGGCGCTCGACCGGACTGGCCAGAACTGCTGCGCATGATTGCCGACCTCCAGGCTGGTGAGGTGGTCGTCGCGGAGAAGATCGACCGGATCAGTCGTCTGCCTTTGCCCGAGACGGAGTTGTTAGTGGCGACGATCAGAGGGAAGGGAGCTCGGCTCGCGGTACCGGGGATCGTTGATCTGTCCGCCCTCGTTGCCGATGGTTCTAGTGTTGCCCGGATCGTGCTCGAGGCGATGCAGGATATGCTGTTACGGGTAACGCTACAGACCGCCCGCGAGGATTACGAGACCCGTCGTGAATGCCAGCGCGAAGGGATCGAGATCGCCAAGCAGGAAGGCCGGTATACCGGGCGCACGCCTGGCCTTGCGCATCATCGGGCTTCGTGACGCTGGCATGAGCATTGTAAGGCCGGCCGAGCTGGCCGGATGCAGCATTGCACAGGTCAAACGGGTAACGGCCTTGCACCGTGCTAAATCGGGCGTGCTACCGACCAAAAAGGTATCGTCGGAGGACGAGTTCTCGTCAAAATTCGTGCTTTCGACGACACCCGAGTAAGCCATCGTTAGGCGGCCTGCGGCAGGCCGGTACAATGTCTCCACTTGCCGACTTGTCGATCCCAACGGCGTAGAGCTGGGCTTCCGCGAGCAACTGAGTATCTGTCAGGGTACGGTGGTCGATCCACCACTTCGCGTCGGTAACATGGGTGCACACTTGGAGCTGAGTGCGTTCTGTCGCCGGACTTGCGAGGAGCGCGCAAAGGCGGCTGGCTCGCAGGGTTGTCGCCCATGCGACCTGCCGATCGCTGCCGGTAAGCAAGGGCAGGTCCAGGTGGGCAATGGCTGCGCCGTCACGAACGGCCGCTTCTGCCTGCTCGGTCTGCTTGGTCGCGACAAAACATGTGCGGCACTTGGTCGTCTCCAGCCAGCGAGCTCTCCTCTCCTGCTGGCTGGCGAAGCCGGAAAGATAGTGAATCTGCTCATGTCCACAGGCGTGCGCGATAATCTGTCCCATAATGCAATGATGCTCAGCAACGATTTCTAGGCAACCGGTATGAGTCAGGTTGAATCAGGGATGCGCCAAGTCGTTGGCTTGCGTTCCCGGCCGCTTCAGTCGCTTAGGCGGGCGCGACGCCCTCGGCATACACGAGGGCCGGGCCTACCAACGTGCCGGCCAGGCGGACCCGCTTTTCTACCAGATCGACCGGCGTGCGATGCAGTTCCAGTTCGTAGCGACCGCCGAGATCCCGCCGCAGGTAGAAAGCACCGCCGTCGAGGATCAGCGTACCGGTCTCATCTATCCGCGTACCAATTCGCGACCCGACCTCTGCGCCATTCAATTGTCGCGTTCGGCGCGCTTACGATCCGCCTTCCGGGCACGGCTGACGGCCGCAGCATGTTCCCGTGCACGCTTTTCAGACGGCTTCTCGTAGTGCCGGCGCAGTTTCATTTCGCGGTAAACGCCTTCACGCTGCAGCTTCTTCTTTAGGGCGCGGAGGGCTTGGTCGACATTGTTGTCGCGGACGATGATCTGCATGTTGGTTAGCTCGCAACATATGTGGCTCGGTCGAATCTCAGTCGCTGTATGACCAGACGCCAACCGTGCCAAGTGATGACATAGCGCCGCATTGTTCGATAAACTGCTCTGTCCGATGGTGAGTTGGCTTAGCGTTGGCATACGGCGTCAGCGTCGCGCGGTCTCGCTGTCTTCAAAGCCTGATATTCGGCCGTGTCATCTCCAAGAACGCCATATCGGCGCTCGGCGTATAAAGCTCAGCTTTGTCGGCCCGATCCAGCAGGTCGTTGTCGGCAAGGCCTGTAATACACGTCTTGATCTCAGCAAGGCGTTTGACCGCGCGATCGTCGCGATCGGTGAGCCGCTTCTTTTTTATCTTGAGCATACGCAATCCTACGATGAGGGTCTGGGGGCGGGGAACTCAGCCGTATGGGGTTTTAGATCTTTGGTTGTCGGTTAAAGGCTAGTCGTATGAACATCTCTCAAACCGAGTCATACCGTCAGGCTGCTGCATAGGAACGATCGGAAGCGGAGCGGTCCACGCTACCCCTTGTTCAAGAGCGTCATCTGCGATCGGCAGATGCTTGGGATGCAATGGCCACTCAGGGTGAGATGACTTAGCGCTTGGCTCAAGCAAACGCAGAGAACCGAATTAAACAACCTTACCAGCCACGGCCACCAATCGAGAATACGTAGGCCAAGACGCCCTGTCGTCGCGATGTGGCACAGGCGAACGGTGTAGATAGGCGTCCAAGAGGGAGCTCATCCGCTAAAAGGGCATACCTTTCGCATTCATAAGAATATGACTTTTCAGGGGGTCCTGATCGGCAATAATTAAGACCCCTATCACTTTGTTAGATGAGATCACAATATTTATAATGCTGGCCGGAGAACCTGTAGTAGGTCTGGCACAGCATACTCTACTATTTCCTGAAGATCGTCACCCAGCGCGGTGTCGACGGCTTGTTTTGCAGGTAGGAGCGTGTTTTAGCTCAGACTTTCTCTGGATTATGTTTTAAACGACCAAGTCCGAATGACGTCTGCGAGGGCGGCATGCGCGATACGCTCGCTCACGATCACTGAGCAGGCGAGCAGGCCGTTGGGGCAGTAGCGGTCGTCGTCCCAGCCGGGATGATCGAGGATCGGATAGAGGCATACGCCTTGGATCGGTACGCCGAGCGATCGGGCGATCTTTACCTCGCGCAGAATCATGTGAAGCCACGCGGGGCGGGCGCTGCCTTCGATGCCGGTCTCGGCGATGAAGATCGGGCGGCCGTAGCGGGCGTAGGCGTCTGCGAGGATCGCGTGGAATGGGCGGCTGAGGGGGTGGTCGTAAGCTAGCGGTGGTCCACCGTGGATCCACTGGTTGTTATGGTAGAAATTGACACCGACGATATCGAGCAGCGCCGGGTGGCCGCCGATCTGTGGCCAGGCTTTTCCCGCGATCATGTCCCAGGCCTGGTATTGTGCGAGGCGGTGCCCTTCGGCGGCGGGGGCGTCGTTGGGGCGGGCGGGGTCGGTGATGACGTTGATGACCGGATCGGCATGGACGAACCTTGCGGCGGGATCGATCGCCAGGATCGCTTCCATCGCGGCGATCGACGCACGGGCGAGTTGGACTTTGAGTTCATAGCCGCGGTTGTGGGCGAACGGGTTGAGATAGGCTGCATCGCCACCGCCCCAGGCAAAGAATGAGATTTCGTTGACCGGGGCATAGAAGCGGGTTTCGCCGGGCCCCGCGGGGCCGATATGACGCGCGGCCGCGGCGGCGAAGGCGGCGAAGCGGGTGACGAACGCGGGTGCCCAAATGTCGATGTCGTCGGGCAAGCCATAATGGAGCAGGTCCCAGATGACTTCGGTGCCGATCGTCTTGGCGGCTTCGAGCTGTCGGTCGACGCTGGACCAGTCGTAGCGGCCGGGTTCGGGTTCAATCAAATGCCAGCGCAGGCCGTCGCGGACCGTCAGGAGGCCAAGCTTGGCGAGTTCACTGTAATCGTGCGCGGCAAGGGTGTCGTGATGGCTCGCGGCGATGACGTCGACGCGCTTTCCATCGTGTGCCCGGCGGTGGGTGGAGGATTCGAAGCCGCCTTGAAGGAAGCTACGGAAAAGGCGGGGTGGAGGTAATACAGCCGGTCGGTCCCCGATCACATCGGCAAACAATTTCTCCCAGCGGGGGACGACGGCGGCGACGGCGTACTCGGTGTCGACCTTGGCGCGGAGGGCGGTGCCCAGTTGTGTTCGGAGTGCTGCGTTTCCGAGCAGTTTCGTGATTGCAGCGGCGACTGCGGGCGGGCTTTCGTGTGGCACGAACAGGCCGCTCACGCCGTCAACGATCTGTTGTTCGGACCCGTTGTCGCGGGTCGCGATGACGGGGAGGCATGCGGCGCCGGCTTCGGCGATGACGTGCGGCATGCCTTCGCCACGGGAAAGCCAGACGAATATGTCGAGCGCCGCGAGCAGGTCGGGCACGTCGTTGCGATCGCCGAGGAAGGTCAGAGCGGTGTCCAGGCCGAGGGCGTGCGCTCGGTTGCGGAGCGCGACGGCGTATTCGGGGATGAACGCGTCCGGTCCGCCGATCACGACAAAGCGGGCTCCGGGGTAGCGGGCGTGGACGACCGCGGCGGCCTCGATGAAATCCTCGACGCGCTTCTTCGGGTCGAGCCGGCCTAGCCAACCAACTAGCGGTACGTCGTCGGCGATGCCGAGTGTCGTACGCACGGGGACGCGTCGGGTGGGATCGAAGGCGCGCGTGTCGACCATCGACGGGATCTCGATCGCGTGGTGCTCGCGCCCGGGCATTCTGCTGGCCGCTGCGTCGCGGATCGAGGCGCAGACGCCGACATATCGCGCGGTGAAATGCTTTGGACCGGCAAGCGCTTCGGAGACGAGGCCGCCATGTTCGATCAACGGCGGGCGGAGGTGCATGCGTTCAAGCGTGGGATAGATGTCTGCGACGTTCTGGCACGAGACGACTATGTCGTACGCTGGCAGCTTGCTCGCGAGGTAGGCGACGGTCTCGTCGAAGCCGAGCGCGTAGGGGGTACGGTCAACGGGGACGCCGATCGCTTCCAGCTGCTCGTGCGTCTGCTCGGGCATGCCGCCTTTTCGGAAGCAGGCGACTACCTCAATCCTGTAGCGCGTCGGGTCGAGCGCTTGGGCGAGCAGCCGCACCTCCGTCTCCTCGCCGCCGACGACGAGCCATGCGAAGACGAACAGGATGCGGATCGGTCGGGCGTCGGCGGTAAGTGCGGTGCTCAATCGCCGACCTTGAAGACAATCTGGAGGAATTCGGGCCGCTCGCCGACCAGCTTCGTGATGAACGCGGGGGCGTCGTCATAGGGTACGACATGCGTAATAAGTTGGGCGCGAATCTCGGGGCCGCGGGCGAGCAACAACTTTACCGTTTCATTGGCGAGGCGGCGGTGGTCCCATTGGAAGCCTAGCCCGCGGGGGACGCGGTTGATCTGGGCGCAGCGCAGGTTGAGGCCGTTGTGATGGAACTCCTCCCCAAGCCGGAGCCGGTCCGCGCCGCCCTGATAGAAGGCGAGGTCGATCACGGTGCCCTGCGGTCTCAGCGCGCGCATCGCGGCGTGGAGGCTGGCGGCGTCGGCGCGGGTCTGGAATACGACGTCCGCGCCGCGATCCTCGCCGCCGTGGAGCCAGCGCGCCTTGGCGTACGCCCAGGCTTGATCCTCGGTCATCGCGGTGATGCCCAGGCATTCGGCGCGCAGGCGACGGAAGGGTGAGGGGTCGGCGATCACGACTTCGCTCGCCCCGGAGGCCTGCGCGAACAGGGCGGTCAGCATGCCGACGATGCCGGCGCCGATCACCAAAGCGGGGCGGCCGCGGATGCCGTCGCCGAGGTTGACGACATTGGGTCCGAGCAATTCTACATCGGCGTGCAGGATGCCGTTGGCGGCAATCGGACCCATCTGACCGATATAGATGCCGAGGATCGGGTCGAGCTCGGGCGGAAGCTTGGTCAGCAGGTCGTTGAACGGGTCCGCGGTGTGGCCGGTCTTGTGCCCGAACACCGTGCCGACAACGTCGCCGTTCGCGAAATCGTCGACCCGACTGTCGCTGACTTGCGCGCATTCCATGTAGCCGAGGAACGGCACCGGATAGTGCGCGCTTGGCTCGCCGGGGATAAACACGCCGCGGCCTGCGTCCCAGCGCGAATGGAGATACGGGTTACTGTTCTTGACGAAGGTGAGTTCGGTGCCTGCGGAAAACCCGGTGTAGAGAAGATCGAGCCGGACTTGGCCGTCTCCCGGAGGCGCTTCGTCATAACCGAAAAAATAGGCCTGGCCGGGACGTTCGACGCCGAGCGAGCGGACGTGGCGCCACTCAGACATGCGCCACCTCCCGCTCGCGGACGTCGATCGCGCGGCCTTCGGCGGCGGAGCGTTCGATCGCCAGCGCGAGGCGGAGCGTTTCGAGCGCGGCGGGATAGGGGCAGCGGATGCGGTTCTCGTCCCCGCGGACTGCGTCGATGAAGTCGCGATCCTCCAGCACGACGGGATCGCTGCCGGTGCCACGGACCGGACGGCCGCGGCCGATGTCGATCATGACGTCGTGATCGGTCAGTTCGATCGCGAGCCCTTCGCCGAACAGGTGGAGGCTAACGCGGTGGTTCCATTTGAGCAGGCAGGTCGACGCGAAATTGGCAATCGCACCGCTGGCGAAGGTGAGCATCGCGGTGCTCGTGGTGGCGACGTCGAGGCCGGGGAAGGCGGCGCGGTCGACATGGCCCGACTGGCCATAGACGCGGACGACGTCGCCGACGAGATAGCGCGCGAGATCGACGAGATGCGTCGTCTGTTCGAGCATCTGGCCGCCCGATGCGTCTTTCTTCCACCACCAACGCGGCGGCGGCGTGGAATCGAGCCAATAGCCGGACAGGAGGCGGGCGGGCGTTGCGGAGAGCAGCGCTTTCACCTCGTCCACCGTGTCGAGATAGCGCCAGTGATAGCCGACCGCGGTGACGAGGCCGAGGCGGTCGACGGCTGCCGCGACGTCTTCCGCGGTGCCGAGGTCGAGCGCGACGGGCTTCTCGACAAAGAACGGGAGCTTATGCTCGATCGCGAGGCGTTCGGGTTCGCCGTGCGCGAAGGGGGGCACGCAGATGTAGAGCGCGTCGAGCTCGACGGCGGACAGCATTGCAGCCGCATCGTCGAACGCGCGGGCGCCGAAGCGGGCTGCGGCCTCGGTCGCGCGCACCATGTCGACGTCGGCGACTGCGAGGATCTCGACGTCGTCGAACTGCTCCAGCACGCCGAAATGGCGATTGGCGATGCCGCCTGCGCCGATGAACCCGATCCGTGTCCGCTCCACGCCGTCTCCCTTTGTGTTTTGGTCTTGCACGGCGGCGTAGACCGCGCGTGTGTCAACGATCATGCGATCGGCCGAGAAAAGGTCTTGCTGGCGTTCGATCGCAGCGCTGGCCATCGATTGCAGGCTCTCGCGGTCGGCCAGCAGCGTGACGACCGCGTCGGCGAATCTGGCCGGGTCGGCGGGGGTCAGGCGACCGGTGACGCCGTCCTCGATCGCTTCGGCATTGCCCGGTGCGACGGTGGCGACCACGGGGAGGCCGGCGGCCATGGCTTCGAGGGCGACCAGCGGCAAGCCTTCGAATGCCGAGGGTAGGACGAGCAGGTCGGCGAGCGTCATCAGGTCGGCGACGTCGCTGCGCGTGCCAAGCATGCGGACGGTGCCGGCCAGGCTTTTTGCCGCGATAGCGCGTGCGGTCCGGATGAGCAACGGGCCTTCGCCGGCGAGCAGGACGATCACGTCCGGGCGCGCAGCGCGGATCGCGGGCAGCGCGTCGAGCAGGAGCGCGTGGCCCTTTTGCTCGGCGAACCGCGCGACCATCAGCAGGACGGGGGCATCGCCGACGCCCCATTCGCCGCGAAGCGCTTCGCGTGACCGCGAGGGTCTGTGCGCCCCGACGCCGTTGTGGATCGTCGCGACCAGAGCGGGTTCGACGCCGGCCGCGCGGTGGCTGTCGCCGACCGCGTCCGAGACGCAGATCAGACGTGCGAGCGTTGCGGAGGTCTCGCGGTGTTCGTCACGCTGCGCGGGGTCGGTGAGGAGGTAGGGGAGGTGTTCGGTGCGGATCACCGGCACGCCCGCCGCATGCGCGGCGCGAACCGCGGCATGGCCCTCCCAGCCTATCCCCGCATGGACGTGGACGATGTCGGGCGCCGCGCGATCGAGCCAGCGCACGAGGTCCGCATTGTCGTCGAGCGACTTGACGGCATAGCCCTTCGCGGCGGCGTGCTCGAGGAGGCCGGTGCCAGCGCGCGCCGCGACGACAATCTCGTCAGCCTCGAGTCCCTCGGCGAGTGTCATCATGTGCGCGCCGACGCCGGACGGGGCGCGGCTGTCGGTCAACAGGCAGATGCGGGTCATTCCGCGGCCAATACGGGGGTGTCGAGAACGACGGCCTTCGCTACCATGCGGCGATAGGTGGCGAGCGCTTGCCCCACGACCTGGTCCATATTGTAATAGCGATAGGTCGCGAGACGGCCGACGAACGTCACGCCTTCCTCGGCATCGGCGAGTGCCTCGTAGCGTTTGAACAGCGCCTGGTTCTCGGGGCGGGGGATCGGGTAATAGGGATCGCCCTCAGCACTCGGGAATTCGTAGCTGATGCTAGTCTTGGCGTGCAGTTGCCCGGTCAGATGCTTGTATTCGGTTATGCGCGTCTGCGGCACGGTCTCGTCGGGATAGTTGACGACCGCGACGGGCTGGAACTCAGCGACATCGTGCGTCTCATGGCGGAACTGGAGGCTGCGATAGGGCAGCTTGCCGAAGCGGAAATCGAAATACTCGTCGATCGGGCCAGTGAAGACAATGTGGTCGACATCGACGCGGTTGATCACGTCGCGATATTCGACGCCGAGGTCGAGCTTGATGCCGGGATGATCGAGCATCGCCTCGAACATCCGGGTGTAGCCGTTGGCCGGCATCACCTGGAATGTATCGGTGAAATAGCGGTCGTCGGTCGAGGTGCGCGTCGGCACGCGTGCGGTCACGGCGCGGTCCAGTTCGGACGGGTCGAGGCCCCATTGTTTCCGCGTGTAGCCGCGGAAAAACGTCTCGTAGAGATCGCGGCCGACCGCGGCGACGACGACGTCCTCGGACGTGCGGATGTCCTCGACCGATTCCGCGCGGCTGGCGAGGAAGGCTGCGGCTTCCGCGTCGTTCTCGAGCGACAGGCCGTAGAGAGCGTTGAGCGTGGTGCGGTTGATCGGCATCGGCACAAGCTTGTCGTCGACGCTGGCGAGTACGCGGTGTTCGTACGGGCGCCACTCGGTAAAGCGCGAGAGATAGTCGAACACGTCGGCGGAATTGGTGTGGAAGATGTGCGGGCCGTAACGGTGGATCAGCACGCCGGCTGCGTCAAGCTCGTCATACGCGTTGCCGCCGATGTGGGGGCGGCGGTCGACGACCAAGACGCGCTGGCGACTGTCGTTCGCGAGCCGTTCGGCGAGGACTGCGCCGGCAAACCCTGCGCCGATGATGAGAGTGTCGTAGCGTTCGCGCTTCGGGGCGGGGGCATATTTCTTACCGCTCAAGATGCGGTCGATCTCGGTGGCCATGGCGGTTTGCGTGCGGTCCCAGGATTGCGTGGCGAGCAGGCGGTCGGCGTCATCGCGCCATGCGCCTTCGCGGGGAAGGGCCAGGGCGGCTTCGCAAGCGGCGACGAACGCGGTCGCGTCGGCGGCGATCGCCACCGCCGCTGCGTCGCCGTAATGGCGGATGACGTCGACGATCGGCGTCGAGACGACGGGCAGGCCACCGGCGAGATATTCGGGGGTCTTGGTCGGGCTGATGAAGCGCGTCGCGGCATTGATCGCGAACGGCATCAGCGCGACGTCCCAGCCGGACAGATAGGCGGGGAGTTCGCCGTAACCGCGCCCACCGAGCCAGTGGATGTTGGCCCGGCGCGGCAAATGCGCGGAGTCGATCTTCACGACCGGGCCGATCATCACGAACGACCAGTCGGGCCGCCGGGCTGCGACCGCGTCGAGCAGGGCCAGATCGATGCGTTCGTCGATTACGCCGCAGAATCCTAGCCTCGGCCCGGAGATTTGACGCTGGTCTTCGGGTTCAATGTTGCCGGTACGGGCTTGGGCGAAATGCGCGACGTCGACCGCCGAGGGGAAGGCGTGGACGTCGCCGTGGCGGCCGCGCTTGGCTTCGTAGAGGCTGTAGCCGCCGGTGAAGACGAGGTCAGCGCGAGCCAGCAGCCGGGCTTCGCGGTCGAGCAGCGCGGGGTCGGCGAAGCGGAACGCGGACAGTTCGTCCATACAGTCGTAGATCACGGCGGCGGCGTCGAGATGCTCGGCGAACGGGAGCATCATCGGCGTGTAGAACCAGAGCAAGGGCTTCGCGCGAATGCTCGTGGCGACCAGCATGTCGAGCAAGTGCCGCAAGCCCGCTTCGACCTGCTCGGCGTTCCACCAATGCGGCAGACGCGGCCGCAGCGCGACGACGTTGTCGGCGGGGAAGGGGTGGTGTTCGAGGAACGGCAGCGGATGGTCGCAGGGGATGTGCTCTTCCCAAACGAACACACTCTGGTTCTGCGCGAACCGCGTCATCAGATGCTGAGGGCGCTGGGTCACGAAATCCCAGCGGAGATGCGAGAAGCAGATCAGCGGCGGCGGGGCGGCATCGTCGATTGTGGATAGGCTGGAGGTAGGTCCGATACCGTGCACGCTGTTCCAATCCGATAATCCGCGGTTATCCGCGTGAGTGTTCGAACCTAAAACCATGAGCCAGCCGAGTCATCATGGCCGGTCATATATTTGTCATTGCTTTGCATCATGTATTTGCTCGATAATCTCGCCGAGGCGGGCCACGCTGTGCGTCCAGGTCCAACGTTCTAAAACAGCCTCGCGGGGTCGAAATTCTGCCCAGGTTTCTCGCATTGTAAGGATCGCATCGGCAAACCTGTTCGTCGAAGCGGTCATGCCGGTCGTGGGCAGGATGAATTGCAATCCGCACCGCAGGCCGCTGTTGGCGAGCACGGGCAGGCCGGAAAGCATATATTCGGTGAGGATCGCAGGAGCGCCGTCGTCAATGCCGCAAACGACGCCGAACTTCGCGCGGTTCATCAGCCGATTGACTTCATCGATCGGCACGCCGGGCGGCCCAACAAATTCGATGGACAGATTCTGGTTTCGGGCACGTTGGCGGAGCGCGTCAGCGTCCTCGCCGTAGCCGAACACGCAGAGCGCGCGAACATCGCGTGGCAGTTGCGCGAGCGCGTCGAACAGAATGTCGTGGCGCTTATACGGTTGCGCCGCAGCGACATAGATCAGGTCGACATCCTTGGCCGTACCAAGCGGACGGAACTGGTCGATCGCCGCGAACTCGGGGCCGATCGGCAGGATGGCGGAGCGCATACCGGGGTGACGTTTTTCGACCTCGTCCGACTGCCATTGTGCTCCGGTAATGACGAGGTCGAAATGCGCGCTGACTTCGGACGGAACGCGCAGCGATGGCGCGTCGATCGAATTGTAGAGGATGATGCTGTCGGCGCACGCGTCGAGCAACGCGCGTTCGACGCCGAGGCCTAGCACGATCAAAATATGCGGTGCGCCAAACGCCTCGACAAATGCGATCATCTCTGATGATGCGAAGGGTGCGGTTTCATCGTCGATGCGGAACGCCCTTCGGGCCAGCACGGCGTTGTCGCGGCGAAACGGCGGCTCGTCCTCGCCGCGCCAATGATGCCAGATCTCCGCTTGTTCGACGATTCCGGCTGCGACGAGCGCGAGCGGCATTCGCTCGAGATAGCCACCGGTCACATCGGCGCTGGCACTGCCATCGCCAGACCACGGCCGGGACGTAGGATCCGTCGCATGCGTGGGGAGTGCGGCCCGACGATCGTCGGACGCGTGGCCTCGATGCGGACCCTCGATCCAATCGCTGATGACGACCACCGATCTTTGGTCCGTCAGTCGCACCGCCATCGTCGTTCCTCATTATGTGCCGAACCCGACCGCACGATGCGCCACTCGAAACCGGGCAGGGCATCTGTGGTATCATACGTGATTATGCTCAGGGCGCATCAGTTCTTGGCACTGCCCAGCTCGGCCGTCTTGCGATGCTGTTCGGCGAGCACCGAGCCCGGGATGACGTTAGTGATTACGCCTTGGCTAACATGCATGATCGGCGGCATTGACTTGCTTCCCATTGAGAGCTCGACCGAAAATTGAGTTGAGCAATTCTAGTTGCGTGCGATTCATCGGGGGTTGCGAAGACCACGAGGCTCATATGGGCTGGACCACAACCGCTCGCCGCGAGCATGACAGAAGCGGGCTACGCTGTGCAAGCGATTGCACAGACGAAGAATGGGCTGTCATCTGACCACGATTCAGGCGGTAAGGTGGGACGGCCACGCAAGCACAAGCCACGAACCTTGTGGGATGCGATCCAGTATATCGCTGCGACGGGGTGCCAATGGGCGAAGTTCCCCGAGGACTTCCCGCCCTTCACGACGGTGCAGTATCATTTCTATAGAATGCGCGACAACGGCCTACTCGACGTTGCGGGGCCAGTTGCGTGAGGGAGCCGAGGCCTCTGAGCACACCGAACATGAATGACATGTCAATTCATTCGTCGAGCCGCGTGTTAGTTCCTCAGCTAGCGACAGCAACAGGCAGGCGCTGGATCGCCTTCTTATCGAGATCGGTCTTGACCTCGCCATCCGCGATCCTTGTCGCACGCCATGGCAACCGGTGCAGCGTCTCACCTAACCCACTTACACCGCCTACGCGAATGATCAGATAGCTAATTCGCCCCCCTGAGGAGTGGGCAAGAGCATCCACCGCATACGCGACGACCTCGCCGTCCTTAGCCTTGATCGGCAAGCCGTCCAGCGTCGCGATTGAGAAAAGAGCCTCTCCATCCTCTAGTGTACTGCGTGCGACCTCGGCCTGAGCGGTGTCGCTGATGCGCGCGCGCCGTCCAAGCCATCGCCAAATACCAAAGACGTCAACTAGGCCTAGAAAAATGTTCGAGTAGAGCAATTGCGTCTGATCGGTAGCGATAGCCACTACAACCCAGGCCGCCGCGCCCACCGTAAAAATGACAAAACCCCAACCCGTTACGCGCACGCCAAGGTTCGAAGCTGTCATCACTGCTGCGACGCAGGTTGCCACCAGCGCCATCCAACCCGCAAAATCCGCCATAAACGCTCGTCCTCGTCATTGCCTCGGCAAAACGCCCAATTGAGGAAGGTCTTCCGTGCCGCGACACCGTTAGCCGCTCTACATTGCCACGCTTGGTCACCAAACGGAGCGTTACTGTTAATGCACAGAAACTTATCATTCTGAGCGGGGGTTATAAAAACCCGCGCATCTGGTCCGGCTGAAGGTCAACAAGAAGAAGCCCAAGCTGGCGACCTGCGCTGCCATTAGCTCAGGAGGCACGCGAGTTAAATGGACGAACTGCGGCTTCGCCAATCCGAAATTTGAAACCAGCTAGGCCGCTACCTGATGAACGACGCCGATCGCATTGCAGACCGAAAGGTGTGCCTTCCGGGTATACCCTGACAGCGCATACCGATTGAGCAGTTATGCTGTGCAAGCAGGGTCAAATTTTGAGACATTGACCCGTGGCTAGGCGATCCTAGAAGCTGATTGAATAAAATCACTACGTAACAGCGGGGTGCGGACCGGAGCAATCGCCGATGATGCGGGGCATTCCGGCAACTTGGTACGCGTTACGAGGACGGTCGTCTAGCACGCAAAACTCTCTAAAATGCATAGTGCTCAAGATACGAAGAGTGACTATCGGATTGTTACCACTTTAATGCCGGCATTAGTCGCTACGTCTTTCCAGACGCGATCTGCGGTGTATGCCGGCACACTCAACCGCTTGGCGAGCGCGAGGCAGAAACGGTCGCCAAGCGACAGCCCCGCCGCTTTAGTGGTCGCCCGAAGTAGACCAGCCTCCCAGGCGAGCGTCTCGTCTGCGGCCACGACACTATAGGGTAGCGCGCCCAACATCTCGCGAATCTCCTCGATCGGCGCGCCGAGATGGATGAAGTGGCTCACAACCTCAGCGTGGTTAAATGCCCCAACCATGGCATTCGCCACTATGGCGGCAACCTTGCTGGCGCCACGTTCGCCCTTAAGCAGCGCGATGATTGCCGACGCGTCTAAAATGGCGACCGTCACTCTCCGCTATCCGTGCGACGGTTCGCGAGGAAGGCATCGACTGATGCGTCGGGATGGTCGCCATACTTCTTCGCGATCGCCTGCGCCCGTGTCACCGCCTGACCAACTGTCCGCAATACGACTCCATCCGCCGTCTCTTCAATCAGTACGGCACCGCCACGTTCAAGACCAAGACGTTTCCGTATGCCAGCGGGCAAGCTCATGCGCCCATTAGCGGTGATGTTAACTTGCAGTGTCATGGGATGCTCGGTTCCATCTATGTCACAATGGCATGTTTATACCATGTTTGGTAAGACTGCCTATTATAATCATGATTGCCGCATTCCACCATCCGGGCACCTCGTCTATTTAGCGATAACGCTGATTCCCGCTAATTACATGCTGGCCTCAAATCGATCTGTCGCGTATCGATTCCGGCGGTTCCGGGACGGCCGCCGCCGCGTCTGTTTCGGTTTGGACTAGCAACGAAGGAGGTCGACATGGCCAACGATGGTGGCATCGATGACGCGGCGCACGTCGATCCTTCGGATCTGGCTGGTATCGTGGCTGACGCGCTGGTGGTGGTCGACCAAGTTCAGTCGCTCGAGCCGTATCTCCCGCAGCTTGCGCCCGACGATCGCGAACGGGTCGACGACTATGTCCGCCGGGCATCGGCCGACGCGACGTTGCGCGCCTACAAATCAGATTGGCGGCTGTTCTGCGCCTGGTGCCAGGAAAGCGGTTATCGGCCGCTCCCAGCGACGCCGGCGACGGTCGCCGCGTTCCTGACGTTGCTCGCCGAGAGCGGGTTCAGTCCGCAGGAACTCCGCCGGACGAAGCGCGGGGTGGTACTGCCGCGGAAGGAGCCGGTGCCGCTCGGCCGTGCAACGATCGGTCGGCGGCTAGCCGCAATCGTGTTCGCACACCGTGCCGCAGACGTCGAACCGCCAACCTCGCAGCCCGACGCGTCCCGCCTCGAGCGTGCCATGCGCGGCATTCGCAAGGATAAGCGCGGCGAGATGCCCGGCAAGAAGCGACCTGCCGACGGCGATGTGCTGCGCGACATGGTGCGTGCAATCGTTGGCGAGGATCTGCGGAGCCACCGCGACCGCGCGCTACTGGCAATCGGCATGGCCGGCGCATTCCGGCGTTCCGAACTCGTGGCGATCACCGTTGCGCGTGTGAGCGAGGATAGCCGCGGGCTGCTGGTGCGCATCGCGGCCTCGAAGACGGACCAGGAGGGCAAGGGTCACACCGTCGCGATCCCCGACGGCCGCAGGCTTGAACCAGTGAGGCATTACCGCGCCTGGCTCGAGCGGTCAGGCATCACCAGCGGGCCGGTATTCTGCAAACTGACGCCGCAGGGACGACTGACCGACAAACCTATGAGCGCTCAGGGCGTGGCGCTGGTAGTGAAGGCCGCCGCGGTCGCGGCGGGCTACCCGCCCGAACTATTCTCAGGCCACTCGCTCCGCGCCGGTTTCCTGACCGAGGCAGGTCGCCAGAACGCCAATTTGTTCAAGATGAAAGAGCACAGCCGACATTCTTCTCTGGAAATGGTCGCGGAATATGTGCGGGATCATGAGCGGTTTCGAGAGCACGCGGGCGAGAGTTTCTTATAAGCCGGCCCACACGACGCCATTCATTCTATAAAGATCTCACTCAGCCCTCCCAATTCCTTAATATGCGGCAATCTCGCATTCTTGACTGGATCACGAGTCTTCGTTATCTCGCCAATCGTTCCACGGGACGGCGGTCGGTTTGCGCAGTCGCACTTTAGTTCGTTCCAAGCGAACAAAGTTCGTTATCAGTAAACCCTAGAGCGCCTAAGAGCAGCCAGCTCATAAGGTTTGCATCAATAACATAGCCCGATAAACTTCTTATGTTAAATTAATAGTTTATTGGCATGGGTGCATTTCGAACGACCGGAAAGCCTGAAGGCTCATCCCGAATCTGACGCGCTCAAAATTAGGGCATTTCCACATAAGTCACGTAAAAGCTGCGGACCATGCGATGCTCCTGCATCCGCTCCCCTAACGAAAAGCCGTTCATCTTACGTGGCGTTGGTTGGAAGATATCCAAGCCGCGATCCAGAACCATTTTCCAGCCAGTATCCGTGCTGATATCGCGGGCATGTAGCGTCCCGGCCTTGTCGAATGCCCAGGTGAAATCAACGCCCGTACTTGTGCAGGCCTCGGCGATCCCGTCTAGGCATTCCCGCTGCTCTTGAATGTTCCCATCGTCCGGAGCCGTGACAAGATGCACCGCGACCTGATCTTCGGGCTGTTTGCGCCGGATCAGCATCTCGATCAGTTCCATTACGTTGCGTGCCTGATGAAACTTTCGGACATAAGGATCGGTGATGACGATCCTCGTTGCCCCATCCGTCCAGGGGCCAAAGATCATGTCGAAACTGATGCCCTTGCGGTTTTCCGCGAAAACGACATGCCCTGGCTTCGGGACAAAAGCAGGGGCAGCAGCAATAACAGGCGCTGCGGAGGCAGCCGTCGTTGACGCCGGCTCTGCCAAAACCGGCACGATCTCAGGTTGATCCGCACTGTCATCCACATCGCTGGCGGACCGTCGATGGTAGAACTGAGGAAACTCCTCTTCCTCCAGCGTGGTGACAGCGCGCTTTGCGCCATCCAACGCGATGTAATGGAAATCCGCGCCCTCAAAGGTGCTGTCGATCCGCAGGAGCTGGTCTTTCACCCGCTTGCGGCATTCAATCGCAAACCGCAGCAGCTCTTCAACCTCAGCTTCCGTCTCGCTTCCATTCGGGAAAATAAGCTTCAACAGGCCCGACATGGTTTTGCTGATCGCCGCACGGTCCCGGATATGGGTCTGAACGGGCACGGTGAAGTAGCGATCCGGCCGGTGCGAGAAGTCCTCGGCACGCAGGTGACGCAGGATTTCGGCAAGATAGTCGACGATGAACCCATAGCCAGACGTGAACATATCGCCTCGAATGATGCCGACCTCCCATCCGGGGAGATAGGCATGCAATCGATCGATAAAGGCGCTGTCGTGGAACTGCGGCGGCAGCGCCTCGAACAAGTCAGTATTCTTCAGCATCCATGGGACGTTATGGTCGGTATTGCCGACGAAGGCGAAACTGGCCTCAGCGCCCATCGGATTTACCCCGCGCGAGAACTGCTTGTTCGCCATGTAGTTCTTCATGATGTCGACAAGCGCCTTGTTGGCAGTCTTCTCGCGACCGGCAAATTCGTCAAAAGCGACGACATCCCAATAGCCGACCAACCCAATCCGCCCATTGGAGTTGTTCACGAAGAGCTTGGGAATCGTGACTTCACCCCCGGATATCAACTGACCATGGGGGGAGAACTCGGAATAGATATGCGATTTGCCTGTCCCCTTGGGGCCAAGCTCAATGAGGTTGTAGTTGCGTTCGACGAAGGGGATCAATCGCAACAACTGCAAAAGTTTAGACCGGCGCCCGAACAGAGAAGGATCGAAGCCGATGCTCTGCATCAGAAGATCAATCCATTCCTCGGTGGTGAATTTTTCACGTGTCTCGCGATACCCGTCATAGTCGACGCGGGCGATCTGGATCGGCTTCAGCGTGTCGATGATCCAGGGAGATATCCGGCTCTCTTCTGAGAACTCGTACTGCACCTCGGCGATGCACCAGATCCCGGTAACCAGCAGTTTCGGATGCGCCTTGACCGTGGCGCTGTCGATCGCAACCCGTTTGATGCCAAGGTTCTCGAATACCGCCTCATAGGCATCGGTCTTTTCATTCAGCGCCACGCTGACCTGATCGATGACCTTGTAGCGGCCGCGCTCCCTGATGGTCGACTGGACCAGCCCTGCTTCGGAACGATGGACGTAATGTTTGCGCAGGATATCCTTTACGGTCTCAATGCCGGTTGCAATCGACGCTTCATCCGGACTCACCACCTACAGGTTCGGGCTGAGGGGTAGGGGCAGGCGCCGGTGTCGGCGTCAGCGCAACGATCCGGGTCAGCGTATCGGCCAGAAGGTTTGCCCGCACCTCAGTCGCCCGATTGCGCAAGGCCGGAATCAGGCTCTGTGCGGCAAGGCCGGATTTCTGCGTGGCAAATCCTTCGCGGATGCGCGCCTGCTGATCAGACGGTAGCGCACCGAACTCCGAGGTCTGGGTGATTTTTTCAGCCACCTCCTCAATCGCGGCGATGACGGCGTTGCGCTCGGCCAGAACCGTTGCGTGCGTCTGTCACTGTTCTCCTTCAGTTTACGCGGAATTTTGAAGCTGGGGTCATATGTGGTCGGCCAAAGAAGCTGGATCGGCAAATGGAGTCGCATGCAGGCGGCTTTGAGCATTCCGCGAAAATCGAGATCGGGGCCAGCCTCTGCTTCCTCGCCGCCTTCCGCAGCCTCGCTTGGCCCGCAGTGCCTTGGGCAGGGTGTCGATCCTCGATGCTGCCAGGAGAGCGGCATAGTCCTGCGCGCGGAGCGGCTCGGCGCCGAACGTCGAGCGAAGTTCGGCGAATACCGGCGCCAGCTCGCGCGTGGGCAAGCGCAGATTGGACCCGGGACTCCGCAGGACCAACTCGTCCAGCTCATGATCCCAGGTACGCGCATCGCGCGGCGTCGACCGTCCACCGCCAATCAGCCGCACGAAGGCGGCATTGCTCACGGCACTGGAGACTGCCTGTTGGATCAGTCGGTCGGGCCGGCGGGCTCGACTTGTTCTAGTCGCGCGCACGACATCACCGAACACGCGGATGACGGATGCCGGCGCAATGTCGTCGACCACCTGCGCCACCAAAGACTGAAGGGCCTTTCGGACATCCTCGTCGTACTCTGACAGCTTGATGTTGTTGCGGTTGCTGGTGAGTGCGAAGGACCCGTGCACGAGGAAGCGGGCAGAGATCGACTCGGCAGTTGGGAAGAAAACGTGAATGGGAATGTCGTCCTCTGCGGGCACCGCGAAGCCTTCCGTGGTGGCGACGGCGATCGCCGCGCTAAGGGTTTTTCCGTCGTCGCGCGAAGCTGCAGCGGTCGTGCTCCACAGCCGCCATTCGCTCTCGGTTGTTTCGCCGTCACGCGTCACGGTCAGCTTGGCGGAAGCGTTGCGCAGGCCCGAGGCCCGCGGGCGCGAAACGATGAGCGTCGCGGGTGTTGGTCCTGCGCCGTCGATGATCACGGTGTCGAGGTTGCGGCACAGAAGGAGGAAGTGGGGGGAGAGCGCATTGAGGCGGGTGATGACGCTTGCACGCACGGCTACTGACCTGAACGGCAGGCGGATCACGGTAGTGAAGCCTTCCTTTATCAGGTCTCTGGTCACAGCATCGCGCGCTACCGTGTGCGGGAGGCGGAAGGTCAGGTCCGGCGCGTCCGGATCGATCGCCCGGAGGGCTTCCCTTGAGGCGGACGCATCGAATCCGAAGTCGAATTGCCCGGAGTGGATGCTCGGTCGGTCGGTGACCTCGAGGACCGACTTGAATCCTAGGCCCTTGGCTCCGATCAAGTCGGCAGAATTCGTGCCCGCCGAGGCGAGCGCATCGTCCGCGTTCTGCAGCAGCTCCCACAAGGAGCGGCCGGCATAATCGCTGCTGGTTTCTAGCTCGTGGTTGGCGTCCTCCTGCAGCTGATCGATGTCGGTGCGGTATACCGCGAGGCGTCGTTCTCGGATTGCATCGACTAGGGCCCGGTCTGACACCCCATCGAGCGACGATCCAGGTCCACGGTTCGTCTTCGCGCTCAGGTTCTCCCGGCAGACGGAGACTACCCCGCGCCGGTCGAAGCGTTGGCCGAAGTTGGCGACGTAGAGAGCGTCGTCGATGATCCGGAAGGTGAGTGACCTACGAGTGCTAATTGGACAGCTCATGGTTCGAGTTAGAAAATATGTCCGTTCTATCCGATCAAGCGAAAAAAGCCCTAGAGTTGCGCGAGGGCGGCGCCATTGCCGGCTGTTTTTGCACCAGACGCTGCCGCGAGAGAATCGCCTGCATCAACGGCCTGAGAGTCGATGTCCAAGACGAAGCCACCATGCCGACTAAGCGCGATCGAGACCGCGTTCTTGCCGAGAACTGCGCCAACCGCAGTTTGAACGTCTGACGTCTGTCCCGCCACCCAATGGAGGATTGCCGAACTGCCGCTCGACGGTATGGATCAGACCTATCGTCGGATTCTTCTCGTGGCTGCAGTTCGAGACGTCGAGCGCCCATCATTGCAGCATCGCTCGAGCTGCCGCGCGCTCACCGTGCTCAAACGCCTCGGCAAAGCTGTCGAGGTCGGCGCTGGTCATGCCGAGCGCGCGCCCCTCTTCTTGCCAGCTCGCGACGGCCTGTTCGACCTGCGCCAGTATCTCCTTGGCGCGTGGCAGGCTGATGCGAAAGTACGGCAGCACCGACATCAGGGCGTCGATGGTCGCCTCAGGCCCGACCTCTTCCGATACCCAGGTCTTCAGCTCGCGCAGGCGCTCGGGGAACGGATTGATGTCGAAGGCGGGCGCCAGCCGCCACAGGCCACGGTCTACGTGCAGGAAGCCGTGGTTCATCAGATGATCGTCGACGTTGGTGATCAGGATCGAGAAAGCGATCCTGCGCCATAGCTCCTCGATGTCGGCAGTGGGGGCGCTCCCATTCACACGGAGCGCATCGACGATCTCGGTATAGGCATGCTCCTGCACATCGCCGGGCTCCGCACCGATCATCGTCGCTGCCGAGACGTACATAAGCCGCCCGCCCCCTGCGGGCCTATCGAACCGCCGGATCAGCGCGATCGCGTCGCCATAGCTCTCAATCAGTCGGGCATCAGCCGCATCGATCCCAGCGCGACGGGCAAGCCGCATTGCCAGCACCTCCCCTCGCGTGACCGAGCGCTCGTCGGCGACGCTTGGAAACTTGCCGATCGACAGGTGCCCCTCGTCATCGACGACGGTGCATTTGGGGCGAAGCCCGCCGAGCGATGTCCCGCGACCGCGCAAATAGGCGAGATCGGCTGCGGTTTCGGTGTTGGTCTCGACTGCACGACTGGCCGCCAGGAGATGGCCCAGCTCGATGAGCGGCGGCGTGGTGCGGCGACCATCCTCGGTCGCCCGCTGGGCAACCCCCTGTTCGTCGACAAGACGTAGCGCCCCCACTCGGCTGACGTCATCGACTGCCAACAGATAGTCGAGCCCATTCAGTGCCCGGGCGTCGACCTCATCACCGCGGCGGCGGGCATCCTGCCGCCGCTTGGCATGGTCGCGCTGGATGACGCGCTTCCCCCAGCCGTCCGGTTCGGTATCCGCGATCGCGGCGTGGAAGACAGAACCGGTGCCGATCTTGCGGTGAAACTGCGGGCCGGCAACGAGCGGCAGCGCGGGCTCAAGGGCGAAGCGGTCGGGGTCGGCCAGCCAGCCGTCATCATATTCGAAGCCCGCGCTCTCGCGACTTCCTTGCTGATTGTAGTGCAGCGACCCGACGCTGCGGGCTTCGTCGCCGATTTGGATGCCGATCGTCCGCCTCACAGCGAAACCGGCGGTTTGGGTCTGCGG
>NZ_JPDP02000018.1:0-27270 GCF_000732685.2 Sphingomonas sp. STIS6.2
CTGCCTGGCTCTGGATCCTGACTTTCGTCAGGATGACGGATCTTCCACCGCGAGTCGGTCGAGCCAGAGCCGCGCTTCCTTCTGTTCGCCGGGTGCGCTCGCGCTGACCGGCCCGCGTGCGGCGAAGAAGTCGCGGTGGAGCGCGAACGGATCGAGCATCAGCCGGTCGCGCATCGCGTCGATCTCGGTGCCCATTTCACGCAGCGCGTCGATCGTCGGGGCGATCGCGGTGCGGACGCGGCGGTCGCTGCTGCGGTCGAACAGCCCGAGCGCGCCGTTCGCGGTCTTTTCGAGCGCGGCGATCAGTGTCGCGCGATACTCGGTTTCGAGATCCTCGCGCTGGGCGTCGAGACGGGCGAGGCGGTCGGGTTTGGCCATTCGCGTGGCGTTAGGCGATTGTGGGGGTGGGCGCTACCGGGGGCTGGTGTCCCGCGGGGGTGGTGCCGCGCCGCGGGCAAAGCCCGCGTCGTCGGACGGCGCTACGCGCCGCCGGCCGGGCTTGTTGGAGTCAGCCGGGCGTGGCCGGCTGCCCACCTTCGCCTTAAAACGGCAGCCACCTGCTTTTGTGGGTGATGTTCATGTACCCGACGTTCACGCCCGCGCGCCAGCCGACGCCGAGCCGGATCGGGATCAGCACGACGTTGCCGCGGCGGAGATAGGTCGCGGCGAATCCGCCGACGAGATAGAGCCGGCCCTCGACCGCGGGGAAGCGCTTGTAGAGCTCCTCGGTGTCGTAGAGATTGTAGACCAGCACGAACACCTTGTTCGCGTCGCCGCCGACGTCGAAGCCGACCGACGGCCCGGTCCAGTAGACCGGCTTCTCGCCCTCGACCTTGTGGTTCATCAGCCCCGAGCCGTAGCGCACGCCGAGGATGAACGCGCCCGACGCCTCGCGCCCGGCGATATAGGCATTGGGCTGGCCCTGGTCCTTGAGGATGTTCTCGAGAATGCCGCCGAGCCCGGCCGCGCCCTTGCCGAACACGCCTTCGCCCGCGGCGAGCAGATCGTCGCGCTCATAGGTGTCGGCGGCGCTCATCGTCGCCTCCGCGCGCGTCGTCGCGCCGGGGCCAGGCGCGGGAGGGGGCGGGGCGGCGGGCTGGACCGGCTCGACCGGCGCGGGCTCCGGATAGCGCTGGTCGGGGACCTGCTGCCCCCGCGATGGGGTGGTGCTGGTCTGGGGCGCGAGATCCCCGTCGATCGCCTGGTTGGGATCGATCGTGCGGACCTGTGCGGGCGCGCTGCTCGCGATCGACGCTGCGAAGGCGCCGAGGCCAAGCCAGAAACTGCGCATGATGCTATCTTCCCCAATGCCGAGTGCGCGTGAGTTAACAAACCCCCGCCTGACCCCGCAATGAATGAAACGGCGGGAAGAGTCGAATTCGCGTCCGGTACCCGCGTAACGACGGTTGCCCCCGCCGCAGACCCTCGCTATAGCCCCGCATCTGCTGCAGCCGGAGACGTGGGTGAGTGGCTGAAACCAGCGGTTTGCTAAACCGCCGTACCGGGTTTACTGGTACCGAGGGTTCGAATCCCTCCGTCTCCGCCATCCACGCCGTATAAGCGGTTGGTTTGCAACGAAAACATACGGCGTGCACGCTGCGGTCCTACTAGCGGCCCTACTTAGCTGCGGTGGTTAATTGGAGCCGTAGGACGAGGAGCGACTCGCTTTGGGGTATGGTCGAACGCGATTAGCTGGCGTTCTGCTTCTTCGTAAGCATGAGTCCTGCCGATTAGCCGGCGCCGCTTCTTGCCCCTCAGAAGTCTCCACCTTCGTATTGAAGCGGTTTACGTTTAGGCCTTGAAGATGGTCCTTGATCCTATCCGCGATCGCGCCGCGCTCGACCGTTCGATGCCGCTTGATCCGTCACGTGGCTTTAGGGACGCGCGAGGGACGGCGGTGATCGAGCGGGTAGAAGCGCTGCTAGCTCCAGCAAGTGGTCGTCAGCGTGCCTTTCGACAAGCGGATTGGCTTCGCTGGCGCAACACTTTGGATATGCTCCTTGCGAATCTGACACTAGCTGCGTTCAATCGCATTGATCCGGAGCGCTTCGTTGCAATCTCGTTCAACGCCAACGATTATGTCGGAACGGCGCACAGCATCACCATGCTCGCACGTATCCGCGACGGCCTTGCAGAATTGGAGCTTGTCGAGGGCCAGCGGGGCTATCGCAACACGCGCGATGGCGCTGTTCGGCATGCGCGGCGAACGCGCCTTCGATCGACCGCTAAGCTGCGGACCCTGTTCAAGGCGTGCGGCGTGACGCGCGGCGATATTGGATGGAGCGAACGCCGCGACGTTATCATCTTACGCCAAGCAGAGTCCGATGTTGAGTTGGAGCCTGCAGCGGTTAGCGCAAGCCGCAATGTGTTGACTGAGCTTAATGCCCGCCTGTCACAGGCACAGATTGTTTTGCCGCCAGAAAGCTGGGCGCGAGTAATCAAGCGCTACCAAGCGGATGATGATAAGGCGGAGGACCGCCTACTCGCCGGGGAGGAAGCAACACAGCTCTACCGGATATTCAAGGAGAATTGGCAGAGTGGCGGTCGCCTCTATGGCGGATGGTGGATAAACCTACCCAAGGTCGAACGCCTGCTACTAACGCTCGACGGCGATCCGGTGATTGAGCGCGATTATGCCCGGCTGCATCCGACATTGCTATTTGCCCGCCATGGCAGAGCGTTAGAGCATGACATCTATAAAGTCGCGGGATACGAGGGACCGGAGGTGCGGGAGCTTGGTAAGCGCACTTTTAACCGGTTGATCAATCGCAAATCCTTCGCGCCGCTGCGATTGGCGGCACGCGGGTTAGACACTGCGCAGCTACCAGCAGGAGCGCGGTTTTCAAGCTATGTCGCAGCCTTCGTTGAGCAACTAGGTCCGGTTGCTCAATGGTTCGGGAGTGGTGAAGGGCTCCGTTTGCAACGCGAAGATAGCGATTTGGCCATCGCAGTCCTCGCCCGCCTGCTTGATGCCAATGTGCTCGCGCTTCCGGTGCACGACAGCTTCATCGTCGCACGAGGAAACGAAGAAGCGCTGTTCAAAGCTATGAGGGAGGCGTTCGCCGAGCGCTATGGGTTCGCGCCCGCAATTCGGTGAAACAAACAGACGTCCCATAACTAAGAGCCGTAAGGCGTTTGTCAGACCGGCAGCGAAACTCGGACGAAGACAAAAAGGCGCGGGCGAGCTGCTCGCCCGTTCAAGCGAGTCACGTTGGCTTCGAGTCGCCCCTGTGCAGCCCAAGTTCGGAAGGTCTCGACCTGCAGCCGGTTGATGTTCCCGATCTTGTCCCCTTTGAACACGACTGCCACAGCACGGGGATCAAATTTATTGTCGTCCTCGGCGACGATCTCGACCTTATCGCCGACAGTCGGCAGCGATCGCGTGGCCTTAGCCGCATAGTAACGGTAGCCAGCCACCTCGATTAGCAGTTGCCGTCGATCTACGTTGGGATCGAGGGGATCGACGACCGAAAATCCGTCGCTCGGGAGGTAAGCTTCTGACAGGCCGAGCAGCGCGAAATCGCTCAGCTCGGTGCCTGATCGCACTCGAAGATGCTGCTCATATGCCGCAAAGTCCGATCGTGTCCGTGGAGGAAGGCGTCGCATGAACGCCTCGATCACGCCTGAGCTATGCATCGCTGTGTCGGTCGAGAAACCAGGATAGCCGGCATAGCCATAGTCGACCATTTGCGAATAGGTCTTGCCAGGGTTGAGACGCTGAAACTCGTCGCCGTCACCAAAATAGCGGAGGCGCACTTCTCCCTCGCGGCAGGTAAGCATACCTACCGCAAAGCGGGTACGGTCCTTGCACTCGTCAGGCGCTTGCCACGCCAAAATGAGATGGTCCGGCTCGGTCGCCTCAGTGATCCAGCTATCGTTCACAGCTTTAATGCCTCTCTAAGTGCATCGCGCCGCGCGCCAAGTTGGTCCGATATAAAGCGTCCACGCGCAAATTGGAACAGAACCGGAACATTAAATTGTGCGGCCCATTCGACGATCTCGTCTACCTGCTCATTAGTGAAGGTGAGCATCGCCGCCGCAATCTCCATCAGCCCCGGATTGGCTGTGAAGAAGCGGACACACAGCGACAGATGCGGCGTTGGACCGTCTTCGTTTTTCGACCAGCCAATATCGTGATGCCCCTTGGCAAGATACGCCGTCATTTGTCGCTCATCCCAGCGATTAGCAAGCTTCGCGTCGTTCGTGCCATACCCAAGGCTGGTTCCATTATCGTAAAGCGGAGCCAAGCTGAAGTGGCGAGCGTCCTGCGTGCCCTCGATCAGGAAGCCCCAATTTTCGGAGTGTCTATCGGTGTTGCCGATCAGAGTATCGAACAGGATCGCTCGAGCCCACCACCGCAGAGGATCGGGTGCGCCGAGCGCGCGGCATATCACGAGATTTTCGCGGAGAGCATGAGGACGCCCCTTGCTGCCGCCGGCAAAATTCCTTTGCATGAAGTCAGCTGCATGGACCAAGCGGATCGTCCGCTTCGCTGCCGGATATGGATAGAAGAGCTCGATTAACGCGCCCGCTTGGTCTGACGAGGAGTCGATTGACACGAAGGCTGGCGGCACAGCGACATTAAATAGGAACGACAGCTCATAGGCGATGACCTCGCACCACATTTGTTGCGCCTGCCAGCCAGCAGCCTGCTTGAAGAGATATCCTTGGTTTAGTCGCAGAAAGTCGGGCACCCCCTCGCTAGGGCAGATGACCAGTCGCTTCGGCTTGGAGCCGACCGGGTAAATCGGAAAGTCCTCGTCCGCCGCCCAGTTAGCGATGTCGACTACCTCGTTGGGCGCTTGGCGAGGAATGGTGCGAATCGCCGACCTCCTTAGATTGCGCCCAATCCCTAAGGCGGACTGCTCTGCAGTGGAAGTCCGGGTTGAAGCATGCGTCCAACTACAGATTAGGAAACAATCGCCGGTCCGCTGCCGGCATGCGGCTTGTAATTGCGAACGGCCAGACTTGCGCGGCGTAGCTGGCTGATACGATATAGACTCACCATCCCTCCCGCTGTTCAACCACCAACTCCTGCATCAGCTCCCGAAGATGCGCCAGCTCAGCCCTGAGCGCTCTCCGCTTTCCGCCCTTGTCGGCGTTGCGGCTCACGTTCGCCTTGCCGTCCGCCGTCAGCGGCCCCGTCGATCGCTCCCACGGTTTCCATCGACGGATCGCTGCCGATTGCCGCGCCCGCCGTTCCAGGGTCCAGCCGTTTGCCATGCTCCGTCTCCAATAGTTTGTTCGGCGGACTTGCATGGTTACTCGCATGCGAGGCTCCCACGCCGTTGTTCACCTGTTGCGGCCCGTTCGCGATATTCGCCTGCCGGGCATATACGACAGGCGGATTCTTGATGTTGGCGAGCGTCTCTAGCGTTCCGCGGCATTGTGCCTGCGCCTTCAACGCCAGCCGCATGTAGGTCTCGGCCGCTTGCATATACTCGCCCATGTTCGCGCCCGATCGCCGTGCTAGCTCCAAAAACATGGCGTTAAGCGCGGCGGCTTGTGCCGTCAGCATGTCCTCTACGCTACCGAGCTTGTTGCTTCGAATCGCTCGTGCGCGGTCATGCAGCGCCTCATAGAACGCCGTGAAGTCGGTCTCGCCGGAGAACTGCTTGCCGAACGATGAGGCGATGACAGCGCTACCGAACAGCGGATCGAGCGCCACGTCGGCCAGCTGGCGCTCCGGAGAAACGCCCTGCTTCTCCGTTACCTGTAGTGTTCCCTTCGCTTTCGATCCTGCCATGCTAAATCTCCGTTCTGCGGCAACAGCCTGCTAAAGCAGCGAAACTTGCGAAAGGGGTGAGGCAATGCGCCAGGCGTCCCGGTGCCGCTTACCGTCGATTTCCGCGCCGTCCGCCACCGGATGCAGCCAGCCATGTTCTTCCAGAACATCGATCGCCGCACGCGCCTTCGCCTTGGTGCGGATCGAGTTCGGCCCGCGCTGATAGACGTGCGCTATGCCAACGAGCCGCTGGCCCCAACCAGTATGAAGCCAGTGCAGCAGGTGTTCGGCTTGCATCACCGCAGCCGGAATTGATCCGGCGTGAAAGAGGCGAAGAGCCTCACTCACGTAGAAGCGAGCTAGCGCGACGCCCTTGTCCATCGAGCGGGGACCGACCAGCCCAGCCTCGCTATCCGCAACCAGCTCAAGCACAGCCGCCATCCGTAAGGCATGTTCGGGAAGTTTGTTGGAGAAGCCCCGTATCGGTTCCAGCGCCCCTCCTGGTCCTAACGCCCGTTCGGTTTCATCGGCGAAAGCGGACCAAATGGCGGCAGCCCGATAGTCGAGCTCTAACCGGCGTGGCCTTAGCCCGCCATCGTGCATCGGCGCGTCGGCCGCCAGCATCTCTCCTAATCGACTCCGATAAGCTGCCAGGGCTATCGCGGAGTCCGGACCGGTAGGGCGCTGCATGCGTGTGCCTGCGAGGCTGGGAGGAGCCGCCACGAGCATGCGCGATAGAAGGCCCTGTTGTGAAAGTTCGACGTTGCTAAGCAACCGATCGGCGACGCCCGGCTGGACCATGAGGTGCGCTGCGAGACGTCTGCCGGGCAATATGCTCGCGCCGTCTTCAACGCGGACCCGGCTGATCGCCTTCCCGTCCCATAGCTCCGACAATCCGGCGCCCATCTGGAGCCTGTTGTCCTCGTTCATCCCATGGCCGCCAAGGAAGCTGCCGGCCTCGTCGCTAAACAGCCCAAGCGACGGACCGGACACACCGAAAAGCTTGTGCAGTCCTCCCAAGGTCGGCTCGCGTACGAGCAACATCGGGGCGTACGGCGGGATCGGCGGCGGACCGATGGCGTCGAGCGCGGCACGTCCCGCCTCGAAGTCTCCCTTACATTTGCCCAGCGCCTTCTTCCGAGCATCGTCCCACGCCAGTTGACTGTTCTCGTACTTGGGCCGGGCTCTTGCATGATATTCACGCAGAACCTCCTCGCGCTCATGGATCGGACCAAGCGCCTCACCATCGGCGGCGCTCTTACGCTCGCCGGACGCGGCGACGGTTACCAGGAAGAGCGACAGGGGCCGGACATGCCCGGTTGCCGGTATAACGACATCGGCGTGCGCCTGTGCCGCCAGCGAGGCCGCTCCCAGCACCGCTTGCGCCGCAATGGCATCGGGACATTGCACCCGATCCATAATCGCCCGAGCGGCCCCTTCAAGGACCGGCCCCAAGGCTTCCAGCGGAAACGGTTCGGGAGGTGGCAGCGCCCGACGGAGCGGCAGCGGCTCGGGTGCCTGAGCCGGCTCAGCGGCCGCCAATGCCGAAGCGAAGCGGCTCACTGGGCGATCCCACGGAGCTGATCGTTCCAATCTTTATATGCGGGATCGGGGCGCATAATCCGAACGTGCCGTCCCTCGCTTGCAAACCGCTCCGCCGCTCGCATTGCGGCCTGTTCGCCGGGAGCGTCGTTGTCGGCAGCGATAATTACGCGCAACACGACAGGCGGCAGGAACGTGGCCGCCAGCATGCCAGCACCCGGCGCGACCCAGACGTGAGCGCCCGCCAGCTCTTGTGCGAGACTTAAGCCGTCCTCCAGCCCCTCACACAGCACCAACTCTTCCGCCGGCTCGGCAAGGCGGATCGCGCCTCCGCGCACCCGGCCGAGTGACAGCTTGGGATCACGCACCGGCAGCTTGCGCCCATTTTCCTCTAAGAAGGTGCGCTGAATGCCTTCTATCGCCCCGCTGACCGCCGTGACTGGCGCAACCATCGCTGGATGGAGACCTGATTCGGGATAGCGCAGAACGGCCGCACGTAGCCGCTCCCAGGCTGGAACTGGCTGCAACCCCCGGCTCAACAGATAGGCTTCTGAAGCTTGGCCGATAGGGCCAGCCGCAGCGTAGATCGAGCGAGCGCGGGCGATCCGCCGCACCTCATCGGCACAAGGATTAACGATCTTCGCGGCTTTAGCAGCGGTGGCCGACCGAAGCGCGATCGTACCGCGGTCCAGTTCTCGCGCCGCGATGCCCTGTTGCCCGTCCGTAAACAGGTAGGCGTAGAGCGAGACAGGATCACCGCCGCACTCGCTGGTCGCGAAGTCCGCCCACCGGCCGGAGCGCAGATTGACCCGGAACGAGCCCAAATGCCGATCATGCCGGCGCGGGTTGAGCGCGGTCCATTCCATACCAACTGCCCGGCCGGAAGGAAGCCATTGCTTCACCAGCGACGGGAGCTGCGGCAGGAGCGTGGCATTCAGCCGTTCGAAGCGCTCGCGAGGTGCCGGCATGAGCCTACACCTCCAGCAGCTTGGCGAGCGATGCGGCGGGGATCACCGTTCGCTTGCCGATCTTGCGTGTTTCCAATCGACCTTCCGCGATCAGCGCGTAGACCTTGGAGCGGCCGATGCTAACAGCGGCAGCGGCCTCGGCGATGCTATAGGCGAGCTTTGCCGGTGTGTTCTTATCTAACATTGTCCGTCCTTCCTCTTGTGGACGAACAGTAAATAGCGGTGGGCGATCGTGCAGCGAGGCGTCTTAAATGACGCGAGTTTCGGCGGGCCTAAAACGGACTAAGTTTCGGCGGGTCGAAATAGCGTCGAATTATGAACCCAATTTGCCGAGACCGAATAAGCCCCCAAGCACCCCGCCGCTGAGCGCGGGAAGGGGCTGTCGCAATGCTTCGTCCATTTCATCCAAAGACAAGGATGCATCAGGCTTGCCGAAGCGCTCCTCATACCTAGCAAGCACACCGCGCAAATGGTTCAACATGAACGACCAGTCGTTCGGCTTGCCCTCTTCGATCATACCTTCGCAGGCCCTCAGATTGACGCTGAGGGGCCAACCTTTGCGCGTTCTGTTTTCCGCAACAGCGAAGAGCATCCACCGCCGTTTCTCCCGCAGCTTCCGTTCGATTCGTTCTGCGGTCGCGATCGGATTATGGCCGGGGTACTCCGCCGAATATTCCTTGGCGATGAAGTAATTGCTCCGTGCAGCGAAGGGATCGCGCTCAGCAAGCCAATCTTCCACGTCCTGATCAAGCCAAGGGCGAAGGAGCGGCCAATCCTTCTCCGGCCGCCGTCCGCGCTTCTTGACGGTTGCCTTTTTCGCCGCTTCCCGCACGGCGTCGGCGCCGTAGCGCGCCACTAGCGAGCGAAGTTCGTCATCAAGGGTACGCCCTGCCTGCATCAAGGCGTCGAGAACGGCGGATGAGGATGATCGCGGTTTAGAGCTTCCGAACATGCGCGCACTATCGCGTACAAACCGGGAACCGTCGAGTCCCCGTGCTGTCGGAGCAAGCCGGTCAGCTTGACCCTTCTACTCCATATAAGCCCCGCTGAAACCCTAAGAACGTCAAACGGATTTCCGCCACCGATCCAAGCTCGCGCACGGCGTCCATCGGCGTGCCGTATTTCAGCTCCAGCAACGCTGGCAGCTTACCGTCGTCCAGCTCGCTCTCGCCGACTAAGGCATATTGCGCCAACACGAAGTCGAGAAAATCGCGCTGCTTGTCACCATAGCGGGAAAGGATGGCTTCACGGCGGGTGTTTGCCCGCTCGCTCCGCTTCAATGGTGGGCGCGCATAGGCTATAAAGGCGAGCACGTCGAAAAGGTCGCTATCCTGCGCGTCGGAGGCACGCCGGATGCCGTCCAGCGCCTCGCCGGTGAAGCCGCGTTCGACCAGACCTTCGACAAGCTGCCGTCGCGTGTCCGGCTGGCTCCAGAGGGCGCGCAGCTCGTCTTCATCGCGGAACAGGTCCGGCAACTGGCCAAACAGGTCTTGGATGAATTGCTGCGCCGACACGGGCCGGCCATCGACACTCCAAAACGTCGTTGCGCTGATATGTCGAAAGGTGCGATCCTTCCCGTCTGCCAGCCGGATGACCAGCTTGGCCTGTGGCGGCTCAGGGTCCGGCCCAGGTTCGGGCGGCTCGGGTGGATCGCCGTCAGGCTTTCCGTCGCGTGGCCCTCTCGGTGGCTCCGGGTCCAGCGGCTCGCCATCCCACTGGGGATCGTTGAAATGCTCATAGGCCTTCACGAAATCGAGAATCGTGAAATAGTCCTTGCCGTCGAACAGCCGCGTTCCACGCCCGATGATCTGCTTGAACTCGATCATCGATTTGACCGGCCGCATCAGCACGATATTGCGGACGTTGCGCGCATCAACCCCGGTGGACAGCTTCTGCGAGGTCGTCAGGATCGTCGGGGTGGTCTTGTCGTTGTCCTGGAAGGTGCGCAGCCATTGGTCGCCGATCGCGCCGTCCGCGGCGGTGACGCGGACGCAATAGTTCGGGTTGTTACTGGTCTTCAACTGGTTGATCAGGTCGCGAACGATGCCTGCGTGCGGCTGCGAGGCGCAGAATACAATCGTCTTTTCGCGCTGGTCGATCATGCCCATGAATGTCTCGACCCGGTAACGCTCCCGCGCTTCAATCTCGATCGTGCGATTGAAGTCGCCCTCGGTGTATCGCTTGCCGTCCTCCACCTCGCCTTCGACCACGGCATCGTCAGCGGTATAGACATATTCGTCGATGGTGGTGCCGATCTGGCGGACCTTGAACGGCGTCAGATAGCCGTCGTTGATCCCCTCTTTCAGCGAGTAGGTGTAAACCGGCTGGCCGAAATAGGCATAGGTGTCCGCGTTGTTCCGGCGCTTGGGCGTCGCGGTCAGGCCGATCTGCACGGCGGGCGCGAAATAGTCGAGGATCGCGCGCCATTCGCTTTCGTCCTTCGCGCCGCCGCGATGGCATTCGTCGATGACGATGCAGTCGAAGAAGTCGGGCGGATAGTCGCCGAAATAGGGCGCGGGCTCACCATCGGCGTCGGTGCCGCTGGTGAAGGTCTGGAAGATGGTAAAGAAGATACTGGCATTCTTTGGCACCGCGCCTTTCTTCTTGATGTCGCCCGGCGTGATCCGCGCCAGCGCGCCGTCGTCGAAGGCAGAGAAGCTGTTATAAGCCTGATCGGCGAGAATGTTGCGATCGGCCAGGAACAGGATGCGCGGATGCCGCTGCGGCTCCACCGCCGCTTTCCAGTCGGACAGGTTCCAGCGGGCATGGAACAGCTTCCATGCGATCTGGAAGGCGATAGCGGTCTTGCCGGTGCCGGTGGCAAGCGTCAGCAGGATGCGGGCGCGGTCCTCGCCGATCGCCTCCAGCACCCGCTCGATGGCGTTGTGCTGATAATAGCGCGGCTCAAAGCGCCCGCCGCCGGTTTCATAGGGGACGGCGGCGAAGCGGTCGCGCCAGCGGTTCGCCTCAGCAAACGTGGCGTCCCACAGCTCCTGCGGGGTGGGGTAAGCATTGACCAGCCCTTCCGCGCCGGTTTCCATGTCGATGCGATAAATCTGCCTGCCGTTGCTGGTAAAAGCGAAGCGGCATTGCAGGCGGGCGGCATAGTCCTTCGCCTGTCCGACGCCCTCGGTATAACTTTTGGTCCCCGCCTTGGCTTCCAGCGTGGCAAGCTTGGTGTTGCGATAGACCAGCACATAATCACAGGAGAGCGCGCGAGCGCGCTTGCCCTTGCCCATGATCCGGCCGGGCGCAATGACCTCGCGCCGAGTGCGGCTGCCGGCTACCACGCCCCAGCCAGCCTCGCGCAGAGCGGGGTCGATCAGTTCGGCGCGGGTCTCTGCTTCATTCACGCGGCGAGAGCTTCCGGCTTCGCGGCAGTAATTTTGGTAGTGAAGGCACGGTGCAAAAGCGCCTGCTTTAATTCCAGTAGCTTAGACTGTTTCTCCTCATAAATAGCGGACAATGCGGTTACCGCGTCCTCTACAATTGTCAGCCGAGACAAGATTTCTCTTTGCGTTGCTTCGTCCGGTGCGTGGAACTCAACCTCAGCGATCTCTTTCGGACTGACGTTTAGCTGAGCGGCTCCATGTCCTTTAGACTCGAGCTGCAAACGGAAGAAGTCCGACCTAAGGAAAAGAAGCAAAAACTCTCGAGACACGTTAGACTTTGGGCTGGGGATGAGCCTAGCTACGCGTTGGTTAAGAGCTGCGGGAAGATGACTCTCATGCACTGTTGCGACCCGCCCGATGTCACCCGTTAATGACGTCAGAATATCACCTTCCTGCAGCGCAAACTTGGCTGTCTTTGAATCAAGACTAACATACTTCGGGTTTTTAAGTGTCAAGTGGCCACTTTGTACATTGCCTATGCGGACTAAAAGGTGGCCATCATCAACGTAATCACTACTCCTGAACGCAAATCCGCTTTGAACACTAAGCTGAGTTCCTAGCTTCAGGCCCTCCCAGCCAATGCGGTCAGAACCAAACACATCGGCAAGCTCGGCCTCAAACAACTCCCGCGCATTGGCGAGGTTCTTCTCGGCGTTGAAGATTGCGGTGGCGATGGCGGCGAAGGCCTCATCCAGCACCGCCACAATCCGCCGCTGTTCTTCGATGGGGGGTAGAGGGATAGTTGCCTGTTTGATTGTCCTTAGGATGATGCGCTTAATAGCTGCGCCCGTCATTTGTCCGATGATTTGCTCACGCCCGGCATCGCTTTGCAAAAAATAGACGAGGTATCTCGCATCAAGTAACCTGCCGTTGGGGCGCAGGACGCACACGCTAGATAGAAGGCTGAAGGGTTCGGCCAATGTGTTGATGCAGCAGTTCCCTGTGCCGGCACCGTCCTTGGTCAAAAGCACATCATGGAGCTGTACGTTGCAACGCGAGTATATTTCCCTGTGAGCCTCCGCGCTGACATACGAGATCGTCGTCAGATCTAACCCGCTGTCACGGACATTCTTTGAAGTCAGGTAGAGGAAACGATTAGCGGCGCGATCTTGAAAAGTTTCTGGGGAATGATGGGTGCCGTCAGTGATTTTGCCACACGCATCGCCGAGGGAAACTTGTCTCCAACTACTCACAGGAATTCCCTCACCCGCGCCAGAATCTCCGCACTTTCCCCATCCAGCGCAGCAATTTCATCGAGTATCTCCTGCGGGCTGCGCAGCGCCTCGGCTTCGGGCGCATTGGGATTGCGCACGGTAAGGTCGAAGGTCGCGGGGTTGAGCGTGTCCGCCGCCACGCTCCACGCATTCGGCCCATCGGCGAAGCTCGCCTGCCGTTCCATGAAATCCGCCATGTCGGCATCGTTCAGCGGGTTGGTCTTCCCCATGTTGCGGCCGGGATCGAGCCGGTAATACCAGGTGGCGCGGGTCGGCTCGCCCTTGTCGAAGAACAGCACCACCGTCTTGACGCCCGCGCCCTGGAAGGTGCCGCCGGGCATGTCGAGTATGGTGTGCAGGTTGCAGCTTTCCAGCAGCTCGCGGCGCAGCGCCACGCTGGCATTGTCGGTGTTTGACAGAAAGGTGTTCTTGATCACCACCGCCGCGGTTCCGCCCGCGCGCAGCGACTTGATGAAATGCTGGAGGAACAGATAGGCGGTCTCGCCGGTCTTGATCGGGAAGTTCTGCTGGATTTCCGGGCGCTCTTTGCCGCCAAAGGGCGGGTTGGCCAGGATGATGTCGAAGCGGTCTTTTTCCTGAATGTCCAGCACCTGTTCGGTCAGCGTGTTGATGTGGACGATGTTGGGCGCTTCGATCCCGTGCAGGATCATGTTCATCGTGCCGATAACATAGGCGAGGCTTTTCTTCTCCTTGGCGAAGAAGGTGTGTTTCTGAAGTCGTTCGCGCTCGCCGGTCGTCTTCGCCAGCGGCAGCAGATAGTCATAGGCTTCGCACAGGAAGCCGCAGGAGCCGGCCGCGCCGTCATAGACGGTATCGTCCAGCGTCGGCTTCACCACCCTGATCATCGCCCGAATCAGCGGGCGCGGCGTGTAATATTCTCCGCCGTTGCGCCCCGCATTGCCCATGTTCTTGATCTTGGCTTCGTACAGCTCCGACAGCTCGTGCTTCTGGGTCTGGCTGCCAAAGGACAGTTCGTCGATCGCATCGATCGCGTCCCGCAGTGAGTAGCCCGACTGAAACTTGTTACGAATCTCACCGAAAATCTCGCCGATCTTGTATTCGATGGTATCGGCGCTGGTGGCACGGCCCTTGAACCCCTCCAGATAGGGGAACAGCTCGCGGTTCAAATAGCCGATCAGGTCCGGCCCGGTTTTTGCGCGGTTGTGATCGAGCCGGCCAGCGGCATCCTTGGGCGCGGCCCACAGCCCCCAGCGATGCGCAGCGTCGATAATCGGCGTGTAGACCTGTCCGCGCAGCTCGGCATCGGTGGCGCGGGCGGTCTCCAGGTCATCGAGATACTTGAGAAACAGCAACCAGCTGGTCTGTTCGGTGTAGTCCAGCTCGGACGCGCAGCCGGCCTCCTTCCGCAGAATGTCGTCGAGGTTCTTGAAGGTCTGTTTAAACATGGCGGAATGGTAGCAGGGGAGCGCCACCAGCGACAAGCCGGCCAACGGGGGAGCGGCAGAATAGCGGCTTTTGCAGCTTTAGCAGCCGCTATCCGCCAGTTACGCGCGACCGCGGTCAGCCGCCAGCCACCAGCCGCGCCACATTGCCGGCATCCTCTCCGCAGTAGCCCGCCCAAGCCTCCATGAGACCACGCCGCTTGTTGAACAGGTCGCCGCGCCGATAAGCGGCCTCTGCCTTGTTCCCGATCGTATGCGCCAACGCCATTTCGCAGACTTCATGCGGGAAACCGGTCGTCTCGCTTGCCCAATCGCGAAAGGCGGAGCGGAAGCCATGTGCCGTCACAGCCGAGCCCATCCGGCGCAATAGCATCGCCATCGCCATGCTCGAAAGCGGCTTCACGCCCTTGGAGCTCGGGAACACAGGATCGCTGAGCTTTGCTTTCTCAGCATCGCGGTTAGCGTCCAGCCCCCGCAGCAGTTCCAAAACGGGCGCAGAAAGCGGCACCCGATGTTCGCGGCCCGCCTTCATTCGGGCGGCAGGAACGGCCCACACCGCGCCCTCCAAGTCGATTTCGGCCCATGACGCGCCCAGCACTTCGCCAGAGCGAGCGGCAGTGAGGATCGCAAACTCTAGCGCCCGCGCCGCTGTTGCCTCACGGCCACGCAGATGAGCGATGAAGGATGGCATCTCGACATACGGTAAAGCCGCATGGTGACCACGTGATAGCCGCTGACGCTTAGGCAGGAGCTGGTCGAGATGGCCGCGCCACCGTGCTGGATTCTCACCGGTCCGCAGCCCCTTCGCTTTGGCAGCGTCCAGCACGTTTTCGATCCGACCACGAAGCCGCTCGGCTGTCTCCGGCGTACGCTGCCACAGCGGTTGCAGCACTTCCAATATCTCGCGGGTGCTGATCGTCTCGACCATGCGTGGGCGGATCGGCGCGGCATACTTCGTGAGCGTCATCGTCCACTGCGCTGCATGCTTAGCGTTGCGCCACGACGGCCGCATGGCTTCCAAATAGGCGTCGGCAACCTCACCAAACGTCTGGCGCTCTTGCTTCTCCCGCGCGGACCGAGGATCGCCGCCGCTGGCAAGGATCGTCCGCAGCGTGCCGGCCTCCTTCCGGGCATTCGCCAGCGTCAGATCGCGCCCCCCGCCCAAACCTAGCTCAGTCCGCTTGCCGTCCCGCGTGTACATGAACACCCACCGCCGCCGCCCGGTCGCATCGATGGACAGATAGAGGCCGCCGCCATCCGAATGCCTACCGGCCGTCTTGATCGTTGCCGCCGTCCGCGGGTCCAGCTTGTTCAGGGTGCGCGTTGCCATGTCCGGTCCTACTCCGGCCCCATTGCCGGCCCCACTTCTTACGTCGGATTTAGGCGAACGTCCAGAACCAGCAGTGGACGGCGAGCAGGAAGAAATACTGCATTTAGAGCAACCTATGGATCATGGAAGGACGCTATCAAACGATAGTGAACATGTAGTTTGGCGGACTCCGTCTCCGCCATTTTCGTCACCGGCAGTGTGATCGACGGTGTGCCCCCCATCAAGCGTGCCGACGTAGGGTAGCGGGCCGCTTACGCGGTAGGCCAAGCGCGACTTTGACGTCCGGCCTCTTCGATCACCGCCACGCTTCGATATCCCACCTAACGGATCGGCGTTGAATATCGGCTGTTGTCGTGTATGCGTGTGGGACCACTAAGAGGGTTGATCATGAAGAAGATTTTCGCTGTCGCCGTCGCTGCCGGCCTGTTCTCGCTCGCAGCTTGCAACACCAGCCCGCGCGAGCAGGCAGCCGACAACATCGAGTCGAACACCGAGGCGGTCGCTGACAACCTCGAGGACGCTGCCGACCTCACGGGCAACGAAGCAGCCGAAGAAAGCCTCGAGAACAAGGCTGACGCGGTGCGTGCGACCGGCCAGAACCAGGCTGAAGACATGCGCACCAACGACGCGGATACCAATCTGTCGAACGGTATCTGAACCACAGCGCTCAGGGTCGCGGGCCAAGCTGCCTGCGACCCCGAGCGACGTGCAGAAAAGGGCATCCGGGGCGACCCGGATGCCCTTTTTGCGTTCGGGGAGTGTGAGCCGGGCGCCGCTGGCGTCGCCTATCGCGCAGTCGGCTGGTCAGGCCGCATCGGCCCGCCTGGCGGCGCGGGCATGTTCGCGGGTGAAATCGCCGACGCCGCGATCGGTGTGGCACAGCCGGTCCCAGTGGCGGAAATACAGGCCGTAATTGCAGCCATAGAGTTCGTGATGGCGCTGATGATGGCTGGCGGTGATCAGCCAGCCGCCCAAGGGGCCGCTCCACATGAAGCGCGGGAAGATCTCCCACCCCATGTGGTTGGTCACGCCCATCACCGTCATGATCGTCAGCACGACCCCCAGCCCGTAAATGTGGATCGGCACGAAGAAGACGAGCAGCGGAATGACGATCGCGCCGCTCAGCGCCTCGATCGGGTGGAACGCCATGGCGGCCCATGCCGTCGGCGGACGGCTGGCGTGATGGAGCGCGTGCGCGAGCTTGAACGGGGCGGGGCGATGCATCCAGCGATGCGTCCAGTAGAACCAGGCATCGTGGAGGAGCAGATAGGCGAACACCGAGACCGGGAGGTACCAGAGCGGATAGGCGTGGACATCGGCATAGACCTGCGTCCAGCCGCGATGCTGCCAGCCCCAGGCGACGACGCCGGCGGGGATGCCGTAGAGCGCGGCGGAGGCGAGGCTCCAGACGATCTCGCGCCGGACCTGCGGATCGAGCCCGAGATACAGCCCCGGATGCTTGCGCGTCGTGATCCAGGCGAACGCGCCCGACACGAGCAGATAGCGGACCCCGACGATGACGGTCATCGCAATGGCGGAGAGGATGATGGCAAGCGTCATGCGGGGTCCTCTACACCGCGGCGGTCGGCGGCGCGAACCGCAAGCGCACGACGCCGCGCGGGCAGCCCCCACCACGGCGTGCCCGGCGAGAGATGATGTTCGTGATGATAGCCGCCGAAGTGGAAGCAGGTCATCAGCGACAGCGCGGGTCCGATGTCGAGGCTGTGCGCGCGGTGGGTATCCGCGAAGGGCAGGTCGCGCTCGCGGTGCGGCAGCCAGGTGCCGAAGACGAACAGCTGCGCGACGGCGCCCAGCGCGGGCAGCGCCCAGAAGATCACGATGTTGCCGAGCGGCGCGCCGAGCAGCAACGTATAGACCAGCGCCACCAGCGTGATGCGGATGATCTGGCCGTGCGAATAATAGGTCTTGAAGAACTGCAGGAACCAGCGGGTCAGCCGCGGGTCGCCGCCATGGAAATCGGGATCCCCGGCGCGTCCGGTCTGCTTGTGGTGGAGATGATGCTGCGGGAGCAGGGACGCATAGGACAGGCAGGCATAGAGCGAGAGACAGGTCGCGCCGATCGCCCGGTTCAGCCTTGGATGCTCGGGCGCGAGCGCACCATGCATCGAATCATGCGCGACGATGAACAGCCCGGTGGAGAGCCAGGTCTGGACGAGGACCATCAGGACCGCGATCGGCAGCGTCGCGAGGCTCCACTGCCAGAAGAAGATGCCGGTGATGTGGATGGCGAGCCACGCGACCATGATCGCGGCGGACAGCGACACGCCGATCCGCATCTGGCGCTTCATCGCGTCCGACGGGTGGGCGGCGGTGATGCTCACCCGCGCTGGTCTGCCGGACTGGTGTTCGGGGTCCGCGCGGGACGGGCCGCACGACGCTGCGCATCGGCATTGGCGCGCAACTGCGCCTTCAGCACCGCGGGCTTGCGCGCGAACAGGAAGCCATGGCTGACGGTGCCGTCCTTGCCCTCGACCGCGTGATGCAGGCGATGCGCCTGGAGCAGCCGCTTGAAATAGCCCTGTTTGGGGACCCAGCGGAAGCCGCCGCGCTGATGCACGAGCATGTCATGGACGAAGGCGTAGATGCCGCCATAGACGGTGATGCCGAGCGCCGCCCACCAGAGCGGCGGGTACCAGAGCCCAACGACGAACAGCACGATCGGGACGATCGCGAAGACGATCGCATAAAGGTCGTTCTTCTCGAACCAGCCCTCATGCTCCTCGTGATGCGACTTGTGCCAGCCCCAGCCCCAGCCGTGCATCACATAGCGGTGCGTCGCCCAGGCGAAGCACTCCATGAACAGGACCATGCCGACGACGATCGCCAGTTTCTCGACCCAGGTCACGACGCGCGATCGGGCAAATCGGCGCTGACCAGAAGCAGTGCATTCAACATGACGTATATATAACCGTTCGGGGCGGACGATGCGAGGGCGCGCCGCCATAAAAGCACGCGCCGCACCGCGTCGGCGGCCGCGGGCCGGCGGTGGCATACACAGGTAAATCATACGGATGCGATCGATCGCGGCACCGCAGGGCGGGACGCTGCGTTCGACCCCGATGCCCGCTTCGAATTTCCGTGCCGACCACCGCGACACCCCGTCCTGGTTGCTGGTCGCAGCCATGATCCTCAGTTTCCTCGTCGCGCAGCAGGATGACCGCTTCACGGTCGATCCGCTGCGGGCGGTGCCGGCGGTCGTGTCGCTGCTCGCGCTGGGCGGCGCGCTGGCGATCGGCCGGTATAGCGCGCGACCGCGGCTTGCCGCGGGGGCGAGGGCGTTTCTGCAGATGACGCTGTTCACGCTGTTCGGCGTGGTCCTCGCCTATGCGCTGGCAGCGAAGTCCGGCACCTTGTGGGATGCCCGGCTGGCGGCGGCGGATCGTGCGGTCGGCTTCGACTGGCCGGTCGTGCTCGCGTTGCTCGACCAGTGTCCGCCGCTGATCTGGCTGCTGGGCATCGCCTATCACAGCCTGACGGTGCAGATGATCGTCGTCATCGTGGCGCTCAGCGGGATGGGGAAGTTCGACACGCTGCGGACGATGGTGTGCGCCGCGATCCTGTCCGGGTTCGTCACGATCCTCATCTCGGGTCTGACGCCCGCGATGGGAAATTTGTTCGACCCGGCGCGCTACGTGCATCTCTGGCCGTCGATCGCGTGGCTGGAACAGGGGCTGATCTCGGGGCTGCGCGACGGATCGCTGCGCGTGCTCGACCTCACCATGCTGATGGGGATCGTCAGCTTTCCCAGCTTCCATGCGACGCTCGCCGCGATCTTCATCTGGACCTTCGGTGCGATGCCGCGCCTTGCCGGACCGGGCCGCGGCTGGGCGATCCTGACGATCATCGCGACGCCGGTGTTCGGCGGTCACTACGGGGTCGACGTGCTGATGGGGCTGCTGCTCGCGCCGCCCGCGATCGTTGCGGCGCAGCGCCTCACGCAGCGCAGGCAGCCCTGTCCTCAGCCAGGTCCAGGCGTGCCGGCGTAACGGCCGCGTCGTCGCGCAGCGCCGCCTCGACGCGCGCGGCCGCGTCGGCGGCGCCCCCCGCCATCGCCATCTCCGCCGCGAGCAGGCCGGCCGCGCGGCGATAGCCCGGATCGGTCAGGACATGGCGGAGCGCGGGTTCGAGCCCGCCTTTGGCGGCGTCGGCGGCGGACACGATGCGCGCCGCGCCGATCCGCTTCAGCCGCGCCGCGGTCGCCGGCTGTTCGAACGCCAAGGGCACGGTGACGATCGGTACGCCCGCTGCGAGCGCGTCGAGCACGGTGTTGAAGCCGCCGTGGAGGATGGCTGCCGAACAGTGCGGCAGGATACGCGTCTGCGACCAGAAGGCGCGGACCAGCGGGTCGCCGGGCAGCGAGGCCGCGTCGCCGTCGCTCAGGCCACCGCCATGCGCGACCACCGCGCGCGCCCCGACCGCGGCACAGGCGGCGGTCATCGCGGCGAACAGCGACCGGCGCGCACCCTGCAGCGACCCCAGCGAGCAATATATGAGCGGTCGGCCGTCGCTTTCGGGGATGTCGTCCACGGGTTCGTCGAGGCGCCACGGCGCGCCGTACCGGAAGCTCGGTGGCAGGGCCGTGCGCGGAAAGTCGAGCCCTGCGGGGCATTGCGCGATCTGCAGGCGGTCCGACCATTGCTGCTGCGGGTCGGGATCGAGCCCCCAAAGCTGCGCATAGGTCGTCACGATGCGGGTCACCGGGCGCATCAGCAGGTCGCTGACCGCATAGCCGCCATTGTTGCGATTCCGCCCGAGCGCATCGGCCCGGTAGGCCCAGCCGAGAAAGGGCGGGGGGATCATCGGCTCGCGGAGCAGCGGGAGTCCGGTGATCGCGGTCACGAACGGCAGGCCGAGATGCCGTGCCACCAGCGCCCCCGCCGGCTCGACCGAATCCGCCACGACCGCATCGACGCCGAGCCGCGTGAGGGTGGCCGGCAGCGCCGCGAGCAGGAGCTCGGTCATCGCCGCGGTGCTGCGGATCATGCGCGGCAGCCCGACCGGCCCCGATGGCTGGGCGAGCTTGCGATAATGCTCGGCCAGCAGCCCCTGGCGATCGGCGGGATGGTCGAGCGGCGCAAACGCGACGTCGCCACGGGGCAGCATCGCCGCGACGTCGGCCATATGCACCAGCGTCACCCGGTGCCCCGCGGCGACGAGCGATGTGCCCAGCGCGACCAGAGGATTGATGTGCCCGGCGGTCGGCGGCGCGATGATGGCGATATGCCGCCCTGCAACAGTCAATTCAGGAGCTTTCCGACGCCGTCTGGTAGGGCCGCCACTATCAGCATGGATGCGACGCGCGATAGTCGCAATACGGTGATCGAGTATAACTTGGTAACGATCTACCCCTGGGATCGATCTCGCCGCATGGTCGCGCCTGCCGAGACCCGCGCGGCTGCGCGGTGTCATCCCGGCTTCACGATGGACGCATAAGACGCCCCGAATCGCAAGCGGGGGGCGTGGTGAACAGGGACGCGGGGGTTTTCAGGGGCGTCGGGGAGCACCGGCCGGTGACGCCGGCGCTGGCGATGCAATGCCCGGACGCGGCGCTGTCACGCGCGCTGCGTGCGTTCGTCCACGGGCGGCTGGGGCATCACGCAGACGGCGACGACGTCGTGCAGGAAACCTATCTGCGGCTGTTCACCTATCAGGCGAGCGCGCGGGTCGAGGACGTGAAGGCGCTCTGCTTCGCGATCGCGCGCAATCTGCTGCGCGATCACCACCGCGTCGCCCGACGCGGTGCGCATGCCGAGCTGGACGAGGCGATGGTCTGTCCGCTGCCGGCGGCGGATCGGGTGGTGGCGTTCCGCCGCGCGGTCGCGCTGATGGCGGGCGCGCTCGAACGCATGCCGCCGCTGCGCCGCGAGATATTCCTGCGCCGACGGCTGGACGGCCTCACCACCGCGGCGATCGCCGATCGGCTCGACATGAGCACCGCCGCGGTCGAGAAACACGTCGTCCGGGCCTTTGCCGACCTTCGCACCGCGCTGGCGCGGCGGGGGTTCACGATGGAGGCGGGGGCGTGACCGCCGGCAGCAGCAGCAGCAGCAGCAGCAGCGGGGGCGGGGGCGCGGCCGTGACCGATGCCGCGCTGACCGATGCGCTGCGGACCGCCGCTTTGCACTGTGGTCGGCTGTCGGACGAGCAGGTCCGCGCGCTCAGGCGGCGGCGGCGGTCCGTCGTCGTCGCGGCCACGACCGCGCCGCTCGTCGCCGTATTGCTCGCCCTCGGCCTCCGCATGGCCCCGCCGCCCGCCGCGGTGGCACCGTCGCCGCAGCTGTTCGCGACGCGGGCCGGCGAGCGCGCGACCGCGACGCTGGCGGACGGCAGCACCGTCCGGCTGAACGGCGCGACGCGACTGCAGGTCGTCTACACGACCGCCGGGCGCAGTGCCCGGCTGCTGGCGGGCCAGGCGTTCTTCGACGTGCGCCACGATGCCGCGCGCCCCTTCGTCGTGCGTGCGGGGGCCAGCCGGACGCGCGTGCTCGGCACCGCGTTCGACCTGGATCTGACGCGGCGGCAGGTCGCGCTGGCGGTCTATCGCGGCGCGGTCGGGTTCGACCCGCTTAACCCGGCGTCAGCAGACGCGCGGCGCGGCGTCGTGGTCCGCGCGGGCTATCGCAGCAGCATCCGCGGCGGCGTGACCGCGGTACCCGAGCGCTTCGATCCGGGGCTGCCCGACTGGCGTCAGGGCTGGATCGACACCGCGGGCATGCGGCTCGACGATCTGGTCGAGATCCTCGACCGGCAGGGCGGCGTCCGGATCGCGCGCCCTGCCGAGCCGCTCGCCTCGACGACGGTGTTCGGCCGTTTCCGGACCGATCGTCCGCGCCAGCTCCTGGCGGCGATCGGCGGCGGGTTCGGGTTCGCGGTGGTCGAGCGGGACGGGGGGCTCGCGCTCGAAACCGCGCGCTGAAAAAAACACTGTCCGGATCCGTCGGCCTGCGCCGTCTTCCTCCCGAATGGCGCGTGGGGGCGCCATGACGGGGGATTATCATGACGCGGTTTTACGGAACGTCGGCACTCGCTCTGGCGGTGTGTGCGCTCACAATGCCAGCGGCGGCACACGCCCGGCCGGCGGGCACGCAGCCGGCGGGAACGCGCGCGTTCGCCATTCCCGCAGGCGACCTCGCGGCGGCGCTGTCGGCCTATTCGAGCGCGACGGGGATGCAGGTGATCGCGGCGCCCGCGCTGATCCAGGGACAGCGGACCGGGGGGGTGAGCGGGCGGCTGACCGCGCCGGCGGCCCTCGCCGTGCTGCTGCGCGGCACGGGCCTGCACCCGGTCGAGAGCAACGGCGTGCTGGTGCTGCGGCGCGCGCCGCCGCGCCCGGGCCTGCGCACCGTCAGCGCACCCGCGCCGGTAGCCACGCCGGCGGTCGCGGGGGGCGTCGCGGGGGGCGTGTCGACGCTGGCAGCTGAGCCGGTCGCGGTCGCCGACGACATCGTCGTCAACGGCTATCGCCGCAGCCTGCTCGCCGCGCAGGAGCTCAAGCGCCGCGCGGTCGGGACCGAGGACAATATCGTCGCGTCCGACATCGCCGCGTTTCCCGACCTCAATCTCGCCGAAGCGCTGCAACGCGTCCCCGGCGTCGCGATCACCCGCGACACCGGCGAAGGCCGCCAGATCGCGCTGCGCGGGCTCGGCCCCGATTTCACGCGCACCCAGCTGAACGGCATGGAGGTGCTCGGCAACACCGCGTCGGGGATGGACAATCGCGGCAACGTCAGCCGCAGCCGCGGCTTCGACTTCAGCCTGTTCGCGTCCGAGCTGTTCAACCGCGTCAGTGTGCAGAAGAGCTATGCCGCCAATCAGGACGAGGGCGGCATCGCCGGGACGGTCCAGCTCTTCACCGCCAAGCCGTTCGACTATGACGGGCAGAAGATCGTGCTGTCGGCCAAAGGCCAGACCAACGACCAGACCAGCGGCATCACCCCGCGGCTCGTCGGGCTGTTCTCGCAGCGCCAGGGCGATTTCGGTGCGCTCGTCTCGGTCGCCTATTCGAAGATCCGCAACAACGAATATGGCTATCGCAACTGGAACTGGGGCAAGGTCACCTACGGCGCGAACAATATCGGGCCCGAGATCGATGCAGCGACACGCGCGCTGCTGCGCGGCGGTACGATCTTCGCACCGCAGGCGCAGTCGCCCTCGACCTGGTACACCGACCGCGAGCGGATCGGCGTCACCAGCGCGCTGCAATATCATCCGGGCGATCGGTTCAAGCTGGATGTCGACCTGCTCTACGGACACCTCGCCGACAAGCGTGACGACTGGGCGATTGCGGCGGGCGGCTATAACGCGCTGACCGGCAATGTCAGCGGCACGCAGGTCATCCGCTCGGCGACGATCCAGGGCAATTCGCTCGTCGCCGCCAGCTATACCGGGATCGACCAGCGGACCGAGCATCACCGGGTCGAGAACCAGACCGATTTCTATCAGGCGGTGGCCAATGCCGAATGGAAGGTCGGCGATCGCCTGACGCTGACCGCGCTCGCCGGCTATCAGAAGTCGGCGTTCGCGCAGCCGACGTTCGACAAGATCTTCCTGCAGGCGCGCAACACCGCGTTCAGTTTCGACATGCAGCCGACGATCCCGGTCAACACCTATGGCTTCGACCTGACCAAGCCGGCGAACTGGAACGTCCAGCGGCTGGTGACGCAGGAAAACACGATCGACAACGCCTATCGCAACGGCCAGCTCCAGGCGGTCTATACGGTGTCGCCGATCCTGAAGCTCGAGCTCGGCGGCGAGTATAAGCGCTTCACCAACAGCGGGTACCAGTATCTCACCAACATCTTCTACGGGACGCAGGCGACCAGCGACCGCGCGGTACCCGACGCGCTGAAATACGTGATCAACCGCGACAGCCTGATCCCCTATATCGGCGGCGACGTCGCGGGCATCTACGCGCTGCTCGGCAACAACCGGAACCTGACCGCGGCGAACCTGACCGCGGGCAGCGACTTCCGCATCCGCGAGACGAGCTGGGCGGGCTTCACGCAGCTCGATCTGGATACCGAACTCGGTTCGATGCGGCTGCGCGGCAATGCGGGCGTGCGCTATTATCATACCGCGCTCGTCTCCAGCGGGTCGCTCGCGACCGCGACCAACGGCGTCACGGTGCTGCAGCCCGTGACGGTCAAGACCAGCAACGACGACTGGCTGCCCGCGCTCAATATCGCGCTCGACCTCACGCCGAAGCTGATCGCGCGCGCGTCGGCGAGCCGCAACGTCAACCGTCCCGGCCTGCCGCAGCTTGCCGCCGCGGGCACGCTGACGGTCGCGCCGTTCGGCGGCACGGTGTCGGTCGGCAACCCCAACCTCCAGCCGTTCCGCTCGACCTCGGTGGAAGGCGGGCTGGAATATTATATGGATCGCAACGGCTTCGCGTCGGTCGGCATGTTCTGGAAGGATCTGGCGAGCTTCATCACCTCGGAGACGTCGCAGGTGCCCTACAGCGCCACCGGCTTCCCGGTCTCGCTGCTGCTGCCGGGGCAGGACGGCACCACGCCGTACAACTATACCCGGCCCGTCAATGGCGACGGCGCCAGCATCCGCGGGGTCGAGGCCGCGGTCCAGCACGACTTCACCTTCCTGCCCGCGCCGTTCGACCATTTCGGCGTGGTCGCCAACGGCACCTGGATCGATGGCGACCAGAAGGCGATCTACAACGGCGTCGCCCAGACGATCCCGCTGTTCAACCTGTCGAAATGGGCCGCCAACGCGACGCTGTATTTCGAGACCGAGCGGTTCGGCGCGCGCGTCTCGACCGCCTATCGCAGCCGCTACATCACCGGCGCGGGGAGCAACGCCAATGTCGGCGACGGCATCCGGCCGACCAACAACGTCGATTTCCAGATCCGCTACAGCCCGGTCGAGAATCTGCGTTTCGTGATCGAGGGCATCAACGTCACCAACCGGCCGATCGAGCAGTTCGCCGATTTCAGCGCCGACCGGACGCTCGTCTACACGCGCAGCGGCCGCATCTTCACCTTCGGCGTGACCACCAGCTTCTGACCTTCGCGTCCGCGGCGCTCCCCGCCGCGGACGCGGGCGTACGGCGTATCTCCACACACCTGCCACGGGAGTTTGCATGAAAAGCCAAGCTACATTGTTGTCCGCCGTCGGCCTGGTCGCCGACAACCTGTTCCGCATCCGCGCATCGGTGACGCCGCGATAACCCAATTGCGCCGGGTCAGGCGCGGACGAGGTGGATGTTGGGGTGGTCGGCGATGATCGTCAGGATGGTGTCGAAATAGGTCTCGCCGCGGCCCTGTTCGAGCGCGTCGAGCTGGGCGGTGATGCGTGCGGCGTCGAAGGCCGTGTTCTGGAGCTTGGCGCGGAGATGGGCTCTGGTGGCGTCGATGCCGAGCGCGGCGCGGCTCGTCTCGATATCCTGCCAGACGAGGACGACCGGCGCCTTGCCCGCAAGCGCGCCGTAGCTGACGTAGAACAGGTCATCGAGCGCATCGAGGCTGGGGCCGAGCGACCAGTCCTCGCCCGCCATGAAGACGCGGTTGATCTCGTCGTAGAAGCTCGCAATGTCGCGGATCGCGTGACCGGCGATCGTGAGAGTCGTGGCCTTGGGGTCGTCGATCATCCGCGTGCTGGTCCGTCTGCTAGCTGGCGCCGGCCTCGATCCGGCAGTGCGACATATCGGGGACAGCGCCCGCGGCGTGCGCGAGTTCCGTGCGCGCGGCGTCGATGTCGCGCCGGAACTCGGGGGCGGTGTGCAGCGTGGCGACGAGGACCGGCTTCACCTGGCGGATCATTCGAGGTCGCCGCATGGCTTCGCGATGCGGACCGGGTTGCAGCGCGCGACATGGCCGCCGGGGAGCGCGACGCGGTAGCCGCCGGCGAAGCGCGGGTCGGGCCAGAGATAGTCGGTCGAGACATAATGCGCGCCGCCCGCGAGCGCGGTGTCGCGCGGCACGCGGTCATTGGCGCGCGCCTCGCGCGTGTTGGCGTCGGCGCGGGTGCGGACGAGGAAGCCCGCGCGCACGTCGCGGCGGATGCGTTCGGCGTCGCGGACCGGGTCGTTGAGCGTCAGATAGGCGGCGGCGGGCGACGCCTCGTCGGTGTTGATGAAGAACACGCGGCCTTCGAGCGAGCGGCGCGCGCCGCGATAGACCGCGACCTTGGCGGGGGGCTCGTCGAGCGCGAACAGGAATTTGCCGCGCGACGCCTCGAGCAGCGGCCAGTTGTCGGCGAGGACGGCGTCGCGGAGTGTGGGATAGCGGCCCTGCACGTCGTCGGGCACGATCAGCTTGCCCGGCGCCAGCACCGACCGGATCTCCGCATCGAGCGCGTCATAGGCGGCAGCGTCGAACGGCAGCGCGTCGATGCCGCCGCGCGCGGCGTTCTGCTCGTCCTTGGCGTTGAACATCAGCAGGATCGGGACGTGGCGCGGATGGCGGGCCGACCAGTCGCGGACGATTGTCAGGCATTCGGTGAGCAGGACGCAGCTCGACGCATTGTCGATGCCGGGGATGTGCAGCACCTTGAAGCCCGGCCGCTGCAGCTTCGGGTCCGACGAGCCGCGCGCATAATGCCCGCCCCGCGGATCATAGTTCACGTCGATCTCGAGCTGGCGCGCGCCCGTGTCGAGCTGGTCGACAAGGCTGCGATGCGCATAGTCGAGCGCGTCGGCC